>JAOACZ010000161.1 GCA_026417575.1 bacterium | reverse complement strand
AAGGAAAGCGGGGGAAGACTATGAAGCATTTATTCACGCGACGCGTAGTGACGTCAGCGGCCGGGATGGTGGCGCTGGCGGTGCTGTTAGTGTGCGTTAATTTTATTGCGCGGCAGGTGTACTTCCGGGTGGATATGACGGCGGATAAGATGTATTCGTTGTCGGAGGGCACGCGGGAGTTGCTGAAGAATTTGCCGGAGGATGTGACCCTGAAGTTATTCTACTCACGTGCGCTAGGGAATCAGGATGCGTACATAAAAGCGTATGCGGAGCGTGTGCAGGACTTGTTGCGGGAGTATGTGAATTACGGACGTGGGGCGATTACGTTAGAGGTGTATGATCCGAGGCCGGATTCTGACGAGGAGGAGTGGGCGCAGAAGTATGGGGTGGTAGGGAATCCGGTGAATCCGTTGGAAGCGGACGAGGTATTTTACTTTGGGCTGGTAGCGGAGGCGGCGGACCAACATCAGACGATACCGTTTTTGACGCCGCAGCGCGAGCGCTTTTTGGAGTACGACATTTCGCGTTTAATTTACCAGGTATTGAACCCGCGCAGGAAGACGGTGGGGATCGTGAGCAGCATGCCGGTGGCGGGGACGGAGGTACCGCGGTTCATGATGCGGATGACGCGCGAGGAGCAGGCGAAGCCGTGGGTATTTGTGGAGGAGTTGCGCAAGACATATGATGTGGTGACGATAAGCACGAATGAGAGCGAGATTCCGGCGACGGTGGATGTGTTGTTAGTGATTCATCCGAAGAATTTTCCCGATGCGATTTTGTTTGCGATAGATCAGTATGTGCTGCGTGGGGGGAAGGCGGTGTTTTTTGTGGATCCGGCGTGTGTCGCGGACACGGAGGATACGGGGGTAGGGTTCCGGTTGCCGAGCGCATCAAATCTTGACAAGCTGTTTGAGGCGTGGAAGGTGAACGTTCCGGGGAGGGCGGTGATTGACATGGACAATCCGACGACAGTGGCGATGGGGGGAAATCGTGCGGAGTCGGTGCCGTCATGGATAACGGTGACGGGGGATATGTTGAACCAGGATGATGTGACGTCGGCGCAACTGAACTTGCTTGTGATTCCGGTGGCGAGCCATGTAAAGAACATGGATGCGACGAACAACACATTCACGGCGTTGATCCGCACGTCGAAGAACGTGATGGAGAAGGAAGTGTTTGCGGCGCAGGGGAGTGTGCGGGATTTACGTGAAGGTTTTGTGAGTGCGAACGAGCCGTATGCGCTGGCGGCGCGGATTACGGGGAAATTTGCGAGTGCGTTTCCGCAGGGGAAGCCGGGTGCGCCAGGAGAAACGAATGGGGTGTTGAAGGTAGCGAGCCAACCGGGGACGATCGTAATAGTAGCGGATGTAGATTTGCTGGCTGACCAGTACAATTTTCAGGAGATCAATATTTTTGGGTTTAAGGCGTATCGGCCGTTCAACAACAACATCGACTTTGTGATGAACGTGGTGGACCAGTTGGCAGGCGATCCGAATTTGATAGCGATACGGTCGCGGGCGAAATTTGAGCGGCCGTTCAAGGTAGTGAAGGAGTTAGAGCGGCGTGCCCAGGAGCGGTGGTTGGCACACGAGCGTGAGCTGAGTGAGGAGCTACAGAGTCTGCGGCGGCAATTAGCGGAGTTGCAAGCGAAGCGGGATGATAAGCAGCGCTTTATTTTGACGGCGGAGCAGCAGGAGAAGATTGAGCAATTTCGGCAACGCCAGGTAGAGGTAGCGAAGCAGTTGAAGGAGGTAAGGAAGAATTTACGGCGGGACATTGATGCGCTGGGCCTACGGCTGAAGGTGTACAACATGGCGCTGGTGCCGTTTGGGGTATGTTTGTTTGGGATAGGTTTAGCGTTGTATCGTTACTATCAGGTGAAGCAGTCATGAGAACAAGGACAGTAGCAATATTAGTTGTATTATGTGTGGTAGTGGTCGGGGTGGCGTGGGTAGTTAAGGTGGTGGGCGCGCGGCGGGGCCCGGGCTGGGTAGTGGGGCAGCGGATAGCGCCTGGGTTTCCGCTGAATGAGATTGAGCGGATCGTGGTACGGACGAGCGAAGGCACGGTGACGATAGGGAAAGAGGGGGGGACGTGGCGAGTGGCGGAGTACTATGATTATCCGGCAAATTTTGGGAAGGTGGCGGAGTTGTTGCAGCAGGTGTACGAGATGAAGGTAGGGCAACATCAGAGGGTGCGTGGGGGGAGTTTGGGGCGGTTGCGGTTGGTGGGGCCGGCGGCGGCGGGTGCGGAGGAGAGTGGGCAAGGGACGGCGGTGCAATTTTTCACGAAGGGGGGGACGCCGGTGTTTGAGATGATTGTGGGCAATCAGAAGCAGCGGGCGCGTGATCCGCGGGATCCGTACAGTTTTGCTGCACCGGAGGGGACGTATTTGCGGTTAGCCTCGGCGACGGCGGGAGCGTCGGCGAGGAGCGAAACTGTACTTCTAGTGAAGGACATCATAGCGCTGCCGGGGAGTGCGGAGGGATGGATTGAGCGGCAGGTGTTGAACGTGCCTGCGGAGCAGGTGCGTGAAATTAGCGTGAGCCCGCCGGGAGGAGAGGCGACGACGTTGTGGCGGACGAACAGCACGGACGGGTTCAGCATTAGTGGGCTTGGGCCGACCCAGCAAGTGAACAGTGCGACAGCGACGAGCCTAGCGGGAGCGCTGAGCTATTTCACGATTCAGAAAGTAGTTGCGCCGGCGGAAGCGAGCACGAATAGAGCGCTTGAGCGGGCGTGGAGCGTGCGGGTACGTACTGCGGATGGGATTACGTATGCGTTGCGGCTTGCGGACACAAACGCAGCTGACGCGTATGCGCGGTTGGAAGTGAGTTACGATGCTTCCAAAGCTGAAGTAGGGGCGGAGGGTGGAGATACGGCAAAAGAGAAGGCTGACTTGCTTAATGCCCGTTTTGGTTCATGGTTGTATGTGCTGCCGTCGTACAAGATCAGCGAGTTACGGAAGACACGGGAGGAGCTAGTGACCGCGGCAGTGGCGCCCGAAGCGGACGAGGCTGAGAAGGAGGAAAAGGGGGAGAGCAAGGGGGCGGATGAGGCGGTAGGGAAGACTAACGAAGTGAGTGAGACTGCTGGCGTGGCTGGGGAGAGGATAAAGGAGCAGCAGACAGTGCCAGAGCAGGCGAGTACAGAGCCGGTTGAGCGGAACTGAGGGCAGCGGTGGAGGGGCGTGGAGAGACGGTGGCGCGGGTGGTAGTGATTGGGTATGGGAACCCGCACCGGCAAGATGACCGGGCGGGGCACGTGGTAGCGGAGGCAGTGCGTGAGTGGGCAAGACAGGCCGGGAGGGCGGATGTGCGGGTACTGACGGCGTGTCAACTGGACGTGGACATGGTAGAGGAGATTAGTTCTGCGGCAGAAGTGTATTTTTGCGACACGCACGTTGTGACGTTTTCGGAGGATGTAGCGATCACCCCGGTAGACGTGGCAGAGGAAGGTGGTTTTACAACGCATCTGATTACGCCGGGCGGGCTTCTTGGGTTGTGCGGGAAACTTTACCAGCGCCAGCCGCGGGGTGTGATCGTGTCGGTGCCTGGGGAACGGTTTGACATGGGGGATGAGATGAGTGCGCGCACTGCGGCAAAAGTCGCGGAGGCGGCTGCGTGGGTAATCGGCGCGTTGGGTGGCGATCGACCAGAAGGGTCGTTTGCAATTGACAAAAAATGCTGACTAAAAGAGGTTGAGAGGGGCTGCACTGGGGCGAAGGTGGCTGTTGTACTTTTGTGGTCTTGCCGGTGAAGAGGGCAGCGCGGATTCTGTTACGCGCAGGAGGAAAAGACAAGAGGAAGTTTTTCGCGGTGTGGGTGAAGCGGGGAGGGGCGGTATCGGGGATGTTTTGTCAGGGTAGGGTGGGCGAAGCGAGTCGCGGCCGTTAGTGGTGAAGGTCCGGGAGGGTATTTGGGGAGAGGGCTGCGGCAAAGATAGCGAGGCCACGCAGGGTAAGGAGTGGGTCATGGATAAGCTTTGGGAAGGAGCGTCGCAAAGCGGGGAGGAGTAGGTGCGCATCGCCACCAGTTAGCACAATCGAAGCGGGGGAGTGGCGGAGGACGGAGGAGGCGTGATCGATAAGAGCGCGCGCAGTGGCAATAAGGCCGAGGCGGACGCCGATGGTGATTGCGGCTTGAGTGGAAGTGCCCCGACGTGGGATGGAGGGGAGCAGCGCAGTGACGGCGCGGAGTTGAGCGGTACCGAGGTGGAGAGCTGCGAGTTGGAGATTAGGGCCGGGGGCGATCGCGCCACTGACGAAGGCCCCGCGCCGGTCGACAATTTCTAGGGTGAGCGCTGAGCCGAGGTCAATAGCGCAGGCCGGGAGTGAATAGAGGGTGCGGAGGGCGAGAGCATTGGCGAGGCGGTCTGGCCCGGGTTCGAGTGGAGGTTTGACGCGAGAGGGCATGAGGCGGGAGAAGGAGGTGTAATTGAGGATGAGAAGTGGGGGTGGGGAAGGGAGGCTGAGGAGGGAATTTTGAATTGTTGAGGTGATATCAGGGACGACGCTGGCGAGAGCAATGGCCCGTGGGGGAGCGGGGGCGTGAGCAAGGAGGTCTGGGAGGCGGGCGGGGAACGTGGGGGTAGGGATGGGAGGGAGTGGGCGTAGGCGCTTTGGGCTAGGCGCCCATGCGGCCTTGGTGAATTGATTACCGATGTCGAGGAGGAGGAGCGTGGGCGGAGGAGATTGGTGAGGCATAGCAAAGAGTTTAGCGAGTTCGGAAGAGTTCACCCATGCGTTGGCCGAGGATGGTGCCGACGATGACGAGACTGACCGAGAGGAGGATCATGCCGAGAATACCCATAGCACTGGCGATGTTGGGACCATCTCCGAGGCGCATGTTGAGCATGTAGATAGCTTTGGCGATAGGGTAATCCTGTTCGCGGAAAGCGAGAACGAGGGTACTTCCGACCTCAAACATGGCGAAAGTGAAGGCGAGGATTGCGCCGGCGAGGATGTGCGAGGACATGAGCGGGATGGTGATGCGACGGAGGACGTAGGGAGTAGAGGCGCCGAGATTGCGGCCAGCTTCTTCCAGGGATTCGCTGAGCTGTTGAAAACCGGCATAGGCTGAGCGGACCATGTACGGCAGGCGACGAACACTGTAGCAAATGATTAAGAGGGGGAAGGGATTGACTTGAGGATTGAGAGTAAAGGGGCCGAAGGACCAGGAGCGGAAGCAGGCGACATAACCGAAGGCAAGGACGATGCCGGGGACAGCGAGAGGGAGCATGACGAGCGAATCGAGCCAGTCGAGCAAGGGGGACTTGTGACGGACGAGGAAGTAGCCGAGGACGACGCCGATGACGATGACAATAAGGGTGGAGCCGGCACTGAGGATAAGGGAATTACGGATGCTAGAGGCGGCGAGGCGGTGGGTGAGGGCGAGGTGGAAGAACTTAGCGGTGAGTTGTTCAGGGAAGATTGTCATAGCCCAGCGTTGAGAGAGCGCGACGCCGAGGACGCTAAGGTGTGGCAAGAGTGCGATGAAGGTCAGCGTGGCGAGGAAAAGGTAGATAAAGACAGCACCAAGAGGCGAAGGTTTGCGCTCGACGGATACAGTAGCACCTTTACCAGTGGAGATAACTGCGCGGCGTTGAGAGAGCCATTTAGAGAGGAGAAAGAAGGCGAGGGAGATGATGAGCATGATGACGACGAGGGCATACCCGACTGGATTTTCGTTGATATCACTGAGGCGATCGAAGATTTGGACGGGGATGCAGTTACGGAATTCGAAGATGAGGGGAGCGCCAGGGTCAGTGAAGGCCCAGATAAAGACGATGACGGCGCCCGCGAAGTAGCCGGGCAGCATGAGAGGGAAGGTTACTTTCCGGAAGATGCGCCAGGGGGAGGCACCGAGGTTGCGGGCAGCTTCCTCCATAGCGGGGTCAATGTTAGCGAGAGCGGCGACGACGTTGAGGAACATGATGGGGTAGAGGTGAAGGACTTCGAGGATGACGACGCCGAGGAGGCCACCGGCGCCGAACCAGTCGATCATGGGCAGGCCAAGGCGGTCGAGGAGGAGGTTGATTGAACCGCACCGGCCGAAGAGGTATTTCATGCCGAGAGCGCCGACGAAGGGGGGCATGATCATGGGGATGAGAGCGAGGCCGTTGATGAGGGACTTGCCCGGGAAGGAGTAGCGGGCGAAGATCCAGGCCATGGGCAAGGC
>JAOACZ010000202.1 GCA_026417575.1 bacterium | reverse complement strand
GATGTACAACGCGGGCACGTGCACGGTGTACACAAGTTTTCTGATGACAAACATTTCTGGCACCTTTAACATCCGTGTGCGGACAGAGAATGCGGGCGCGACGATGCTGAATCTGTACGGTGACTATCAATATGAGGGCGGCTCGGGGACGAAGTGGTTTGATCTTGAATCATCGCAAGCGAGCGCGTTCCACACGATTAACTTTTACGGGCGGTTATTGGCGACACCGGGGAATACGGATACGCGGTTGCGGTTTGGATACAACAACAACGGGACACGCGGGCACAATACGGTGTACAACTTGTATGGAGCGAACACGTTTGTTGGGCGGGTGGAGTTTTCCGCGGGGACAGTGGTGTTGCATAACGACGCGGCGCTGGGGGACAGCGGGAATTTTATTCAGGTGGGAGATTCGGGCACGGGAGCGAACAACATTAGGTTGTACACGGTGGGGAACCGGACGATTGCACAGAAGGTGCAGTTGATGAACGGGAGCGCGGCGCGGATTGTGGGATGCCTGGATGCGAGTACGGTGGTGTTTAATGGGAATCTGGATTTGATGGTGAGCACGGGAGTGAATCAATTGTATGCGGCGAGCGGGGGCACGGTGACGTTTAACGGGTGGGTGAATGATGGCGGCAACAACCGGAGCATAGAGAAAACGGGCCCGGGGACGGTGATATTGACGCAGCCGAATAATTATGGCAACACAGCAGTGAAAGCGGGGACGTTGTTAGTGAACAACACGTCAGGGAGCGGAACGGGGCAGGGAACGGTGACGGTGGAGAGCGGGGCGAAGCTGGGGGGCAAGGGGCGGATCAGCGGGACAGTGATAGTGCAGAGCGGAGGGACGCTTGCGCCTGGGGAGAGCGTGGGGAAACTGTGGGTGAATGTGTTGAATTTAAATGGCGGGAGCACGGTGGAGTGGGAGAAGGGAGTTGGGGTGAACACGAACGATGTGACGGTGGTAACGAACTTGACGATTGGGAGCACGGTGACGGTGAAAGTGAAGCCGTTGCCTGGGGCGACGTATGATGGGCTTGGGGTAACGAACACCGTGTTTCAGGTGGTGAGCAGCATAAGTGGGTTTGACAATTTGGTGTTGGATTTGAGTGAGACGGCGGGATGGGCAGGGGATTTGGTAGTGATGGAAGACGGGCTGAGTGTAGGCGTACGGTTGACGCCGGAGCCTGGGGTGATTGGGATGGCGGTCTTGGCAGGGCTGCTGGCGTTGCGGAAGGTGCGTTAACGGGGGTGCAGAACGGAGGCAAAAGGCCGCCATCAATGCGCGATAGGGGCTGGAGGGACGCGCTCCTCGCGTCCGTGGTCCGCCCACGTGGGTGAGCGCATGAGCGGCGGGTAGGTGTCCGAGTGACATGTGGCCGCTGGGACGGTGGCGCTCCAGTGATTTGCGATCACGAGCACGTACTTGTGCTCGCGCGGCTTGCCGTTGTACTTTATGCTATTGCGTGCTTGTTTTGTTCATGAAATCCGCGCTGGGGCACGCTAGACTTTTTCAGATGAGTCTATAATCAGTAGTGGGGCAATGTGATCAAACGCACTGCAGCAGTATTCATCGTGGTGGTGGCATGCGCCGCGGGAATCGTTCATAACCCTGCGCACGCTGAGCGATTTGTTTACGAGGGATTCGACTACGCGTTTGGTGACCTGGCGGGCAATGACGGCGGCGTAGGATGGAGCGGCGCGTGGATTGACGCGGGTGGCGATGTTAATGCCGAAGTGCTAGCGCAGGGGCTGGCGTTTACCAGCGGCAATGGTGAGAAATACGTTTACAGGACCGGCCGGTGCGCCGCCTTTCTCAGTGCCCCAGGCAATACGACGCAGTGCCGCTATCAGCGCAACATTATTACACACTTGGACAGTGACGTGGAGTTTTGGGCCAGTTATCTTAATAAAACCTTGAGCGATACGGACGACGGTGAAAGCTGCTTTGCGTGGGGGTTTGACCCGGGGGAGAACATTGCCCAATTCAACTGGGTGATTGGCAGTGGCAAGAAACACAATATGCGCGCCCTGGTTAACCGTCCCTACACGTTCGACAGTTTCCAGGCGCCCACCGGCGGGGCATTGAGTAACGATACCACCTACTTTGTCGTGGGAAAAATTAAACTTTGGAAAGGCGCGGAAGGCGAGATGTACGTGCGGGCGTTTGATATAACGTGGTGGCGGTATCAAGAGGGGGTGGATGACATTTCGACGAACGCGCTGGCGAGTGGCGGCGTGCGCAGGGTGGGCACAGGCAGCAGGGCGTGTGTGTTGATGCGCCTGTGTTTTTCCAAGGCGCACAACGACAATACGTTTACGCCGTTTGTGATTAACGAGATTCGCGCGGGGTACGCGTATGAAGAAGTCGTACCGCTGGCGCTGGAGCCGGCCGGGGCGCAGCTGGCGTGGCGGGGGGCCGGCGGGCATGCAGGGGGCGAGAGCGGCACAGCGCACTAAGACGGCGCGAGGGGATGCGGATGAAGATTGGAGAGGATGCTAATTTGTGCGCCGCATGGGATTTTCAATGCCATGATGGCAGCGCATGGCCGGATAGAGTGGCAGGGCGGGTGTTGCGCGCCATGCACGGGCGCGTTGTGCGAGTGGAAATGGACGGACCGCAGCGGTTTGGACGCTGGTGTGCGCGCATTGAGTATGGCGGGTGGTTGCGGGTGCCGCGGGCGGAGTTAGGTGGTTTGGATATACACGGTGCGCAGCCATGGACGGTGGTGGCGTGGGTGAAGCATGACAGTGACCGGCTGTGGCAATTTATCTGTGGCGTATGGAATGAGCGGATGAAGCGGCAATATGCATTGTTTACCCATGGTGCGTGGGCGAGTGATTGGCGGACCTGGGAGCGGCGGGCGGTACGGGCGCGGGCGATGGGGTATGTGTCGCATGGCGGGCATCATACGCCGGGACATCCGGCATGTTTTTCTTACGCGACGGGTGGAACGGAATTGCGTGTTGGGGAATGGTATTGCCTAGCGTGTACGTATGATTTGCAAGCGTTGCGGGTATATGTGAACGGTGAGCTTGATGAATGTGAGGGAAGCAATCCGTTTATGTACGGGGAGACGATTTACGATGGAGGGGTGGACGGAGGAGATTTCACGGTAGCACAGCGGTGCTACCGCGCCTGGGAAGGGTATCCTGAGGCAGCGCCGCCGGATGGTGAGGGGTTTAGCGGGTGGATTAGTGGGATAGCGGTATATCGGCGCGCACTGCGTGGGGAAGAGATTCGTGCATTGGCGTTAGGCTAGCAACGTGAGGCGGAATAGAGATATTGATATGAGGCAGCAAGGGGCTGCGAGTAGTGGTGCGGGGAAAGGAGCGAAAGATATATGAGAGTTGGGATTTTGACGTTTCATCATGTAGCGAATTATGGGGCGATGTTGCAGGCGTATGCGCTGCAAGAAGCGGTGCAGGAGTTAGGGCATGAGGTGGAGTTGATTGATTATCGTCCGGCGAAGGCGCTGGCGGCATATTATAGTGCGCTGTTTGAGAACAACCCGCAGGCGGAGAGCAACGCGCGGCGGCTACGGCGGATGGAGGAGTTTATGAAGGCGCGGATGAGGCTGAGTCCGCAGCCGTTTCGAACATACGAGGGATTTGAGGGAGTTTGTGGGCGGTACGATGTAGTGATTGTGGGGAGTGATGAGGTGTGGAACATCAATTCGTTTCGTGGGTATGACCGATCATATTTCTTGGCGTGGGCGGGTACGGAAAGGAGGGTGAGTTATGCGGCGAGCTTTGGGTATACGGCAAGCACGGGAGTACATCGGGAGGAAATTAGAGGGGAGCTAGAGAAGTTTGCGGAGATATCGGTACGGGATGAGCATTCGCGGCGGATTGTGGAAGAGGAGTGTGGGTTGGAGGCGGAGATAGTAGTTGATCCGACATTGTTGATCGAGTACGACGGGTTGGTAAGGAAGGTGCGGGAGGGGGAGTACATGTTAGTGTACGGGGTGTTGACGAAGGAGGCGGAGGCGTATGTGAAGCGATGTGCGGAGAGGAGCGGGGTGGGAGTTGTGGCAGTGGGGTATGGGGTAGGGTGTGCGGAGGAGGTGATGGCAGCGGCCTCGCCGGACGAGTTTGTGAGTTTATTTGCGCATGCGCGGTACGTTTTTACAGGTTTTTTTCACGGGATCATGTTTGCGGTGAAATTTGGGAAACCGTTTACTGCGTTTTGTGGGGCGGACAAGCGGCTGAAGATGACAGATGCGGTGAAGTGGATGGGGTTAGAGG
>JAOACZ010000199.1 GCA_026417575.1 bacterium | reverse complement strand
AGATGTGTATAAGAGACAGCCGACGAAAGAGGTGCTGTTATACGCTTTCGGCAATATAGAAAGCAGCATCTCGAATCAGTTTTTTAGCATTCTGCAGACTGTGATGGTCGTTGCCATGCGGATTAATCCGCTTATCCTGGGGGTGGTGCTGGGAATCAAGACATTTTGGGATGCGGTGACCGATCCGGTGATGGCGCAGATCACGGACAATTTTAAAAGCCGCTGGGGGCGGCGGCGGCCGTTTATTCTCGTAGGTGGGATAGGTCGCAGCGCCCTTGTGGCAGTGCTCATCATTTGGTTTCCCAAAGTGCACAGCATATCTTCCAACCGAGTCCTGGAAGGTGACAAACAGTCCATCACGCTGCTGGCACGCGCTGAACGAGCGACGACGACGCTTACGAATTATCTAGCGTTGTTAGCGCGATCTAGTGTGTGCAGCGACGTGGTGCTGGAGAAGGACCTGGATGCTCTCCGACGCGACTATCGCAAGATTACGAACATGTATGGTAGGTTGATGCCTGACATTCTTGCCGATTTTCATAAGCGTCAAGAACGTCTGGCGCGTATGGAACAATCGTTCTCGAATGCCATGGCTTTTGGCGATGCGAAGCTGCTATCCACAAAGAAGCTGAACTGCGAGCATGCGCAGACGATGGTCAACAACGCGCGACAGGTAATCACACGTTTGGACAAGGCAATGGCAGTTGCGAAGGCGAGTGAGGAGCTGCTGGTGCAGGTAGACGTGGTGCGCGCGGGGAGGAGGGCGGGAAGCGACGCGGTCGCGTTCGTGCCAGGTATTCTGCGGGCGATTGGAGGTGAGGGTGTTCCTGATGACCTAAGCGCTGCAGCGCAGAGTGTGCGTAGAGCTGGTCAGACACTGCTGTTGGTTGCGAGGCTCGCCGCACGCGGGGAAGGTTGCAGGTCCTCAGAAGCGGCCTGGCAGGCTGCGCTGACCGCCATGAAGGAGTCTGCAAGTGCAGAGGTGTTCTTTGCCACGAATGCAACGCGACTCAATGAGCTGGTTGTTGCTGCTGAGGAGGCGGTACGGCAGTCGCTCGTGTACACGAACGCCAGTGACGTGCTTGAGGCTGGGATCGCGCGTGGCCGGCTTGTTTATGCGCAGGAACGGCTGGCAGCTCTGACAAACCTGTGCAGCGTTGCTGCGCAGGCGAGCGCGCAGCGCGCAGCAGCGTCACTGCTCCACCAGTACCGCGAGGGCCGGCTTAACACGGAGCGGATGCGAGGGCAAGTGGAGGCCCTCCTCACCGGCTATGTAGGCCCGATGTCTCAGGAGACGAGTGGTAAGAGCACATTGCAGGAACTTATCGATGCGTGGCGCATTTTTTGGGATCCAGATAACCGTGACACGCGCAGCGTTACTTTGTACGTGTTGGTGGGTCTGCTCTTGTTTACCACGTTCACGACTATCCAGTCTGTGCCATATTATGCCTTGGGAATAGAGCTGTGCCCGAGTTATGACGGGCGCACGCGCGTGGTCATGTATCGTTCGATTGTGGATCACGTGGTGGGTGTGATCGCGCCGTATGTACCGGTGTTTTGCTTTTTGCTGTACTTCCGTACAGCGCTGGACGGACTCTTTTACGTAGCGCTCTTGGCGTGTTCACTGGGGATTCCTGCCACAATACTGATGGTTGTATTTGTCAAGGAACGGATGAGCACGGTGATCTCCAAGCGGCAGTTAGAGCATCACATGGGCATCATCCAGTCGTTTATAAGTCTGTGCAAGAACCCCAACTTCCTGCGCATCATTTTCTTGTACAATTTTTTAGGGTTAGTGCAAGGGATGTTCCTGCCATTGGGAGGATATCTGAACATTTATTGGGTGATGGGGTCGGCTGGTGCAGGTGCGCGCATTGCAGCGTACGTGGGGACGTTTTGCTGGGTATTGGGTCTGATCAACTTGCCTGCGCTGAAATGGGCGTGTGAGAAGTTCCAGAAGCATGTAGTCATGCGGTGGGCCGTCATACTTATGTCGATTGGCACGATATTAAATTTCTTTTGTTTGAGGAAAGGTCACCCCGAATATCAGTTCATCGTGCCGATTTTCTACTCGGTGGGCATTGCGTCGTACTACATGGTTCTGGCGACAATGATGGCAGACGTGACCGACCATGACGAGCTCGTGACGGGATTTCGGCGTGAGGGAATGTTTGGAGCGATTAACGCTTTTATTATCAAGATTGTGAACGCAATCTCCGCAGTTCTTCCGGGAATTGTGCTCGTGCTGTCTGGTTTTGATCCTGTACTTGAGTACAATCAAACTCCGGCAACGATCATGCGCATGCGTATCATGAACAGCTTTGTGCCGGGCATTTTGACGTTGGGCTGTCTACTTGTCCTGTGGAGGTATCCACTGACGCGCGAACGGGTGGAGGAGATAAAAGAGGTGCTGCGCAGGCGCCGGGCCGAACGTGCTGCGATGGAGGGACGCAGCAATTAAATGGTTTGCTGCAAGCGGCAGAGTTGTGGGTGATAGTTACACGGAGATTTGCTGCGTGGTGTGGTATAGAGGCTGACGTGGCAGTCGTATCTCGGTAATGTGAGACGATGAATGTTTAATATGCGTGCAAGGGCTTGGTTCTGGCAGAGACTGATGCTAGCGCCGTGAAAAATGACAACCCCACAGTGGCCGGAACAGCCGTCGTTAGGAGACATTGCCGATCGCCCTTGACCTGAAGCACCCAGTTGGCAGCGCCTTAGTAACTTCGGCCACGCGGTGGATACAATGCCATTGAGCTGCTGGGGCGGGAGACTATCACGCGCCCCTGCCCGTCTGCATACGTGTGAGAAAGAGAAATCACACCCGGCATTTATCATTCGATTGCCGATGTCGGTCGAAGGGACTCGCCAAGTGGGTCTGCGGAGCGCGTAATGTTCAGGTATCTGCACAGGAGTCTAAAGGGTACATGACTCTTTTCGCCGAGCGTGGTGGGCGCTTGGTTGCTACAGAGGAGCGCTGAGGTATGTGATGGGCTTGTAGGCTTAGGTAATCGAGAGCTCGCCCTGGTGAGCAAGCCCAGCCGCGCTGCGTGCGGTGTGGGCCGCGATGAGCTGATTAAGTTGTTGTCGACAACAAATTCGTCACGCCGCGCGACAGTGTACGAAACGCGGTTATCCTCGTTGACAGAGTGGAAATGAAACCGCTGCTGCTCAGGGTGCCGAGGGCCGGATCTTTGGTGACGCTAGCAATGTTAGTCGTGCCGTTGGCGGCCCTGCTGTCTTCTTCATATGGCAATTGAATGGGTGCAGGCGGCAGAGGGCGGGGTGCTGGGGCAGGTCGCTGGCACAAGGCGGTCGGTCAGTAAGATGTAATCGACCTGACCCAGCATCCTCCACTATATCAGAGCGCTACGCCCGTGACTATTCTTGACACTTGCGTTCTGTTCAATGACAAGCGCTTGCCTCGGGATAGTCACGGCCTATTTTTGGCGTGAAACCAACTGCGATGCCCAACATTTCTCAGTTGGTAGCATTATTGCGCGTCGGGCGTGGCATGGTCACAGCAGATATTGCTACGAGCAGAGTCAAAGTTGATGGTTGTTATCTCCGGGTGTGGTCTGGTACGTGAACAATAGAAGACGGTGCTGAAACGTAGTTGAATCGGTACGCCGTTGGTCACCGGGCTTGCCACACCCGCCGGCGGTACGTAACAGGTGCCATGCCGGCCACATGCTTAAAGGCGCGCGAGAAGGTGTAGGCATTATCATAACCGACTTGTTCGGCGATGTGATGAATAGGCAGATGCGTTTTATGCAGGAGCTCGGAGGCGTAACGCATGCGCAATTTGAGCAGCCACTCGTGCGCGCGCATGCCAACGTCCTTCATAAAGAGGCGATTAAGGTGGCCTGCACTCACGCCCGCCACTTTGGCCAGGTCGGTCATGCTCAGCCGTTCATGCAAGTGGTCAATGGCGTGTGTCATGACAGCATGGAGCCGCGGGTCGAGCGAAGGCGCCTCTGAATGGGTGTGCACTTCCTGAAGCAGCAGCGTGATCAGCTCACAGACCGTCAGGGAGGCTTGCAGTGCCGCGTCGGCGCCACCTGCGCGGACAATAGCGATGACCCGCTCAATCAGCGCCTGAGCACGCCCCGCGCCGGGGGGCGGTAAGGGCAGGTATGACTGCTCCCACAAAGGTGTCGCTGCCAAAATGGCCCGATGCATTGGTGAGTCAATGGCAAGCGTAACGTACATTTTTTGGAACGGCGAACGTGAGCATGCGCGGTAGGAGTGGCGCTCATCGGGATGGAGGATAAACACGTCACCCGGGCGCAAGATATATCGCTTGTACCGTCCCACACGCAGTTCCCCACGCCCGTGCGTGACGAGTTCAATTGCAAACCCACTGGATCTCACGCGCGTATAACGGTCACCGTACTCCCAGTGCGAAGTACCGGCGTGCAAGACATTAAAAAGTAAACCCGAGTGTGGACCAAGCCGCGGCAGGCTGTAATACTCGTCTGGTGGCCGACTCAGATTCCGTCGAGCTTTTGCTGGTAAAAAATACCCCTCACGTGCCGTATCAGGAAAGTACACATTTGGATGCTGCACATGATAATCGCTAGGATGCAGAATGCGAGAAACGGCAATGGGAGTCTCGGTAGTGTCAGTCATTGCGACTAGTATAGCAAAGTGAGCGTCAATTTTGTATGCAAACCTTGGAGTTACACCCGAATTAGCAGAGCAAAGGCGTCATGTGGGGCGCACGGTAGTGGCACGGATTGATCGTAGACAAGTGTTACTTCTTTTGAACCAGCTATACTGGGGTCGGGAGGTTTCTCCTCACGTTCCGGGTCTGAGGCGGGCGTACGAGCGCGGATGTGAGTGTCGTGGGCCTGCGCTTTTGCTCGAAAAATGCGTAGCTCTCCTACTACGGTCCAGAGCTAGTTCTTTGTGTTCTATGCAAGGCGAGAAGCGTCTCGAAACGGCGCGAGCGATCACGAACGGGGAACCGTTTCCTTCACCAGTATAGTTCAGGTGCGAAGACTTCTGAATGTGCGCACGTGTGGAACAGTATAAAAATCTGCGGTGCACGTGGAAACCAGATCTACACTTACTCGTTTCGGTCGTTTCCTTTTGCGTTTTCATATGTTAGACTGCCCGCAATGAGGACGAATGTCGATGGCAACAACACGCTCGCCACGACAGCAAACAGGACTGAAAAGAGGCGTTTTGTGCGGCCGTGAGGGACGATGTAAGGATATCCAAGCGATGTGATAGAGATAAAAGTAAACGGTAACCTGTGCCTGCGCCAGGCTGCCTGCGGAAGGTAGCACGCCACGCGGCATATAACTAACCACGACGAGAGGAGACCGAAAGATGAAACACACACTGATTCTTCTTGCAGCCGCGCTGGCAGTCGTGCTAACCGGCGTGTCCGCCCGCACGGAAATCGTCCTCCCCGCGCTCGGCACACCCGTGGCGGTTGACTTCAACTCCACCATCACGGGTATTCTGACAATCGCCTCCGGCGATAACCGACCTTCTTGAGCCGGATAATTGGCGACGCGTTTACAACGTGTCACCAGACTTTCATCCGGAAGGGGTTTTCAAAACGCAACAATAATCGTGATTTGGGAGATCGAGGAAACAATGTTTCCACGTTGTTTGGCAGCTCGCGAACGGCGATGGTGACACTAGTGATGAGATAGCCGTACCTGTGCCGCCGCAGGTGGAGTTAAACCATTTTGGCAACGGCAACTATACGGCGTTCCTGGCCGAGCAAGGATCGTGGGAAAGTGCGCATGCCGCTTCCGCATCCGCAACAACGCAGGCGATACATTGGGCAGGCTGGTGTTTGCCTTTGACGTCTGCGGTTGGGACACTGGCAACGATACCAGTTACTGCACCTTCAACTACCGCTACACGTTGAATAACCAAACGGACCCGGACACCATGACGTTCACTCCCATAAGCAATTTTTAGATTCCACACACGGCAGACCAAACGCAGTTGATTCAGTCGGTCAACGCCATGGTGGACGTGTCGTATGCGCAGGGCAATTACGCCGTGCTGGCGTTGGATGTAATCGCCAACAACGCCGCCAACTACGTTTGGATTGAGAATCTGAGTGTGATGGGGATTGTGCCGGAGCCGGGCGCGATAGGTTTGGCGACGCTGGGGCTGCTGGCACTGCGGCGGAAGTAAGGTGTGGTTGGGTGGTTGGGTAGGGCGGCGTGGGCAACCGCGCGGCCTGTTCCACCCGCAGGAGCGACAGATGGAGCGCGGCAGCGCAGCTGCCGCGTTGCTCGAGGCAGTGCAGCTCCCAGGCAGGCGGATGAATCACATCAATCGGCCCTAACGCTGACCATAGTAATGTGGCCGGGCTTTGAGAGCCCGGTGGAGGTATGGCCGAAATCTGCCACAAGGGTGATCCACGTTGGGAAGTCAGAGTGCAGAGACCAGAGGGAAGAAGAAAAAAGCGGAATGCAGCCGCGCTTATCAGCCGTGATGGATGCTAAGAAGTTCTATCGACGAAAAATGTCACTTGCAGATCACACAAAATGTCGAATGAAGCGCTTTCATCCATCGTTCCATGCTTCCACTCGTTCTTCCGCAAGAAGAGGACCATGAAATCTGAGACTGCGATATGCAACGTGTGCGCGCTGCTGGCGCTGCCACTGGCGGCGTCGGTGAGCAATCCCGCGGTGTTTGTCGTTGGCCAGACCATCACCCACTCCAATCCGCCGGCTTTCTGCGCACAGAATGACATGGAACTGCGCGTCACAACTGGGACTCTAATCCCGCCTTTGAGCCGCTGGTGATTAAGCGCTATTGTGAATTGACGGGGGCGGCAGCGACGCCACCGGCACGTACGCCGTGTGCAATACGCGCTATTGCGACACGCTATCATCCGGCTTTCTGGATGGCGGACAGAATCGGCTGTATCGCGAAGTGACGAATGCGTCGAGCGCGGGCTGGATTCACAAATTGCGCGAAGGCACGATCCCGGCCGGCGGCTACGTGGCCGCGGGGTATGAGCAGATAGACGTGGATGGCTTGAGGGCGGTTGTTTCTGCCACGGACGTGGTGGACACCTTCCACATCGTCAACGGCCAGTCGTACTGCTATGTCGTGCGGCGCGGGACGTAGATGGCAATCTGTCAGATTTATCGGCGCCGATTGAGCCGGCCACGCCGCATTCGCTGAGGAACAACGATCCGCGCATCATGACACGCAAATCCCCAATCCATCATCGGGGAGAACTACACCGTCGGCTCGCCACTGGGGACGATGAGCGCGGTGGGCGGTACGACGCCGCTGACGTGGAGCATCACCGCTGGATCGTTGCCGCCCAATTTGGTGTTGCTGTCTGACGGCAGCATCATCGGGATCTGTTCGGCAGCGGTGGAAACCAACGTGACCATTCGGGTACAGGACGCGTCGTCGCGCACGAACGCGCGTCCATTCCGTATCTTTGGCAGCGCGCCGGCCGCGTTCCCTGGCAAGCCCGCGCCGGCCACCAATGTGCGCGTGCGGGCTCTCAGAGGCTACGCCTACATCATGTGGAATGCCTCGACCAACAGCGATGTGACAGAGTATTACGTGTATTGTCCGCGTTTTCCGGCCAGCGCACACTGCGAGTGCATTTATCTGGGCACAGGCGCCGGTTCCGCAAAATGGCGACTTGGTGTTCGTGGAAAAAAAAGGAAATTGACGTGCCGCCGCCGGAGACTATGAGCACGCAGATCATTGGCCTGCAGGGCTGGGGCGCGCTCTGGACCCGCGATGGCGATTGGAACAATCCTAGCAGACAAACCATCGTGACCATTCCCAGGCCGATCTCGGCGCAAATGCTGGCGGAGAACTGTGGCACGGGTTGTCTGCGGATTACCTGTCCCAGCGCCGCCGAGTTCGGCATGTCGACCTACGGCTACAGTTGGACGAAAGACACCTGGTGGGGCGCAACAATGCTGGCGACCGGGCGCACGTACCGCATGGAATGCGGGGTGCACGGCGAAGGCCTGCTGCCGACCGACGCGAACATACGCTATCGCGCAACGCCATATTTTGACTGGCGTGTCGCGGGGATCGTCAACGGCGCGTGGGTGAAATTGTCCGCGCAGTTTACCGTTACCAACTGGCTGACGAGCAGCATGGGCGTGAACGGGCCCTCCTTTTTATTCACCGGGCCCGGCACGGTCTACGCTGACAACGCCGTGCTTTACAACGTCACCGACGGCGGCACAGCATGTCATTTTTACAAGCCAGTGCATGGCATCTGGCGGCACTATGTGGGCGCCAGCACTACCGTGAATAAAGGCGTGCTGCGCTATTGCTGGTTGGATGATCCCTTTGAGTACATGGTGCAGTCCGGCGTGATGAGCGCGCGGCGCTGGGACGTGAATCTGAGTACGCGTGCCTGCCAGCCCATGCACTTGCCCAGCATGGTGCAGGCCGCCTGCGAGAGCGGCGCCACCCCGGCTGCACGCCCCATTCTGTAGATCACGGCCAGTTTGGAGTGGAAAGAAGATGACTATGTGAAATTGATAGAGTTTCTCGCGGCGCCTTCGACGACGGGTACGGGGCCGTGCGCGCGGCTCAGCGCGGCAACGTGACGCCACGGGCCAATGAGTTTCGCGCCATTTACATTCATTGAAATGGGCAATAAGCCGTGGAACAGCGGCTACTTCTTCGCGTTTCGCGGCGAGGCCTGGGCGCAATCCGGGCCCCTACGGCCGCAAGTGCCAGTACATCTGGGATTATGTCTCCTCCAACACTGTGTATTGGACGAATTCGATTGAAGTGCTGCTGGGCTGCTGGGCGGCCGGCCAAGGCGGCAAAGTTGGCGGTACGGTTTGGAGTGACGACGGCGTACAAATGTGGACCACGTACGTGGATCACTGCGGCAAGAACTGGGCAAACGATATTGTTGCCCTGCAAACCGCCATGGCCCAGTGCGGCCTGCCGTTTGAACTTGTACGTTATGAAGGCTGGTCGAGTCATTTGACGAGCGGGCTGAATAATGTCACTCTGACGCCGGAAGAGCAGGAAGCGTCGCGCAACTATTGGCGCCGCTGCCGGCGGGCATTGGCACCTCGGATTTCTGGCTGTATGGCATGCTGCACGGCGTGAAAGAGCAGGGCTTCTTATCGTTTATTGAGGAAAAAGGTCTGTGGGCATCGCATACCTAGATGCATCAAGGCTGGCGGCCGCATCTCTCGTGGCAAGGCCTGCAGATCGCGGACAAGATCATCGGTGGGGGCCGCATGCTGGTGACGGCGGTGGATCTGCTCTCCTTCGGCTCGTTGTTCGACACCCATTGGCGCGGTGCTGGTCACCAATGCCACGTTTGCCGCCGCGTATGCCTTCAAGCAGGGGAACTCCTACGGCGGCGTGGTGTTGAACAAGAAAGTGGATTGCGTGCATAACGGGCAAAACTTCGGCAACGGCACGGTGCCCCTGGCACTGCGTCTGTCGTTTACCACTCCCAGGAAAATCACGCTGTATAAACTCAGCAGCGATCCACGCCTGACGAACCGGCAGCAAATGAACATCCCGATTGCAACCCTGGATATTCCTGTCGCGTATTTCGCGAAGAATTTTATTATTGACCAGTACACGGGCGGTAGGAATGGCGGCCTGCCCGTCGGCGCGGTGTTCTTATACGTGTTTGACAACGTCACGGAGGACACGTTGCAGAGCGGCCCCCAAGTGACGATCAACCAAGCCATGACGCAAGCCGATCCTCATGGCGGCAGTGTCAACCCCATTAATTATTTCACGGTGGTGTTTGACCAGCCGGTGACGGGCTTCACAAGCAGCGCGGTGTCCATTGTGCTGGACGGCTCGGCCGAGGCGCAGACAACGGTGATCACGCCGAGGCCTGGCAGCGCCAACATCATTTACACTGTGGCTGTGAGCGGGACGAAACGCGGAGGGATCGTGCGCGCGGAAGTGCTCGCCGGCACGGCCGTCTCCGCCGACGGCGGCACGCCCTGTGCCGCGCCCACTTCGACGGACAATGTAGTGACCAATCTCTATCCTTCCGGCATGGTCCTGACCGAGTAGGAATTTGTGATGGATCCGGGAACCGATTTTTATCAGAACGCAGCGGCGACCTATCGTTATCCGTTCCTCGCCCCCGTCGCGCTCACCGCCGGGCACGTGGTTTGGCACGGGGATTGGCAAACTAGGTGATAACGTGGTGGACCTAGTGGTGCGCCGCGAGATGCAGCCGCGCGTGCCATACATCTACGACCACCGCACAATCAGCTGATGCAACTCGGCACGTCCGCGTCCTTCAGCGTCGCCAATGATGGCGTCACGCCCTACTTCTACCGGTGGTATCACCAGGGAGCGCCGATTGCCGATGTGACGGCAGCCGTGCTAAACATCGCCAACGTGCAACAGTCGCACACCGGGATGTACCATCTGGTGGTTAGCAATTTTTACGGCACGGCGACGAGCAAGGCGGCGGAACTAAGTATTATCCCCGAACCGACAAGAATTACGGGATTCGTACTGGCCGGTACGTGGTGGATGCGGCGGCCCTGAAAAAAAGGTTGAGGCCGAGCAGCCGCTGCAGGCGGATGCGCACACGACACGCATACACCCTTCAGCGGTTGTGGGCGTGCGGGTGCGAACGTAAGCCTCGCTCCGCATCCTGTGTGAGCAGCGCGGTGTCAAAAGGATGTCCGGCGAGAAAGAGTGAAAGCGGCGCGGTTAGTCCACCTCAAGATTAGAAGCGGCACCCTAGGTATGTAGGGGGTGGACATTAGTGGGAGTAACCGGCTAAGCGCACCTTGCCGCTAAGGTGCTACTGCTTCGGCTCGATCACCTTGACATCTTTGGCACAGGGGCCCTTCGGGCCTTGACCAACAGTGTATTCCACCGTGGCGCCTTCGTTCAAGCGTTGGTTTCCCAGTGCCGAATGATGGACAAACAATTCTGTACCATCTTCCTGGACAATGAAGCCGTAGCCCTTTTTACGACTGTACCATTTGACTGTGCCTTTCGCCATAGGAGTGAGGAGAGGTGTTAGGAGATGAGCATGTTGGGCGTTGGTGCCGCAACACGCGTTTGAAGCAAACGAGACAGAGTATGTGAGCAACAGTTCACGACATCGTCCGTGAAGGTGACGGAGGGCGGCGCCAGGACGAGCAGTCCCACCCGAGCAGTGCTTCAAGCGTGTCGATTTCCTGCGCAAAGATGCGTTGAAGCAGCTGCCAATCGTCTAGAGACATTGGTGCGTACTCATTCGAGAAAACTATTTCCTGCTTAATCGCAGGGAAGGGATCCACACCAAGAAACGCGCAAACACGCTGCAGGGTGCCGTAATGATCTTCGCGGAGCTCTTCAGTCTTGAGGATCAACATCTGTTCACGCGGAAAGTAGTGCAGCAAATGTTGAATTTGTTGGGAATAGAAGCCCCGACTTGTGTAGAGATAGTGCCGAGCGAGCAGGGAAGGCAGCCATCTGCGACGGAGCGGCTCAACGCGTATAGCCCAGCGGAACGGAAGGAGTTCAAACCCGCGCCGTCGCTCCATGATGTAATCAGAGTAGGCACGCTCAATGGGGTTGCGGAGCAAGAGGATTAACTTCATAGCCGGATTGTAGGCGTGAATACGCGGTGCGGCTGCAGGCCAAAACATGTAGATAGGTGTGGCTTCGCCTACGGCACGATAGCCGTCGCAGCCCTGAAAGTGTTGGTGGTACCACGTATAATTAGGAGTGCGGGCGCGAAAGTATTTATCACGATCAAAAAAATGGAGTTCCTTCTGGCGCGAGATGAACACATGCGGATGTTGCGCGAGAAAATGTGCCAGTGCTGTGGTGCCCCCTTTCTGGGTTCCTGCGATCAGGAAGTTCACGCGTGGGGTAATGTGTGGCATACTCACCTGCTGAGCCCTATTATCGCATATCTCAACTTATCCGTCAATGCCCAGGTATGGGCTTTTGGCGTGAGAGAGGCCAAGGTCGTTTGCGACGAACTGTCTCGTCTCGTCGGAAAAGTATGCTGTCTACAGGCAGGCGCCATTCGCGCGGGTGGTGGGGGTAACTGATAGCCGTGGTAGACGCCACCCCATTCGCGTAACGTCCGCGCACACCGCTTATAATTTGTTATGTTCACACAAGTCAAAATAAATCCCACGTTGTGCGTACAGTTGGTCATGCGTGCCCATTTCGGCGAGTGTGCCGTGGCTTAGCACGATGATACGATCGCAATGTTTGATGGTACTGAGGCGATGGGCGATGATAAAGGCGGTGCGATTTTTGAGCATGCGTTCGATGCCTTCTTGAATCAACTGCTCGGTTTTTGTGTCGACCGCGCTGGTAGCTTCGTCGAGGATAACAATCGGGGGGTCTTTCAGGAATACACGCGCCAGGGCAAGGCGTTGCTTTTGGCCGCCTGAGAGTGTCACACCGCGTTCGCCCACGACGGTGTCATAGCGGCGCGGCAAAGTGAGAATAAAGTCATGAATATTCGCCGCCTTGCAGGCTTCATACATGTCAGCCTCGGTCTTGGTTGGGTTGACGAAGAGGAGATTATCGCGGATGGTGCCATAGAAGAGAAAAGTCTCTTGAAAGACAATCCCTGCTGCCATGCGCAAGGAAACCTGGGTAAACGTGCGGATGTCGCGGCCGTCAAGGAGGATCTGCCCGGTAGAAACATCGTAAAAACGGAGCAACAACGAGATGAGAGTGCTTTTACCGCTGCCGGATGGGCCGACGATAGCGATCCGCTCACCCGGCGCAACATCGAAGGTAATGTTTTTGAGCACCAGTGAACGACCATCGTAGGAGAACGAGACGTCGCGGAACGAGACGGCGCCGCGGGTGGCGCGCACGTCGAGGGTGAGGGCATGGCGGTCATCGCGCACATCGGGCTCTTCGTTAAGGAAGTCAATAACACGCTCGAGGGACACCATGCCGCGTTGAACAGTGTCATAGAAGCTGAGAAATTGACTAATCGGGTTGTAGAGATACGAAGAGAGCGCGATGCATGCAGTAATCTTGCCGACGGTGATGTTACTCCAGTCGAGCAAAGCGCAGACGCCACCAAGCGCCGCGACGAGGATCACCCCGAGATCGCGCGCGCCATATTGGAGCTGATGGTTGAAGCTGAAAACACGCATGATCTCGTTTTGCATGCGGTAGTAACGGCGATTGATGTCGCGATACTGGCTATGCGAACGTTCCTCCATGTTAAATGCTTTAATCTCGCGGATGCCGCTGATCACTTCCTGAATTTGGGAGGCGATCGCGGACTCGTGCTCGCGTTGCACACGATACATGGGGCGAAGGCGCGTACGCATCGCATAGAACGCATAGCCAATCAGAGGTGCTGGAATGAGAACAATTACGAGGAGGAGCGGGGAGAGCATGGCAATCAAGATGGGAGCGAGCAAGAACTGAATGACAGCATAGGTCAAATTGAAACTGTTGCGCAGGAGCTGGCTGATGTTTTGCACATCGCCGACGGCTTTTGTCATGATAGTGCCGATGCGCTCCGAGTTGAAGTAGCCGAGCGAGAGCTTGTTGATGTGATGATGAATCTTCAGTTTGATATCCATGACCATGCGTTCGACGCTGCGCGTACCACGACGCCACATGATCACGCCGATAGTGTTGGCCACTATTATCAGGGCGATCATGGTACCCACGAACACGGCTGTAAACAGGAGTTTGGCTGAAAGAGAACGTTGTGCCAGGGAAGGCAGGGTGATTCCGCACACGGTGACCGCGGCATTGTGGAACAGCAGATCAATGTAATAACGCACACTAAGCGGAGGGAGCAAGTTGAGGACGGAATTAAGAAAGTAGAGGAGGTACACTTCGCGCAATGGTTTACGATACGGTTTTACGAAGGTCCAGAAGTCGCGGAGGTAGTGGTGCGGGCGGCGGGCGAGGGGCATAGCACAGCTGCGTTACAAGTGCAAAAAATTCTCGAGCAAGCGTTTACCGTGCTGGGTCATGATCGATTCAGGATGGAATTGGACACCAACGATAGGCAAGGTACGATGCTGCACCCCCATGATCTCATCCTCATCTGCCCAGGCAGTGATTTCGAGGCAAGCTGGGCAGGTTGCTACATCGATCAGCAGGGAATGGTAGCGCGTAGCATCAAACGGGTTAGGCAGGCCAGCGAAGATGCCGGTACCGGTGTGACGAATCGGGGAAATCTTGCCGTGCATAAGCCGGCGTGCGCGCACGATCTTGCCTCCGAAGACTTGTCCAATAGCTTGATGGCCGAGGCACACACCGAGGATGGGAATGCGCCCAGCGAAATGTGCGATGGCGGGGCAGGAAATGCCCGCTTCGCTTGGGGTACACGGCCCGGGGGAGATCACAAGTTTTTCTGGTTTGAGGGCGTCGAGCTCTTCAAGGGTGATCTTGTCATTGCGAACGACTTTGACGTCCGCACCAAGTTCCCCGAAGTATTGGTATAAGTTGTAGGTGAACGAGTCGTAGTTATCGAGCAAGATAATCATGGCACGAGAAGAGCGAAGATGAAGAGAAGCACATGAATTCGCACGAGATACCGGGGCGGGTTGTCCACATACCGTGCAGTATGGGCCTGTGGCGCTGAGCAAGTGCGGCAAGCGGGGCGAGGTGAGCAAGCGGAGTAGGTTGGCAAGGAATACGCGGGGACGTTAAGACCGCTGGTAGCAGCCTTATTCTTCGACCTAGGGCATGCTCACGCGAGTAACTGAGCAGCGCAACACACATAACAGGCGTATGCTTCAATCAGTCCGAAACTGCTCTGCCAAACGTAAAGCTTTCATCATGCCGCGGGCTTTGAAGACGGTCTCTGAAAATTCCCGCTCGGGAAGGGAATCGGCGACAATACCCGCTCCGGCCTGCACGTACGCTCTATCGCCACAAATGACCACCGTACGAATGGTAATGCAGGAGTCGAGACGACCGTCATAGCCAAGGTAGCAGACGGTGCCGGCGTAGGGCCCGCGGCGACACGGCTCTATTTCGTCAATGATCTCCATAGCGCGGATTTTTGGTGCGCCGGTGACAGTTCCGGCGGGGAAGGTTGCAGCGAGTACGTCGAACGCGTCGAAGCCGGGCAAGAGAGTCCCCCTCACGTGCGAGACGATGTGCATGACGTGGGAGTAGCGTTCTATCACCATCAGTTCGGAGACGTGCACGGTATTGAACGCACAAACGCGCCCCAAGTCGTTACGACCGAGATCAACGAGCATGACATGCTCGGCGCGTTCTTTTTCATCAGCGAGGAGTTCACGGGCCAAGGCGTGATCCTCTTCGGGGGTAGCGCCACGTCGGCGTGTACCGGCGATGGGACGTAGCTCGACCGTGTGCCGGTCAGAGCGGACCATGACTTCCGGGCTGGAGCCTGCCAAAGCAACGCCGTCGAATTCCAGCAAGAACATATAGGGCGATGGGTTGATGCATCGTAAGGCACGGTAGATGGCGTAGGGTGGGGCGGGGCGAGCAAAAGAAAATCGTTGGGAGGGCACTACTTGGATGACATCACCGGCGCGAATGTATTCCTTGCAGCGCTCTACCATAGCCATGAAGCCTTCTTGGGTGAAATTGGAAGGCGGGATGAGTTGATCGACATCGCGCAAGGCATCTTGATTGACAGGCTCGACAGGTTTGAAGGGCAAGGGACGAGCAAGCTGTTCGATGAGTATTTGAATGGTTGCACAGGCTTCGGCATAGATCTCGCGGAGCGGGCGGCCATCGCAAAACGCATTAGCAATGACCAGGAGGCGCCGCCGCACGTGATCAAACGCGACGACACTGTTAGTGAAGACGAAATACAGCTCGGGGATCTGCAGGAGATCAGGCTTGGTTTGAGGCACGCGCGGCTCGAAGAATCTTACGACGTCGTAACTGATGTAGCCGACGGCACCGCCGACGAAGCGAGGAAGCTCGGGCAATGAGACAGCGCGATACTGGGCCATCCGGCGGCGTAATTCCGCGACTGGTGAGTCGGGGACGTTGTAGGTTTCGACCTGAGAGCCATGGCGGAACGTCACATGGTGCCCTCGCGCGGTGAACACCGCGCGAGGTGCACAGCCTATGAAGGAGTAACGAGCGACATTTTCTCCTCCCTCGACTGATTCGAGCAGAAAAGAATGGCCGTGCCCGGCGAGGCGCGCGTAGACACCAAGCGGCGTTTCCATATCGGCTAACAACTCGCGATAGACAGGAATCACCGTTCCGTCACGGGCCAGCGAGGTAAATGTAGCGAAATCTGGTGTGATCATTCGACTGGCTCAAGCACATTGTTGCGCAGACGGCGGTAGAAGCAGCTCATATAAGGCGTACCATCAGGTTTTTTGACATGACAAGCGCCCTTGCCGAGTGGGCGAACCAGGTAGAGAAGGGAGTTTTGCTCGCAATTCACGCGGATTTCAATGACGCGCAAAACATCGCCGGAAGTTGCGCCCTTCTCCCACAGTTCGTTGCGGGACGTGCTCCAAAAGGTGGCGTTGCCGGTACGCAAAGTGTGTTCGAGCGCGAGCTGATTCACGTAGGCGATGATGAGCACTTCCTTGGTATCAACGTGTTGCACGGCGACCGGGATCAGAGCCTGGCCGCAGGCAGCAACTTTTGCTAGCTTGCCGAAATCGAGTTGCAGTGTGGGACCTAGTTCGCGTTCTGAAGCCATGACCTTCATTGATGAAGATTAAGAGTACATACAGCCTAGTGCAGGTGGGACCGACGAAGAAGAGCCTGATAGAGTCTACACCGACGCATGCAACCGTATTCGCGGCGCTGCCATTCGTAGGGGAAGGAACGACACTGACGCGGGCGATGGGGATAGATGCGGCAGCCGCTCGGCGTGACAAAAATGCAGCCACCGCTGGCGTTAGGCTTCGCGCGAAAGTGCCAGCGATCGCTGTGCAGATCGAAGAAGGCATCTGCGCAAGCACGCTCGTCCATCTGCAAATAGGCTGCAATAACAGGGATGGCACGCGGCTCGAACAACACGTCCCCTGCCCACGTGCAGCATATGTTGCAACCGCGACAGAACTGCTCGTCTTCGCTCTGTGGTGTGAAACGCGCCATCGTCATTGCAACCGTACCATTTGTTGACCCGGGCAGGTATGCCCAATGACGGTTGCCGGGAAGCCTGCGGCACAAGCCGCTTCCAGCACGTCATGTACGTGTGCTGGGGCGACGATGATGACAAGCCCTATGCCCATGTTGAAGACGCGAAACATTTCTTCGCGAGAAACGTCTCCGAGGCGCTGGATTAGGGTAAAGATCGGCGGTACGCGGAGTGTCGCGGTGTCGATTATAACGTCGATGTTCTGGGGCAAAATGCGGGGGATGTTTTCCAGTAGACCGCCACCGGTGATATGAGCCAGCCCATGCAGGGGCACATGCGCCATCAGCGTGAGGATAAAAGGTGCGTAACTGCGATGTGGCTCGAGCAAGATATCACCGAGGGGACGGTCACATCCCGCGGGCACGGCAGTTAAGGCAAGTTTAGCATCGTTGAGCAAGACCTTACGCGCTAAGGAGTAGCCGTTGGTGTGCAGGCCAGAGGAGGCCAACCCAATCACGCAATCGCCGACTGTGATCGCGTGGCCATCAATGATTGCGTCGCGCTCGACCACTCCGACGATGCAACCTACTACGTCAAATTGTCCTTCAGTGTAGGTGCCGGGCATTTCGGCTGTTTCGCCGCCGATGAGGGCGCATCCATTTGCTCTACATTCTTCGGCCATTCCCTGAACGATCTCCACGACGGCTTCCTGGGAAAGTTTCGCCGCGGCGACGTAATCGAGGAAGAACAATGGGCGTGCGCCTTGCACGGCGATGTCGTTGCAGCAGTGCGCGACAATATCGTGCCCGACACCGCGGAAGCGCCGCAGTGCGGCTGCGATGTGCAGTTTTGTGCCTACCCCGTCAATAGAGGACACCAGGACGGGGTGACGGTAGGGAAGCCCGTGCAGATCGAATAGGCCACCAAATAAACCAATGTCTGTTAACACGTGAGGTGAAAAGGTGGCCCGTACAGCGGCTTTGATGTCGCGCACGATCGCGTTGCCAGTGTCAATATCGACGCCAGCTTCTGCGTACTTGGAGCGGGGGTTGCTCATGAGGATTTACTCATGCGCGTCGCGCACTTCGATGATGAAATCCTGCGCGAGGAGGGAACGGGCTGTGGCGGTGAAAACATGGCGCTGACCGGGAGGGAGCACGATCGGCGGCTGGTCGCGCTGTTCGATCTGCTGACCGCGGTGATCGCGGAAAATGAGCCGGAGGTGCAGTGAAAGTGGTGTGGAGCTATCATTGAGAAAGTGCACTTCGATCTCGAGTAAGTTATTCTCGTTGCGCTCTACGCGCACGGCGGCAGCACGCAGGAGGGGATGGAGGTGTGCTGAGCCAATTATGACTTTGCTGGTGGTAGCCCGAGGATCATCAAGCCGGCGGGCGAAGCGTTGCGCAGACGCGCAGCTTGTCACGAGCGCCACGGCGCAGATGAGCACACAAGCATGCTTAAGCACTGACGCTGTTTGGTTTGAGGGTCGCCAGGATGCCCCGCAGCGCATCCACGGCGACTTTAAACAGTTCTGGGCCGGAGTACCCTTGGAACTGGCCAGCGTGGGCGAGATGCGGCTCGAGGCTTAGCACACCATGGTAGTGGATGCGCGCTGCGTCTTGCAGAATTTCACGGATTTTGCCGTCACCTTGGCCCGCGGGAACGACCCGGCCGTCGCTGAGTAGTGCGTCTTTGACATGAATGTGGACCACGTAGGGGCGCAGCATTTCCCAGGCGCGCCAGGTATCCTCACGCGCCTGGACGAAGTTAGCAAAATCAAACGCAGCACGCAAGGCAGGCGAGTTGATGGTGGTGAGAATATCAAGGCATTGGAGCGCTTTCTCACCATAGATATTGGCTTCATTCTCATGGACGAGTACGGTGGTGCGGCCGCGCATGTAGTCCACCTTTGCCTGCATTCGGCGCAGGACCTCATCGCGATGGCGGAGGATGAGGTCATCGTGAGAGGCTCCTTCTGCCGGGTAGTAGCTGAAGATGCGGATGAGCGGAGCCGCGAAGAAATCAGCCATGTCTACTGCGATTTTGAAGCGATCGAAGTGCGGGCCAAAGGGCTCATCGATGCGAACTTTGCCGATGGGCGAGCCGATGGAGATGACACTCAGACCGCGGTCGTCGAGCTTTCGTTTAATTTCGCGTCGGAGGGGGTCATCCAAATCGAGCACGTTCTTGCCGGCCACGCTGCGTAGTTCAATAAAGCTCACCTCGTGGCGCACGCACTGTTCAATCTGTACGTCAATATCAGGTGAGATTTCGTCGGCGAAGGCAGCTAGCTTCCACATGACAGCTCCTTAAGGTAGTTAAGGCTGATGCGCAGGGATTCGAAGGGGTCACCAGGGCACGTGTCCTGTTCGACGACAAACCATTGACAGCCGGCTGCTTCTGCGGCGGGGAGAATGCGAGACCAGTCAAGCGTTCCAGTGCCGATTTCGCACATAGTCACAGTATTTTCGGCGGTAATCATGTAATCTTTAAGGTGGATGATGGGCAAGCGTCCACGTAAGCGGTGGCACCATGCCACAGGATCGCCCCCGCCGTACTGGATCCAGTAAGTGTCTGGCTCGCCTTGGACGTAACGCGGATCGGTTTCGTCGAAAAGGATCTCCAGGATTGTTTTTCCCCCGACTTTTCGAAATTCGATGTGATGGTTGTGGTAGCACAAGGTAATGCCGGCGGCGTGCAGCTTACGGCCGGCTTCGTTGAGTTGGCGCGAGAAGCGGATTACGTCGTCATGAGTAGTGAGCGCTATGCCGGCAGGATATGGGTAGGCGGTAATGCGGCAACGCAAGCGCAGCAAACGCTCGATAACCGCGTCGGTGCGCTGGAGGATATTCTCACTACTTTCGTGCGTTGCGCAGCAGACGAGGCCCTCGCCGTCAAGAATGGCAGCCAGCTCGCGTTCATCAATGGGGCCGAGGGCGCTGAGTTGCACGGCGGGATAGCCGATGGCGCGAATTTTTTTCAGCGTAGCGGCGATCTCAGCGGGTGTTTTCAGGAAATCTCGAACGGTGTAACATTGTGCGGCAAGTTGGCCTAGTTTCATGACAGTTCCGGTCCAATAGCTTAACGTGAAGCGAATGACTTTGACATATCTGTGAGCGGAGCCGCGGTGGCGGGGCGAGCTGGCTTCTTGCGCTTTGAAGAGGCGATAAGTTTTTTGAGCAAGCGTTCGTAGGCTGCGGCGTCCAAAGGCAACTCCACGGGTTGCTTTGTGAAAGTCGAGTAAAGCATAGCGTTGGCGAGCTCGACCGAATGAATGCCTTCGCGCGCGGGGGCGATGAGGGGTGTGCCTTTTTCGATCGCCTCGGCGAAGTTACGCAAGATCTCGGTGTGCTGACCGCCATAGCCGTCGGTGGGGATAGTGATGTGCCAGACGTCGGGCGTGGCAAATCGCTCAGGGGAGGTACGACAAAAAGTGCGGGTGTTTACAACAGTGCGGGTAAAAGTTACGGTACCATGTTCGACGACCACTTTACCGCGCTCGCCAGTAATTTCTAAGCGGTTGGTGCCAGGTGCTTCACCGGTGGTGCTGATAAAGACGCCGGTGGCGCCGTTGTCGTACTCAAAATAAGCGGTCACATCATCTTCTACTTCGATCTTGTGGTACTTGCCGAACTTGCAGAAGCCGTAGACGCGGCGCGGCATGCCGCAGATCCACTGCAGCAGGTCGAGGTTGTGCGGGCACTGATTGAGCAGGACGCCGCCGCCTTCACCGCTCCAGGTCGCGCGCCAATCACCGGAAGCGTAGTAAGCTTCCGTTCGGAACCAGTTGGTAATGATCCAAACGACGCGCTGCAAGGCCCCGAGTTCACCTGCCTTCACGAGTTCACGCAGCTTATAGTAATGGGGATCCGTACGCTGGTTGAACATCGCAGCAAAGACTTGCTTTTTGTTGGTGTGGGCAGCAATTAAGCGTTCACAGTCGGCTTTGTGAACAGAGATCGGTTTCTCGACGAGCACATGCAAACCGGCCTTGAGAGCGGCGATGCCAATAGTGGTATGGTCGTAGTGTGGAGTTGCAATCAGGACGGCATCGCAGACTTTTGCGCGGAGCAGGTCACGATGATCATAAAAGGCCTGGCAGTTGTAGGTGGCGGCGGCCGCGTCGGCACGCTCAGGAACAATGTCACACACGGCAGTGAGTTGCAAAGCAGGGACATGCTTGAGGTTGCTCAAGTGCACGTTGCCCATGCTCCCAACACCAATAAGACCAAAGCGAATACTCATAATGTCGTTGACTGAATCGTTACCAACTGAGCCGTATTATAACAAATTTAGTGATAAAAGTGGAATGCGCTGCATGAAGAGCGCTTGCCGGGATGGACACTGCGATGTGCAACTGTATCATTTGTACTCGCTCGCCGCGGACCTCCCATGTGTCTGATCAACGTGCACCATAGTATCCAGAAGAAGATTTGCATGGTGTGATCATCTTTCTCGAACACCCTTCGGGTATTCGGACCCTTGGTTTCAAGAGCTGGTGCAGGTCGTGGGTGTAGGGAGACCTAGCGGGGCTGACATCATGACCTACAAGACGCGTTGGCGCTGGCGTTCGACTTTGACTCGTTCGGTTGGCGAGAGGCGGTCGATGAAGAGGATACCATCGAGGTGGTCAATTTCATGCTGCAGCGCAGCCGCGAGCAGTTTTTCTCCGACAATTTGCCGTGTGGCGCCATCCAGCGTGAGGTACTCGACCACCACGCGCGCAGCCCGCTCCACCCGTGCGGTAAGCCCAGGGCAACTGAGGCAACCTTCTTCGCTCAGTTGAGTTCCTTCTTGCTGAATAATCACCGGGTTGATGAGGGCACAAGGCGGAAATCCTTTATCCTGCAAGTCGAGCACGATTATGCGCAAACTGTGCCCAACCTGTGGCGCGGCCAGGCCGATTCCACGCGCGGCGTACATAACTTCGAACATTGCTTGCACAAGACGGCGAACGCGTGGGGTAATTTCCCGCACAGGTGTAGCTTTGGCGCGCAAGATAGGGTCGCCCTCGTAGCGTAAGGTGAGCTTCATCCGGGCAGCAGGGGCGTACGCATGGTGGCAGTGAGTGCGTGAGCGGGCAACTGCTCAGCGTCCCCAAAGGTGGCGATCACTGGAGCGAGGGGGGCGAACTGCGCAGCGGTGCAGGCCATGATCGCAATGCGCTTCAGGAAGGTGTCGGTACCCAAGCCACTCGCGAAGCGCGCCGCGCCTCCTGTGGGAAGCACATGACTTGGCCCAGCGACAAAGTCTCCCAAAGGCACCGGCGCCCAGGGGCCGAGAAAGATTGCGCCAGCATTGCGAACGTGTTGCAGAATAGTTTCGTTGTCACGCGTAATAATCTGCAAGTGCTCCGGAGCGATGGCATTGACGACTTCCGCGGCGTGTTCGAGTGAACGCACATGCACGGCGAAAAGGCGCTGCTGAACTGCCTGACGTAATGAAGCGCTACGCAACCGATTCTCCACTAGTGCGTAGAGATGGGTTTCTACGCGATCTATCGCCAAGCCGGACAAGCCCACCAGGTACGTCGTACTGTCGTGATGTTCAGCCTGGGAAAGCAAATCGATTGCAACTAGAGCTGGTTCGGCAGTATCGTCCATTACAATCATGCTCTCACTCGGGCCAGCGAGCAGGTCGACCCCTACGTAACCGAACACCTGTCGTTTTGCTTCTGTCACATAGCGATTACCCGGGCCTGCGATGACTTCTACCGCGGGGATCGTCGCGGTGCCGAAGGCTAACGCGGCAATGGCTTGTGCACCACCCACACGATAAATCTCTTCTACGCCGCACGCGCGGCATGCTGCTAAAATACCGGAATTAACATGGCCGTCTGGGCCGGGCGGCGTAACGACACAGATTTGTTCTACGCCCGCCACTTGTGCTGGGACCACCGTCATGATCACCGTAGACAGAAGCGGGGCGGTACCCCCGGGCACATACACACCGGCGCGCGATACAGGACGCACAATTTCCCCTACCGCCCCACCTGGTGCATCTGACCACTGCCATTCGCGTCGTCGTTGTCGCTCATGAAACGCACGCACGTGGGTAATCGCCGTGCGCACAGCCGCTTCGAGCGTAGGGTCATTTGGGACGGCGGCTAGTTCCTCTTGTGTTACGCGCAAGTGTGCTGGCGTGAGTGTACAACCATCGAAGCGCCGCGTTAGTTCGCAGAGAGCTTCATCTCCCCGCGCGCGCACCGCGGCAATGATTTCGGCCACCGTTGCGCGCACCTCAGGCGGGGCCACCTCGCGCCGCCGCGTACGCACGTGTGCTTCCCACGCTGGGCTGCCTGCTTCGAATCGCTCCATCACTTCACCTGGCGTGCTCTTGCCTCTTCCGCACCCAAGCTACGCTTCGGCCGACCTACAGGCGTCACGACTGGCAAAGGCTCCGGGGAGCTCTTCTGATCCAAAATGTCGCGTGCGAGTGCTTCAAAGTTGAGGTCGGCACCTACGACGCCGACAAGCTTATCCTTGTAATCGAGAACCGGCACGCCTGCCGAAAAGCACAGCTTGTGAGTAATCCGCGAGGTATAAAAATCTGAAATGTGCAGCTTTTTCTTCGCAATTGTTTTACGAATCCACGGACGGTCCGACTTGTCAGTGCCTTTTGTATCATGATCTTCGATGTAAAGTTTGCGCAAGCTATCATCAGTGGCATTGTCCGTGATTTGGATTCCCTTGGTATCGGTCACGTACATGCGCTGAATGAACGGATTTTCGCGCACAATGTCTTCGATAACCGGCTGGATCACTTCAGGATCCATGCTGATAATTTTGCGGTTTTCCGAGACCCAGCGCAAAATCTTCTCGCATTCTTTCAGCGCGCGTGCGCGGACCTCTTCCAACTCGGAGCGGAACAGCTGCGGCAGGTGACGTTTGGCTTGTTCGAGCATCTCCTCATGGGAAATGGCGGTGGTGCGCCCTTGTGCGTACTGCTCCATGATCCACTGATGAATTGCTTCGATCCCCGGATGGCGCTTCGAGACCGCCTGCTCGCCACTTAATTTCAGGTAGTTGTTCACCCAGTAGGCGATGCCAGCGACACCGGTCTTGTCACTGATGATCACGCCGAGCGGGCGATTTAACAGGCGCGTGGTGTCGAAGATGTTGTAGATCTCCTCATCTTTGAGCACACCGTCCACGTGGATACCCGCACGCGTCGTATTGAACTCAGCTCCTACGAACGGCTGATTCGGGGGAATATCCATGTCGAGTTCGCGTTTGAAGTACTCGGCATATTCGGTAATTACCGTGGTGTCAATATTCGCATCTGGTCCTTTCAAGGCGAGGTATTCGATCACTAGTGCTTCAAGAGGAGCATTACCCGTCCGCTCGCCGATGCCGAGCATGGTGGAGTTAACCGCAGCACAGCCGTAGAGCCATGCCGTCACGCTATTGATATGGACCTTGTAAAAATCATTGTGTCCGTGCCACTCAAGCCAATCCGAAGGGAAACCTGCTTCGTTGTGGAACAACCAGATCAATTTAGGCACCGAGCGCGGTACGGCGGCCTCAGCATACGGCACGCCGAACCCGAGTGTGTCGCATAAACGGATTTTGATTTTGCAGCGCGCCTCGTCGGCCAATTCGCGCAGCGCCTGCGCAAAAGGTAGCGCAAACCCATAAACGTCCGCCCGGGTGATATCCTCGAAATGACAACGAGGAGTTACCCCTGCGGCGAGCGCTGCCTTCACAATGCCCAAGTAGTTGTCCAGCGCTTGCGCGCGTGTCCACTTCAACTTGTGAAAAATGTGGTAATCAGACACAGACGTCAAAATGCCTGTTTCGTCCAGCTCCATCTCTTTCACCAACTTGAAGTCATTTGGATTGGCGCGAATCCAGCCGGTAATTTCGGGGTATTCGTACCCCAGTGCACGACATTTTTCAACTGCTTCGCGGTCGCGCGGAGTGTAAAGGAAAAACTCGCACTGCCGGATCAACCCTTTGCGACCGCCAAGCCTGTGCAAGAAGGTGTACAACTCAGCAATCTGTTTTGGCGTAAAAGGTTCACGCGCCTGTTGCCCATCACGGAACGTCGTATCCGTGATGAAAATATCTTCCGGCAGTGCCATTGGGACGCGATGCCAGTCGAAAGGAACACGTGGTACGTCGCGATAACTAAAGTACTCGCGGTACAAGTTCGGCTCCTTGACGTCCTGCAGCGCGTAGCGTGGCTTGCCAAGGAATGTTTTCCTTTTCCGTTCCAATGGGTTCATGTGGTTTCCCTTGGGCTCATGTTTCATGCCACGCCTCCTGCGTCCCCCCGTGCATGGCATGCTGCGTTTCATTTCAAAAATTATAGCAAAAGAAGCATTTCCTGTCCAGTTTGTGATTTACAGCGTTGTGGCGGAGTCGGCATGCAAGCACGATGATAGCAAACGCGTCCGTGTGCCTTGCGCCTGGTGGGGGCCGCTCCACTGACAAGCTACTCTGAACCTGCGCTGTGCCTACGTGTCACTCTTATAGAATTCCGTTTGCACTGCGGGAGGGGGTAAATTTTGCGCCGCACACCTTTCGGTGTATTTACCGGTTCAGCATCTCGTTTTCTGATTCCTGGGTGTGAGCATCGCTGAGATAGTCAACATGTGACTTCACTTGAAACCTCGACAGCTCCGTCTTGATGAAGGCGATCACATACCTCTGGGATATCGCTAGGCGCGCTGCTGCTTCGCGCGATGCGTAGAGCAGCTACCGGACGCACTGATTCTAAGAACATGGATAGCGTCTGCGAGATGTTGGCATGGCCGGGAGTCTCTCAGCGCACAACGTAACCGACGCACTTTCACCGGCGGACTACGCCGTGAACAATCAAGACAAAGTCACGATTGATGAAAGCCCCCGTGATTACGCTGCAAGGTGAGAAAGGAGAGCGACTACGAAGGCTCCTCGTCTTCCTCGTCTTCCTCTGGAGGTGCCGGGGCGCCCGCGCGGGGTGGGGAAGGCATCGGCACACGCGCTTCAGTGACCGCTGGTTGTGGCTCGGCAGGCCGCATTAACGCGCGTCCAAATAACATCAGTGCCACGGGGATGATTACAGCGTACAGCACGTAAGCCCAGCCACTCAGCTCCACCTGTGGAAATGACGAAGTCGTCCGCGAAAGATTCCAAAATAAGAGGGCGACGGATAACCAACAGGTCATAAAGTTTGGCAAAGGATCCATAGCTCGCATAGTGTGAAACCCGGGCGTACGTTCCTTTGTCAGGGGGAAGAGAAGGTTGCTGCCCATGAAACCGAATTGGTCTTCGACTACGTGGGTCCAGTAACCCAAGGTGACTACTGTGCCAAACATCCACGCTGGGTACAGCCAGTGACCGCTGGCTAGAGCCGCAATCACCCAGGCAATCAGGCCAAACAGAGCACCTAGGGTGAGGCTATGGGTCCAGCTGCGATGCCAGGGCAGGAACTGCACATCCACCCCCTCAGGCTTTGGCACAAAAGCGAAACTAGGACCGCTAAAGATGGAGACCGTGGTGACGGTATCATAATTTTGCGTGAAACGGCATGCCACAGGCGTCGTCGCACTGTGCTTTTCGCGCGGCTCACTTCCGGGAATGGGCACTTTGCCCGTGTTAACGATCGGGCCAATTTCGACATGTATCTGCTGTTGCTCGGTGTCAAAAGCGATCTGATATTGGCGCCAAAGGTCTGCGCCGAGCTTGATCGTGTGGAGGTGCAGTGTGACCACACGCTTTTCTGCCTGCGCTCGCTCAATGTGGCGGGCCACAACTGCCGCAATCTCCTCTGGATCAGGCTCTTGCGCCGGCTCGTAGAGCGTGTCAAACTTATAAAAGAACCGGTTGAACTTAAAATCTAGCGTATCCGGCAAAAGACCAAACACACCGCCCCACAAGAGAATAAACGAGGTATGGTCTATAGCGTACTGCGCCGCCCCGGGCACGCACGAAGCAACGGCAGTAGCAGAGATGAAATGCGTAAAACCTTTCATGTTACGTGAGACCCATCAAGCGCGCCAGCTGTGGGCCGTAGCCAGCCATTTCGATCGTTACTGGTAAGAGGAGTACGCCCATACAATGACTTCGCCGCGCATGAAACACGACTGGTATAAGTCCAATGGCTGTACTGACCACTGTGATGAACAGGCCGCCCCAACCGGTCATAGCGAAGACTAAGCCAAGCATAATAAAAAGCGTCAGCCACGAGAGGTAGCGGTAGTTGATCCGTTGGATCAGCCAAATAATAAGCCGTGCCATTACTCCCAGAAGGAGAAAGGCCAGCCCGCTAGAGAGTGCCATGGCGCCGAGAATCATCAAATACTCGCCCATTGTGCGTGGAATGTACATCGTGCGCACGAGATGGCCGAGGCCGCCACGGGCCAAATTCGCGGCAGGCACAAAGAACAGCAAGAAAGCACCTACGTAATAGACAAATTTTGAGGCGCCTTGCGAGATTATGAAAGCGCGCTCGTCATTCTGAGCAGTGGCGTGGCCGGCGAGGAGACCACCGATGCCGCCCGTTACAATGGGAAAGAAAGCGGCAAAGAAGCCACCAAGAAACCCCGCACTTATCCCGCGAAAGGCAATAAAAGGTGTTGCGTCTGCAGAGCGTGGCACGTATTGCGGCGGTACTTCCGTCCCCGAGGCAATATTTTGCAAGACCCAAGGAATGCCGAAGAGGCCGACAAATGCGGGCATGATTTTGGAAAATTCAAACGTGACGCCGATGGGTGCGCGGCGCATGAGCAGAAAGCCGAGCCAACCGGCGAGCACGAGGGTAAGGATGCCGGCCAGCAAGGACTTCCATGCATCCCAAAAGCGTGCCAAGGGCGTAGGGCCACGGTCGCCCCCACGCGGGAATTCGGACATGACCATGTAGGCGATGATCAACGCCAAAAGCCAGAACAAGTGTGGTGAGAGCACGTTCCGCGCGATGGGGAGAAGGGTGGGCAACAACGGAGCCACGAGCAGCAAGCCCATCGCACCTCCTAGTGCCCCAAGGCCGGACAACATTGTGGCCTCGTATCCACGCCCCTGCATCAAGTACTTTTGGGTTGGGAAGACCATCAGCATCGCACTTTCGTCAGGCGCGCCGAGAAACACAGCGGGGACGGTGTTGAGGACAGCCCAGCCGACGATCAAACCCATCAAGAACGGCATCAGGATAAATTGATCACTCCCCCAGGCTGACTGAGCGACATGCTCGTGAAACACGATCATGAGCATGGCAACGTTGTAGACGTGCAGCGCAGGAAGGCAGCCAACCAGCGTAGAAGCCAGTGTGCCGGCAATTGCGGAAAGAGCGACTTTGAGGATGACCGGGCTCACCTCAACGGACCTCCTGGAGGTCGGCGGCGTGGCGGACACGCAACTCTTTTTGTTGTTTGAACTCTGCCACCTCGCCTGAGACGCGCAACAGCATGCCGGTCGTAGGTTGCTGGCTGGGAGGAATTTGCTGCCACGTAGGTGCCCAAATGACGACCGTAGCATCACCCATTTCGCCACGGAGCGTGAGGCGATAGGGCGAACGCGGGGAGGTAGGGGCAGCGAAGCTAACAACGCGGCCCTGGATCGTGAGCCGCTGGCCCAGCGAAGCCGTCGTGAGCGCACCGGCGTCGAGCGAGGCAGGCGGAGCGGGTGACGCCTGCTGCGGGCGACTTGCTGAATCTTGTGCTGGATTGGGAGGTTGCGCAGCAGGGGGTGTGCCTACTTCAGGGGTAAGTGAGAGTTTACTTGCGTCGCGCAGTTGCAATTGCACGCGCCCGCGGAACTCGCCCACTTGTACTTGAGCATTAACGCGGCTGCCAGGGACTAATGCAGAGGGGTTGGCTAACTTGTCATAGGTATCTTTCCAGAACACGAGTGTGTGACGCGCACTGCCATCTTGAAGGGTGACCATGTATGGCGCACGCGAACCGGGCGCCGGCGTGCGCACGTCAGTGATAGTGGCGGAGATTTGGAGAGTCCGACCGATGTCGGCACTGGTAATGTCCGCGAGGGGAGTCAGTGGGGGAGCCGTGCCTACCTCAGACACGTCCGAAGCGGAAGCCAGGGCCAAACGAACAAAGTCGCGTGGGTCATCGAGCTGGAGTTGCGGGGCCCCTCGATAGGTGGAGACTGTGGCGCGCACTTCGACAATGCTGCCCGGGAGAGGGCGGTGCTCTTCCGGAATCTCGGAAAATTGAGGAGGCCAGACGACTAAATTAGCCGTGCCAGTGCCGTCGCGCAACACAATGCGATAGGGTGCACGTTCGGAGCGCGGTGGAACAATTTGTTCAACAGCGGCTTTCACACGCACGGGCCTACTCTCTGGCGTTCCCCCGAGCTCGCTTAATGCCAGATCGAGAACCTCCGCGGGTTCCAGTATCTCTAGTTGATCAGGCGATTGTAGCAGCATACGTGGCGTATCCTCCAAGACTTGGAGCGTCCCGGTGACGCTGACACGGTCACCCTTACGCAGGGTGAACCCTCGGTGGTATAAGGCTTCTGCCACCGGGCGAAAGGCACGCACGCGCAGCTCACCTGTGTCATCCTCGAGTAAAAAACTACAACCGGTGATTTTGTCGCCGTCTCGGTAATAACGCAATGGCTGGCTGACACGGGCAATCACGCGCTTGTAGCCAAAATTCATCGCTGGTGAAATTGCGCCAATTGAGACGGTAGGTACGTCGCGATACATGGCCATCAGATGAAGGCAGACAAGACCTGCGATGGCCACCAGTAGTGACAGGGACCGTACAACACGCAAAGGGATGCGCTTGGGAATACCCGTACCGCAGAAGGGACAGCGGTCATACGCACCGACGAACCGATGACAACTGGGGCAAACCGTCCCTTGTGCAGTGGGCTGTGAGAGGTCGTTCATGGCTGGTATCCCGTGAGGATTAACGTGCGCACTATTATACTGTTGACGGGCATCACTTTGCAAGCACGCGCGTGGGACGACGCAGGTCGAGATAGACGGGGCGATGGTCGGACGCCTCTTCCGCCAGGCGTGGATCAGCGTTCCAAATGACGGCGTGTTTTTGCACGAGGTAGCGGGCTGCTGCCGGGCTGAGCAGCAGGTGGTCCAAGGTCGCAGGCTCAAAGCCAGAACTGGGGCTGATCCAAGTTGCCGTTCCACCGCGTGCGTCTACGGCGGGGACGCGGCGCAAAGGAACGCCGGGAATGCTGGTAAAAACAGCCAGCGAGGCGCTCGTTTCGTCATCGTTAAAATCGCCACCGACGAGAATCCATGCGTTGGTGTTATCGGCGAAGATTTCGCGTAAAATCTTCGCAGCCAATGTGGCTTCCGTGATGCGCCGTACCGCGGCTGCTTCGCCGCCTAATCGGGAAGGCGCATGGAGCGTGAACACATGCAATTCGGGAAATCCTTCTGGGCGGATGCGCACGTGGAGCAGGTCGCGACTGAAACGCACACTGGTGCCATTTGGCAAGGGGTGCTGTTGGTATTGGTAGGTTGTTGCGGAATATACTGGTACGCGGCTGAGCAGTGCAACATCAATGCCGCGATCGCCGATGTGGCTGTTGTTTCCTTCGAGCAAAACAACATACTTGTAGTTTAAGCCGTCGAGGTAAGCTGCGTTGAATTCGGCCAAAAAGTTCCGATTCTCCACTTCTTGGAGCAACAGCACGTCGGCATTGACGGCTTTAATCACGCGTGCGAGTGCATACAGGGCACGGGCCGATTTGGGCGAGGTGCCGCGCGCTGGAACGGAATCCTCTGTGTACGGGTCGTCGTAGCGATCGAACATGTTAGCTACGTTGTAGGTAGCGATGCGCAGCGTCGCGAGGGGGGCCGCCCATGCCGCCCGTGAGACTATGACGACAGCGAGCAGTAAGAATCCGCAGCGGAAGATAGCAAGAGAGGATTTCAACGGGCAATCCCTGTGCGACGCACAGCAGGAACAAGCAAAAAGGCGACCACGCTGAGCACTGGTTCTGGGACAAAGCCAGGGTTGTGATCTCCCGGGGTGCCCTGCGTGCCCGACGTAACTAGCCAGTCATTAGTTGTATCGCTGTCCGGATATACGTCATAGGCGGGCAGGCGATAGAGTGACTGACCGAAAGTGGATTGGGAGCCGCTTTGGCGCACAGTGGTAGTGTTGTACTGCGCCACGTTGGTGATAGCACCGGCGCGCCACATGTATTCGCAAAGGGTGTTAAAATCCGACACCTCACCTGCTGCTAGAGAAGCATCATTGTTGTTCCACAGTACGCAATCCACGTAGATATTGTTCGTGTTCAGCAGAGCAAGCTGATCGTCTGTGCCAGTAAAACTCAAAGCGGGTACATAAAGGCGCAGGACACCTGTGCCCGCTGAGCTCGTGCCCGACGCCGCCGGGGAACCCACCTGGATAAGAACAAAATGCCCAGGATACACCACAGCTGTCGTCGTGGCAATCACGGTGCTGGAATCGAGATCGGTGATGAGCCAATCACGGAGATCACATGGCACGGTACCAGCGTTGTAAAGTTCGATATACTCGTTTGAATTGTTATTACACCACAGATTTGCTTCAGTGATGATAATTCGTTCGCGTGCAGTCACGTGAGGCGCGGGAAGAGTGTACCGATACCACACCGGCAAATGATCGCTGGCAATGACCGAATCGGCGGGATTCAGCCCTGGTGGTGGCGTGCCGACGTCGGTGCGAAAGACGCTGCGAGCAACATCGGTAAGGCGCGGCGAAGGAAGTTGATAATCAAAGCGGAGCATGCCGTTAGAATAAGTCCCATCACTCAACGTGAGCGGATTCACGGGTGCCTCTGTCAGGCGCAGGGCCACGGCACAGTTGGTCAGCACATGCACGGCCATACCGTGAGCTGGTATCTTGATATCCGTATTCATATCACCGCAGAGCACGATCTGCTGTGCAGGCCCGTTGGACCAGCGGCCGTCGAGGTGCCAGACGACTTGGCGAGCTTCCGCTTCGCGGCGCAGGTGGGCGAGCAAGAGATCCTCTGTATCACTGGTTGTCGCCTTCAGGTGAACCGTGTAGACCCGCACGGGATCCGCACCCGGAATATCAATCTCCGCGTAAAAGAGTTCGCGGGTGAATTTATTCGTGTAATCTGTGACGACATCACCGCTGTTCGTCCAGGTATTCACGACCGCATCGCGAAAATCGCGGATGGGATAGCGGCTTATGACCGCCTGCCGATTGTAGTTATCGTTGTTTCCAGATCGCACCACGTAGTAGTTGGTTAGGTAGCTGTCACGGAACCGGACGAGGTTGCTAATTGAGCTACTTGAAGGGGGAGTTTCCTGCAAGGCGTAGATGTCGGCAGCGAGGTAACGCAGGATACGTCCGGCCGCGTGAAAGGCCGACGAGCCCGTATCGGCCAGAGCCTTGCGCGTGTTCCACGTTACCACGGAAAGGTTCGTGACAGCCTGCGTAGAGGGAACGGCACAGGCGAACACGAGCACGCACAACGCCGATGGGCAAGTGAAGCGAAGAAACATCATAATTTGTGGCGCCAGCGCGCAAGCGCGCCCAGCATAAGAAGGATGACGCCGGCCAAAGGCTCCGGCACGGCATAAATAAACAACATTGGCAGGGCGGTCACATCGTTGGTGTAGTTTTGGGACCGATAGGTAGCAGCTCCATCTTCCGCATAAATGCGGAACGAGATTACCGCTCCATGATAGCACGCCGTCGCAAGTGGCGGTACGGACACGTTCAAGCTGCACCGATTCTCGGAGTTTCCTCCCTTGCTTTTGTACGTTCCCACGAGCACGGCGTCGTTGGTGTAGAGATGCTCGTTATTCCAGCACAATTCGCTACCAGTCACGTCACCTGCTGGCGGCGAGGTCGGTCCTTCCCACCACGAATTATTCGGCTGATAATAGACTTTCATCAACCCGGCTTGTGACCATGAAATGGTGTACTCCGAAAGCCGTAACGTGGCACTGTCAACGTCCCACAGGCCCGGGCCAAACTGGCTGTTATAATGGGCCACCACATTGCTGGTATTAAATTTCAGCCATATTCGTGCGGCGTATTGGCCATAGGAATCGGCTTCTACATTCAAGTAGGCAATGCCTCCTTGGTAGCGATTAGAAAGATAGAGCTGGACGTAGGTGTCTTCACGTAGCTGGGCAGCGACGCCTGGGGGAGGCAGATTAGTTGTCGGAATGTTCGGAGTGCCGGGGGTGAAGCCGATCACGCCCCACACGAGCGCAGTGCGATCGAATCCGGTGCAGATCAAGGACAGGGATTTCTCAGGGTCGTTGGAATCGCGCCACGAGGTGACGTCGTCTGGCCAACCGCACGGGTAAGCATTGGCATAATAGGTTTCACACTCCAAGAAATGCACCGGCTCCCCGGCGGGATTGACCAGGCGGATGGCGTTCGGGGTGTCGTTGCGGAATTCGCTGAAGTTAGCGAATTCATCGATGTTAGGGAAATCTGGTTGGGTGTCGTATGAGGCTAGAACATAGTACCCGAACCCATTCGTGTCATTGGGCAAAACAGTGTTCGTGCTCGTGCTGCCGATTACGTGTGTGGCGTAGTTGGAGAACGTGCCAGGCGCGGGGGAATACCAGAATTCCAGCTTCCAACCGTTCAGGTTCAATCCTGCTGGCCCACACAGTTCAACAAACTCGTTTAATTCGTTTACCGCTGAGCCAGGAGTGTCGTAGTCTACCTCGTTGATCCACACTGCCAAGTGTGTGTTGGAGGCGACGCCACCCCAGAAAGTGATGTGATTTGTCGGATCCGAGGGATCATTGCACAGGATCTGGTAGAGTGCCTGATGCACGTTGCTGGCAGCGCCGCCAAGGTAGGTCACATTGATGTAGGCACTACTCATGGGTAGAAGGACTAGCGGCAGCGGTGGCAGGTCAAGCACGAAGTGATTGGTCTGCCCGCTGACAGGCGCGAAAGATGAGACGGTTAGATTCGACGGCGCGGCGTTGTTCTGGATACGGAAGCTCAGTGTGCGTGTCTGGCCGGGGTGCACAATGCCAAAGCCAAAGTTGGTCACCAGATTAATATTGGGATTATCCGGGACGATATCTGGGATAATTTGCAGAGGAAAAATCTGAGGGCCGACCGAGGCGTGGTGCGCATAGATACCAACAATCGTTACGTTGCCATTTGGAATAGGAGTTCCCACCAAGGGGTCGGCGGCATCTTGAATGCGGACGAAGGCACCAAGGTTTTCGGCTAGGTTGGTGATCGTGTAATTGACAGCATTTTGGAACGTACCGGACGTCCGAAAACGGGCGTTACTGACGATGATGTACAAATTGAGAAAATTTGTGTAATGCGGGATGCGCTGCAAATTCGCCCAGGCGATCGGCGTGGGAGCTGGCACGCCTGCAAAGCCATGATTGGTGACGAAGGCCAGGTTCACCAATTGGTACAGGCCAGAGAACCAAGCGTTAGACCCACGCACAGTGATACTGCTCCCGGGCACGATGCCATTATTTTGAATGAAAGAGCTCGCTTGAGGGAGCTGTGCACTTGACCAGTAAAACTGAATACCTCCCGTGTCGTCTTGGGCAGTGAATGCGTAGCCACTGGCGGTCAGGTCATTCGTGGTGGTAACTGTGACAGGGCCAACTTCCACCAGCGTATTTGGTGGCAATGCACGCGCCTCGACGACGGTGAGTGCGTGGGCTGGCATGATCGCGCTCACGGCAAGAATCACAAAACAAATCAAACTGGGTTGTTTCATACGACTCCTATTCTCGGGTTACAGATAGTTCTTTGATAGTGTGTTCATGCACATCAGGTGACTGGAGTGGGCTGCGGTCGAGGATGGCGCGCACATGCGCGGTGGCCTCGATGCGGTCGCCTGCGCGTTCATCGAAGGTTCCGTCGCGATTCTTGTCGGAAATAAGTTGTGCCACGACGTTTACGCAGTACTGGTCGCTGCGCACAGTGACGAGATTCGCCAACCCAGTCAAGCGATCAATAGTCATCCCGCGGACCGCCAGGAGGTCGCCGACCGAGCGGTACGGCTTAAGGACAGCCTGACCGGCACTGTTCAATCCTTTGTAAATAGCTTCCGCGAGGGTAGCATCTACACCATTGAGCGCCATGAGGATACGTGGCGAGGCGGTATTCACGTTCACCAATCCCTGGACTGGAACGGGCGCGAGGTAAAGGTAATCGAACCACGCGAATCCGTGGCAATACTGGTGCTTAAGCCCGCTCGCATCAAGGCGCAACCGCAATCCGCCACTTGGAGAGATATGGCGCGGTCCGATCACACCTACGTCAATTGTGTCGTTCTTATCGTACTGGCGTCCGCGCGCGATCAGATCGTATGCACCTTTTTCAAAGTCGTAGACGCGAATATCCAGGCGGGGATTGTAATTCTCTTCCAAGAACTCTGTAGTACGGATTGAATCGTTCAAGCCGCAGATGAACAAGCGGTAGGTAGCCTTAGGAATTCGTTTATTTTTCCATTCCCACTCGCCGGAATCGGTTTCGCTGCGCGTGTAGTAGAAAGATGAGGCGTAGCCTGGGCCGAGCGAGTAACGATCACCTGCTGCGGCGTAGAAGGTTTGGCGACTGGGGACCGAGCGGCCGACGACGCGAAGGCGATTCTGGCTGTTACCCTGGATAGCGAAAGTCTCGCCACGCCGTGAACCGCTGAGCATATGGATTAGCTGATTAGACCACACGTTAACCGGCCAGACAGCGCGATAATCAGTGATGCCGCGTGTATCGGCAATAGTATTTTCACCGAAGGCGGGGCGCCAGCCTTTGAGGTGCGCACCTTCTTCCTCAGCGTCGAGGCGGATGCCGCGCGTGTCAAAGAATTCGACAGCGGCTTGGACCAATTTAGAGGCAGCAATGTCGCGCGCGTCACGGCGTTCTTGTTGCCAGGTGGCGATGCGGCGCACGCGGGCGAGTTCGCCAGGTGAAGCATATTGGCCGTTTTTGACACTGACGATGGCTTCGTCGCGCAGGAGCGCGGTTGCATTACGGGCGCGGCGAACAGTGCCCCCGAAGGTAGGTGTGCGGCATAAGACCCATTCTTCGCGCGTGGGGTCAGGCTTCTCTGCCGACCAGCCGAGCCAGCGCCGTGGGTCGCGCTGCAGGTCGGAGCTCGGGTTACCGTATTCGATGACCCGGGCAGCGATTTGCTCGTATTGGTTTTTGAGGGTCAAGCTGACAAAGCCACCAATGCGCGGTAAGCCGACAATCATGACAAAGTCGCCCGGTTCGACGAAGCTATACTCTTGCAACTTGAGGTTTTTAAAGACCAGGGTGTTACGCGTGTTCTCGTCAATGCTATAGCGGATACCATCAGGTGATCGCGCCACGCCGCGTGGGTCGCGCCGAGCAGACTGGAATTCGGCGATCTCGTCTTTAAACTGATCTTTGCGCCAGTTTTCGTTTTCACACGTAACATACGTGGTCCAACCGTCCGCAGCGGAAACTTCGCGGAGTGATTTGATTTTGAAGCGCACGCCCCAGCGATCATCATTAATCTCATAGGCTGGCATCTGTTCGTCGGCGCTGGTGCCCCACAGTCCATCGCGTGTGCCGCCGAAATCGCGGTCAAAAATATCGAGGTTGTTGCACAGGTAGAAGTATTCGTTGGGTTGAATTGTGGGATTGAGCTCAACTTTTCGCCCGGTGTCTTGGCGCGAATACTGGACCGCGTGGTCAATTGTGCCGAGCTCGTACGCCAGTGCGCCGGTGTTCGCGACGAGGGACCACCCACGCAAGCTGACTGGGCGATCGCTGATGTTCATCAATTCAATAATGTCCGGGCGCACGCAGTAGGCGGCATTAAAACGGTTGCGACGGCGGGGACTGCACTCACGCGAGCTTGTCAGATACAGGTCTATGCATCCTTGGCGGTCGGCGCGGATGGCTTCGCCATCCTTGTAGCGGTAGCGCAAGCGATGGATGTTTTGTTCCGAATACTGACCCAGCCTGCCGTCCACATCCATCTTTTCAGAGAGGTGCTGACTGTAGGCTGCATCATCATCTGGGACCTGCAAGTTAGTCTCTTGGATGTAGACACGGTAGTAAGTGTTGGGTTGGAGGAAAGGTACGACGGTCCAGGTGGATACCTGGGGATGCTCGGCGTAGTAGGCCCGATCGTGGATCCATGAGCGAATTTGAGCGTAGTAGTAGCGTGACGTGAAGTTGATGTAATCGTCGGCAGCAAGTTGTGTGGCGTTGATGTAAAGGATGCGGTCCGTGGACCGCTCGATTTTGAAGACTTTGGCAGGCAGAGCTCCTGGCGTGGGCGAGCGATAGACGCACAGGTAACTGTTTTTCCAAAGATTTTCTGGCCAGATGACGCGGTCTTGCTCGATAAACTTGCGGCCGCGTGCGCGGAGGAGCTGTTTGAACTGTTCAAACCAGTTGCGGTAGCCGCCGCTTTCGAGGGGGCTGCGGCCAAGTTCGAGAGAAATGCCACTGGGGGTGTAACGCACGGATGAAAAATCAATCCCGAACGCGGTTGTGCGATCGAACTTTTCACGCAACGCGGGATTGTCGCTGGTGACAGGGGAGGTATTGCGATAATTGTAGAAGCTGTAAAAGTACGCGAGAGTAAACACTCGTCGGTCACCATAGACCTCGTTGATGCGGTAGGGGAGCATCAATCGACTGCCCTCATTGGCAAGCACTTCGTTGAAACACACCGCTTCGATGCCGTATTCACTTGCGACGGTGGAGAGAACCGCATTTTCATCACGATAATCAGCAGCCGTGGCAGCTAGCCGACGCATCTGGCGCTGGTTGCCTTCAAAGCTGAACTGCTGGTTGGCGTGAGCAAGAGTGCGATGAATATCGCGCGCTGAAATGACATTAAGGTTGTCCCGCGGGCGCCAGCTACGTGTGCTTGGATCCCAACGCAGACTATTGTCAGTTGAATGCAACGTAGCAGAGGCACGCAGGGCGGCCACGTGTGCATGGGAAAGAGGCGCATTAGGTGCGGCGACGCTCCATACTTCCCGGAGCGAGAAAAAAGCGCGGTCATCGCCATAGGGTCTGGCAGCGTTATACTCTTCTAATTCGTCCACACCCTCATCCAGCTCGTCAATCAGTCCATTCGCATTGTTATCTAGACCATCGGACATGAGGGTCGCATTGTTGACGTTATCGTCGCCACGCGCGCCTGGAACACCGTTGGGCCCGTAGCGAAAACGCATCACGTTGGCGAGCGCGGGCGTGGGCAGCGGTAAACCACGGACTCCCCCGTCACCGAGCAAAATCTCGTAGGGTGAAAGGCCTTCATTTGCGCGCTGGGGTGGTAATAAAGAAGCCATGTTGAGATTTATTTTGGCGCTTTCATCCTCGACCAAAACGGCGTAGCGGCCCACGAGAGTACCTCGTTCGTTCCGAACAGGGAGCCAGATGGCGTCACCGCCCGCGCCGCGCAGGCCGGGGCGGTTGAGCCCGCTCAGATTCACGTCCGGCGGGCGGTTGGCTAACGTACCGTCGAATGTTGTGCGCCAGAGGTCACTGTAGGCATCGTAGCGCGGATCGCCAAGCACGGCGTCAATCCACAAGAGGGCCTTGGCGTGGGCGAGTCCCGCGTCAACCAGCGCACGCACGTCATGGGAAGAAGCCGCGGTGCGCGCGGTAGCTTGTTCGATGCTTGTGTATACCGCGAAGGTCATCGCCAGCACTGCCAGCACCGTCAGTACTGATAACACTGCGACGAGCGCGACACCGCGGTCGGTGCTCAGACGCACAGATCGCGGTGGCGCTAAAACTGATGCGGGATTAGCCATGACGTGGCTTGTATCCATCACCTGATTCCACAATCATTATACCGCTTCGCAACACAAAAGACAAAGCCGTAGACTTTACAAGGAGCATACCCGGCGAATCAGAAGCTGGGCAGCAAATTTGTGTGAAGAATGTGCAAAGAAAACATGGCCATGGCGAGTTGTGGCGCACGCGTCAATATTCTGACGTGGCAGGACGCCGCGTACACGTGCCGTCAGGACTGTCATCACAGTTGCGCATGCCTAGCACTGCGCGCGGAAGGCAGGTTCCTGTTGCTACATCATGAGGCGGTCTCGCTCGTAGAGGAGCGCTGCCATCCCTAATTAGGGCTTGCCTCCTCAATGACCAGAGTTAAATTATGCTATACTAAGGAAAAACCGCCGTGGAGCTGAGCGATGATCCCTTGGTTTGCCCCTGAGCGCTACCTGAACGAGGTCACTACACCTAAACAAGATAGTCCCGATATTGAGGCCGATCTGGTCAAGTTCGCGGAGAAATATACGCTTTCACAGCAGCGCGACTTTGTGATCTGCATAACGGACAACCCGCTTGGGATGCTTAGTTTCGAGGCGCTCGAGACAATCGAGGCAAGCGGCGTTACTATCAACCCGGAACGCCTCATTATTCATTTGAATACTTTTCATCGGAAACAAGACCTTGATCGCATGCTGCGCACGATGGCAGAGAAAGGTGTGCGGTATCTTTTGACGGTGAGTGGGGATGGCAACGAACGTCTGCATCGCCTGACGCCCGACGAACTTGGCTTTAATACCGCGGTAGTGACGTCGGTAGAACTAATGAGATACATTCATCGCGAGTATCCGGATACATTTGTGTGTGGGGTTGCCTACAATCATTATGAGCCAGCGCATAATGAGCGTGAAAAGCTCAAGCGCAAACTGGACGCGGGGGCAGCGTTTATCATTACCCAGCCGGTCATTCGCCGTCATGAAAATGTGGATTGGCTAGCGGACGTGGGCGTGCCGGTAGTAGTGGAAGCCTGGATGTCCAAACGAATCGATTTGGTGGCGCAATGTGTTGGCTACGCGCTTCCACCGGAAGACCTGCAGTACGAACCGCTCGAGAATCTCAAGGCCCTCCGACGCAATTACCCAGCGTTTGGTATTTACCTCGCACTGTTGGGAATGAAAAAACAGATTCATGAACTACCCTGAGCACTTCCAGGATGCAGATCACGCTGGCACATCACAATTTTGAACTTACGGGGCAAAAAGAAGACGTGGAGTTAGTGGCGTCATCGGCTCAGTTTCGGCAATGGCTGGCGCGGATGGACGAACGCTTTCGGATCAAACGGATGGAAGTTCAGGCAGTTGACCGTCGTCGCGACGGCGGCTTGCTGTTTGCCAAGTTACGAGCAGAGGTGTACGGGCCGGACGGGCAACCAGTGCCGGGCGGTGTCTTTCTCCGCGGAGACGCGGTGGCGGTGCTGGTGATCTTAGTTACGGAGAACGAACGCTGGTGTGTTTTGACAGCACAGCCACGCTTTCCGGCCGGGGAATTCGAATCGATTGAGATCCCCGCGGGCATGCTGGATGACCATGGTGATATCGTGAGCACGGCGCTGCGGGAAGTGGAGGAGGAGACGGGAATACGTGTGACGCGCGAAAGTTTGCGTGAGCTGGGCACGTTCATCCCCTCAGGGGGTGGCAGCGACGAGCGTATTACTCTCTACGCGTGTGAAATTCGAGTCACTCTGGAAGACGTCCACACACTGGAGGGCAAGCTGGCTGGCCTCGCTCACGAACATGAGCAGATCCGGGTACTGTTGGTGCCTTTGGCCGAGTTAGCGCGACATACCCGTGATATTAAGGCCCTCCTCGCTTACGGTTGTTACCACCAGTGGCGTTTTGAGCCGTAAGCTCTATGGGACAGTAAGTGGGCTACTTTCTCTTGCCCAGGCGAAAAGCGGCGAGCAGTCCGATGAGCCACGCCGCGGGTTCGGGCACGTTATAAATTACAAAGTTCTTGTTGTTGGGCCCCAGTTTGTGCGCTGCCGTGAGCAGATCAACGTACTGGTTGTTGCCTACAGCCAACTCTGCCTCCGTGAGGGTGCTGCTGAGCACGTAATATTCAGTGGTGATGACATTCGCTTCCGAGCCGCCCATTGGTGGCAACGTGGCGACGTAGACGTAATCAGCCACTTTTGTCATTGGGACGAGGAAGTGATTGGCCCAGTTGTTGGAAGAGTAACGCAGATACAGCTTCTCTTCTGCGAGGAGAGTGGTGCGCGTTACCTGCGCGGTGACCAGGGTGGCAACACCGGCCTGGCGCTGGCGCAGAGGTGACGTAAGATCGTCTGCGACGGAGGAAATTTGTGTTGGTGCGGCAGTGAACTTCTGCACACCAAACGCTAACTGATTGTTGCCGTCCTGTGGGATATAGCACTGGAAATGGGCCACAGCTCCGTTCCCCCAGGCATTGTTAAACTCCATGTTCGCTGAGCCAGCGAGACGGTAGCCAGTGTTTGTGGCGTTGGGCGCAACGGAGAGCTTGACGGTGGTGCTGTTTGCGCCCCAGTTCGTCGTCCATCCCGGCCCGAAGGTAAGTTTAAACTCATGATTGTTGGTAACGTTGAAAATAGTGCAAGCCCAGTAGTTCGAGTGGCCACCGTAGAGGAGGGTGGGCGTAAAGCGGTTGAAAATGCCAAACCCCCACCAAAGGTCAGGAGCAGTGTACTGCCCGGGAATGAAAGCGGCGTGAGCTGAATCCAGCCAGCCAGTGACGATATAGTTGTACCCGTTGCGCGTGTCGTACGTGACGGTCTTCAGGTCAGTATCCGTGGCTAGATCTGCCGCCGTGCGAGCGGAAGTGAGGAGATAGTAATCCAAGATTTGGCCATACGACAAGACGATAGTGTTCGTAAACATCGTTTGATTGGCTGCACCGGTGAGTTCTTTAATAGTCGAGTTGGTCCAGGCGTCAAAGGTATAACGGAAATAAATTTTTTGCTCTGACGGGCGGGAGGCGCCAACGCTACAGATGACGACATAGTTTGAGCCGGCAGTGTAGCGACGGTTGCCACTATACGAGCTTCCCAGGCTATCAGCCGTCCAGGTTATGCTCACCGGGCTGGAGGAAAAGCGCTGCACATGGAGAGGCAAGTTGTTAGGGTTGGCTTCGGGGTTGTTAACACTTAGGAATAAAATGGGCGCGGTGGTACCCTGCTTGTAAACCATGTTGTTACCACCTTTGGGAGGAGTGTAGACTGCGTTGTCGTAAATCCAATAACCGCCGCCCCAGTTGTCGTTCCAGTTGGCGTCGCGGGTGATTTTGAACTCACGATCGAGGGGGATGTTGCTGAACGCGCGGGCCCAGAAAGTAGTACCAGGGCCGTAGAGGCCTGTTTGAGGATAGAGAACGTTAGCAGAAGTGAAGTTCCAGTCGCCGTTCAAACCGGGGGCATAGGGAGGAGCGGCGAGAAGAGGAGCAGCGAGAACGAGGGCAGTGAGCGAGAGGAAGGTACTGAAACGACGCATAGCTGAACCTCTGGTGAGTGTTACCAGTGCCACTACATGTTAGCAAAGCTACGCAAAAAAGTCAAACAATCATTGTTCGTAACGTTACGACACATTCGCGCCCGCTACTAGCGTTGCGGAGCAGGGTTTTGCAGGTGGGTAGTGCTCATGGAGCACGCTCAAGCTGACACCGTCGCGCCTTGGCACCAACGAACGAGCGCCTGATCCCTGGCTGGCGCAACGGCTTCCTCCACTGCCGGGCGTGTTCGCTCACGACAGCAGGAACACAGACACGTCCCGCGACCTTCAGGTAACTATGTTATGCTCTTGTCACCAAAACCGTTTCGTATTAAGCAGACCCAATCAGGAAGCATACGCTGTGCGGGCGTGTGACGGCGGATCGCCACGCTTTGACGAGCACGTGCGGATGATCTGACTCCGTACAGCAGTGAGCTGCCGGGGCCAACAGGCTTTCAGTCGACGTTTTCGGTTGTTTGCAAATGACATTTTGCGTTGATTGAACTTGTGCCAGAGGGACACGGAGCTGTAGTCCCGGTTTCGCGTCGAGATCGTGACCGGGCGGGTGGCCCGTGAAAAATTGCTCCTATGCACATGTGGTGGGGATGTTTGTCTGGCCCAGTTGCTGAAAGTCGGATGCACGATTACGTTGCAAGTTTAGGCCGGACGCCGCTTTCCAGGACGAATGCTTCTGCACAACAGTCGACGACGGCTGGGACGGACAGGCTTTCAGTCGACGTTTTCGGTTGTTTGCAAATGACATTTTGCGTTGATTGAACTTGTGCCAGAGGGACACGGAGCTGTAGTCCCGGTTTCGGGTCTAGATCGTGACCGGGCGGGTGCCCCGTCAAAAATTGCTCCTATGCACATGTGCTGGGGATGTTTGTCTGGCCCAGTTGCTGAAAGTCGGATGCACGATTAAGTTACAAGTTTAGGCCTGACCCCGTTTTTCAGGGGCGACATCCGATTGTAGTGGCTGAGGCTTGTGAAGGCAGCTTTTTTTGGCGCGCTTAAGCGTCACGTTGTGTCGGCGAAATTCTTCGTAAAGATCGGGGTTGCGGCTGACGAAGCGAGATGCGTAGGGATTGCGACTTCTGGCGTGTCCTGCTATAATGGAGCAGGTATGTGCCCATTCCCCTCACAAACGGATGGTGAGAGCGAGGAAGCGCCACGCATCGGGCTGCGGTGCCCGTACTGTCGCGCGCCAATGACGATAGCGCAGAAGAACCCAACGGGGAATCCCTTTTTTCCCTTTTGCTCCGAGCGGTGCAAGCTGGCGGATTTGTACAAGTGGCTGGCAGGGGAGTATGCGATCGAGCAGCCCTTGGACACGCTCACAGAGGAGCAACGGGAAGACCTGCCACCGCCAGCCCCTGAGGATTCTTCCGCCGCGGGGTAAGATGTTTCAGTTGGTGACGTCATACACTCCGCAGGGCGATCAGCCTGCGGCGATTGAGCAGCTTGTGCGTGGGGTGCAAGCAGGTCGTCGGCATCAAGTGCTGCTTGGGGTGACCGGGTCAGGTAAGACGTTTACGATGGCAAATGTAATTGCCCAATGTAACATGCCGGTGTTGGTATTGGCGCCGAATAAGACGTTAGCGGCACAGTTGTTTTCCGAGTTCAAGCAACTTTTTCCGCACAACGCGGTGGAGTATTTCGTATCGTACTACGACTACTATCAACCGGAGGCGTACATCCCGCAGACGGATACGTATATAGAAAAAGATGCGTCGCGGAACGACATCATTGACCGCCTGCGGTTATCGGCGACGCGATCGCTCTTGACGCGTCCGGACGTGATCGTGGTGGCGAGTGTGTCATGCATTTATGGCATTGGGCGGCCGGAGACGTATCGGGCAATGAAGCTGACGCTGAAGGTCGGTGACCAGCTTGATCGTACCACATTATTGCGACAGTTGGTGGAACTGCAGTACCAGCGGAATGAATACGATTTGACACGGGGGACATTTCGGGCGCGTGGGGATGTGGTGGATGTCTTTCCGGCGTACGAAGACAATGTGGCGGTGCGTGTGTGGTTTTGTGGGAGTACGGTGGAGCGGATTGCGTTTATTGACCCGCTCACGGGGAGTGGGCGAGAAGAGACGCAGACGTTATTTTTATACCCAGCGACCCACTACGCCGCTCCGTATGCGAGTCTACGCGAGGCGGCGGAAGAGATCGAGCGCGACCTGGCCGTGCGGTACGACGAGCTTGTGCGAGCGCACAAGCTTGTCGAGGCGGAACGTCTGAAGCAACGCACATTGTTTGATTTGGAGATGATTCGCGAGCTAGGCTACTGTTCGGGGATTGAGAACTACTCACGATATCTGGACGGGCGGCAGCCGGGAGAGCCGCCGTTTACGCTGCTAGATTACTTCCCTGAGCGATGGCTGCTGATCATTGACGAGAGTCACATTAGTGTGCCGCAACTTGGGGGGATGTATAAGGGTGATCGCTCACGGAAGGAGATTCTCGTGGAGTACGGGTTTCGCTTGCCGGCGGCGTTGGACAATCGTCCGTTGCGTTTTGAGGAATTTCAGCAGCGGACGCATCAGATCATTTATGTGTCGGCCACGCCTGGGGCATACGAGGTGAGGCGTGCGCGCGAGGAAGCGAGGTCCGGAACACCCGCTGTCGTGGAGCAGTTGATCCGGCCGACGGGGCTGATTGACCCACGCATTGAGGTGCGCGATGCCGCGAATCAAGTGCAAGACGTGATTGAGGAAATCAAGCGACGCGTAGCGGTCGGGGAACGCGTGCTCATCACTGTGTTGACCAAGCGGATGGCAGAGGACTTAAGCACGTATTTGGCTGAGGCCGGCATTCGTGCACGTTACTTACACAGCGACATAGACACGCTGGAACGTGTCGAAATTATCCGCGCCCTGCGTGCGGGAGAGTTCGACGTGCTGGTGGGCATCAACTTGCTACGCGAGGGACTGGATTTGCCCGAAGTGTCGTTGGTAGCTCTCTTTGACGCTGATCAAGAGGGTTTTTTGCGTTCGGAGCGTTCGTTGATCCAGACGATTGGGCGAGCGGCTCGCAATATTCACGGTACAGCGATCATGTATGCACACACGGTTACCCCGGCGATGCGGGCTGCCATTGCGGAAACAGAGCGGCGGCGCGCGCGTCAGGATGCATACAATCGCGCACACAATATCACGCCGCAGTCAATTGTTAAATCACTTGATTCGATTCTCACGTCCATCTACGAAGCCGACTATGTCAACGTGGAAGTGGATCCGATTGAGGAAATGCTGCGCGGAACGCGGCGAGGCCGTGTGCAGCGCCCAGGGCGTACATCAGGGAAGGCGCGCCGCGGATCGGGGCGAAGTCGGCGCTAATCGAAGCAAAGAGGTGCTATGGTCGTCCGTTCTGTGGCCAAGTGTGCAGAAATTACGGCGGGTGACCGCTGTCAGTTACGGGAGTTGCTCCACCCGGGAAAAGACGCGCTGGCGTTGCGATATTCGCTCGCCTGGGCGCGGGTGGGATGTGGTGCGGCGACGGTACCACATGTGTTGCGCTCAAGTGAAGTCTACTACGTGCTGCAGGGCGAGGGGCGGATGCACATTGACGACGAACAAGCGCTGGTGCATCCCGGCGATGCCATTTACATTCCCCCTGGGGCGCGGCAACACATTGAGAACACGGGAAAAGACGAGTTGGTATTTCTGTGCATTGTGGACCCGGCGTGGCGGCCAGAGGATGAAACGATACTGAACGAACAGTGAATAGTGCGGGATCGCGAGACGAGAACGCTGATAACTTGCGCGACGCGCACAGAGGAGAGAGCAATCCTCCACCAGCGCCAGGTGAAAACGCGATTTGGGTAGCACACGCGGACGATCGGCCAGAGCGTGATTGCTGCTTAAGCGTTGTTTTGTGCCAAGTAGTAGCGTTGTGACACAACGGCTGAGCTACGATACACTAACTGAGGCGGTGCGGCGCCACGTCCGACCCGGGGGGACGTACGTCGTGGGCTACTCTGGGGGGCCGGACTCGACAGCCTTGCTCCACGTATTTATGCGTCTGGCGGAGGAAGTACCGGTGCGGGTGATTGCAGCGCACTTCAATCACCATCTGCGCGGGGCAGCGAGTGACGCGGACGCGGCGGCTTGTGCGGAATGGTGTGCTGCGCGGCGCGTAGCATATGTGTGCGGAGAGGCGGATGTCAATGCCTATGCGCGGGCGCAGCGCCTTTCGCTCGAGGATGCAGCGCGGCGTTGCCGTTTTCGCTGGTTTTGCGAGGTCGCACGGGCGAACGAAGCGACGGCCGTGGTACTTGCACATCATGCGGATGACCAAGCCGAGACAGTATTATTACGGCTTCTGCGCGGGGCGGGGATGCGAGGCATAGGGGGTATTCGTCCGATTACGCAGTTTCGGGGCGTGACGATTATCCGTCCCTGGCTCGAGATCCCCCGGGATGTGGTTCACGCCTACGTTGTGGCGCACAGCTTACAAGTGTGTGTGGATCACTCAAATAAGGATCAGCGCATGGATCGCAATTGGGTGCGGCATGAAATTTTGCCGCGGCTTGCTAGTCGGTACCCGGATGTAGTGAGGCGCCTTTGTGCCAGCGCGGCAATTGCGCGAGATGCGGAAGAGTACCTTGCCGCGCGTGCGGAAGAATTGTTCCGTCATTTTGGGGTGCGCAGTTTTCTCGGGTGGTTGTTTCCTCTGGAGGCATTTGCGATGCTTCCACCGGCAGTTCAACGGGCGCTCGTGTATCACCTTTTGTCGTTGCTAGTTGGGGAGGAGCCGGTGCCGGCGTCGTTTGAGAGGATTGAAAGATTGCGTGAGTATGTGACGGGCTCTGCCAGGAGCTTAGGGGAGCCGCTTCCTCACCCATTGTTTGCAGAGAAGGCGTATGGTCATTTGCTCATGGGAGTGAAGCCCTCTCCGATCCATCCGCACCAGTTGGAGGTGCCGGGGGCGACAACGCTTTTCGCATCTATGAAGATGAGCATAGAGGAAGTATCAACGCGAGGTGAGGCAAGCTCAGACAACGGGGAAGGTTGGCACGAAGCAGTCTTAGGACGGCCAGTGTGCATGGTGCAGTACGCGACGTTGCAGCCTGGTATGCGCGTAAGTGTGCGCGCACGACGTCCGGGGGAACACTACCAGCCGGTGCATGGTCCGCGGCATAAGATAAAGGACTTACTCAGTGCGGCACACATTCCCGCTGTGCTAAGGGACAGTATTCCTGTGGTAGCAAGCGATGAGGGGGTAGTGTGGTTGGCGGGCTGGCGGATCGCGGACGGTTATGCGGTGCGCGCGCCTGGGAGGATCTACCGCCTTTCGCTCTTGATTTCGGCACCCGAAAACACTACAATACGCGTAGCTTCCTGAGACATCCGATAGGTAACAAAAGGAGCCCAGGTTGACCATGAAACAATTTTTTCCCACCATCCCGCAGATTCGTTATGAAGGTCCGGAGTCGGATAATCCACTTGCGTTTCGCCACTACAAGGCAGATCAGGTGATCATGGGGAAGACGATGGCGGAGCACTTGCGGTTTGCAGTATGTTACTGGCATACGTTTAAGGGGATGGGGGCTGACATGTTTGGTGCGCCGACGATTGTGCGCGAGTACATGAAGAGCAAAAATCCCATGAAGCAGGCTGAGAATACGCTCAGGGCGGCGTTTGAATTTTTTACGAAGCTTGGCGTGAATTTTTGGTGTTTTCATGATCGTGACATTGCCCCAGAGGGGGCGACGTTAGCGGAAACGAACGAGCGACTAGACAAGATTGTGGCGCTGGCGGAGAAGTTGCAAAATGACACGGGCGTGCGGTTGTTGTGGGGCACGACGAACGCATTTTCGCATCCGCGTTTCATGGCAGGCGCGGCTACGAATCCTTCGCCGGCGGTATTTGCGTATGCGGCCGCACAGGTGAAGAAGGCGATGGAGATCACGCATCAACTCGGCGGGCAGGGCTACGTTTTTTGGGGTGGACGTGAGGGGTACGAGACGCTTTTGAATACAGACATGAAGCGTGAGCTGGATCACCTGGCGAGGTTTCTGCATATGGCGGTGGAGTACAAAAAAAAACTCGGCTTCCAGGGGACGTTGTACATTGAGCCGAAGCCGAAGGAGCCGACCAAGCATCAGTACGACTCCGATGCAGCAGCGTGTTACGCATTTCTGCAGCATTACGGGCTGGTCAAGGAATTCAAATTCAACATTGAAGCAAACCACGCAACACTCGCCGGTCACACTTTCCATCACGAGCTCGCGTATGCGATTGCACACGGGATGTTTGGCTCTGTGGATGCGAATCGAGGGGACTTGTTACTGGGCTGGGACACGGATCAGTTTCCGACGGATCTGTATGAGACCACACTGGCGATGTATCTGATCCTCAAAGCGGGTGGCTTTACCACAGGCGGTCTCAACTTTGATGCGCACGTACGGCGGCAGTCCATTGATCCGGAGGATCTGTTTTATGCGCATATTGGGGCGATGGACGCGTTTGCACGCGGGCTGAAAAATGCCGCGCGTCTGCTAGCGGACGGGGTGTTCGAGCGGGCAATTGCTCAACGCTACGCGGAGTGGAACAGTGAACTGGGTAAGCAGATTGAGACGGGAGCGGCGACATTTGCCTCGCTGGAAGCATATACACTGGAACATGGTGAACCAGCACTGGCCAGTGGGCGTCAGGAGCTGCTGGAGAACGTACTCAACCAGTATATCTGAAAGAGCGACCGAAGGTAGCGGCTGAACTGTTTGGGGGAATGGATCCTCTTGCGCGACGTGATGATGCCTACTGTGCCAGAGAAACAACGCCGCTGGTGACTGAGCTAGGTAAAGTCGAAACAGCCGCTCGCGGCAGGGAACAAATGCCAGCCCGCTAAAGCTCAATGACAGTCGTTGTTGATCTAGATGTGACCTTCCGTTCTTTTTTCGACTCACCTGAGGGCATCAGTAGGCTTACCAAGTCTGCATTAGACGTTCTCACGCACGTTACGCTGGCCCGATGAGGGCGGGCAGCGCAAAGGACGGCAAGCAACTATTCTTGGGCGCGGCGCTGATAAGAAAGACAAGGATATGTCGAAAGGTGCCACGGGCGTCTGTAGTCTCATAAGGGTTGGCACTATGGAATGGATATATTTCATTGACCCCTGGGGTGTGACGAGCAGCCTTAGGTCAGTCAAGGTCACCATTTAGGGCAGAGTACGCTGCACGTGAGGCTTGCTTAGCTACGATTGACGTGCTGGGCTTGAGACGTTTCTCACATTGCAAACCTGGCATATTCCTGCTACAATACTAAGCGAGTTAACCACGCTAGCAACACTTGCCAGTATACGGGAGGTGGGCGTGGCCAATCAAACATGGCGAAGCGAATGAGCACGGAGACAAATCGAACGTTGACGAGCGCCAATATACCGCCGGAGCGTCATGTGAAGGTGCTAGGCGGGCAGGGTTGGGTAGGCCTGGTGGATGTGCTGGGCACGGAGACCACATTGGTGAACGCTGCCCGTGTTTCTTTTGGGAAGCGGGTGAGTAGCTTGACGGAGCGCGACGTGACCTTGCTACGCTATCTACTCGAGCACCGCCACACCAGCCCGCTTGAACACATGGTGTTCACGTTCATCGTACACTGCCCACTCTTTGTGCGTAGTCAATGGCATCGGCACCGCACCTGGTCGTACAACGAGATCAGCCGGCGGTATACGGAGGTAGACATTGAGTTTTATGTACCGCCGCACGTGCGCGCCCAGAGCGCTGACAATCGGCAAGCCTCGGTGGACACACTGTCGGCGGAGAAGCAGGAGGAAGCGCGTGCTGCTATGCATGCTGCGCATCGGCACGCGTTGGAGATATATCAACGCTTGTTAGCCTTGGGTGTGTGTCGCGAACAGGCGCGAGGTGTTCTTCCACAGAATTTAATGACAACATTTTGGGCCACAGTGGATCTCAACAACTTGCTGCACTTTCTGGAACTGCGTGACCACGAAGGTGCGCAGTGGGAGATCAGGCAGTACGCACAGGCCATCAAGCAGTTAGTGCGCCCATTAATACCCCACGTGGCAGAGATTGTTGGTTGGTAACCACGGGAACGAAGCTGGTTCGCAGGAGAACGCATGTATAACTGGATCATCCGGAAAATCATAGGGAGCCGCAACCAACGCATACTGAAAAGGTTGTGGCCCATCGTGCATCAGATCAACGCACTCGAGGAGCAGTACCAGCAGCTATCTGACAGCGCGTTGCAAGCCAAGACGGAGGAGTTTCGTGATCGCCTGGCGCACGGTGCCACGCTTGACGATTTGATGGTCGAGGCATTTGCGGTGGTAAAAAATGCGTGCCGACGCTTGTGTGGGGCGTCATGGGAGATCTGCGGCCATCCATATACGTGGAACATGATACCCTACGACGTGCAGATGCTTGGGGCGATTGTGCTGCATCGTGGTGCGATTGCCGAGATGGCCACAGGGGAAGGGAAGACCTTAGTTTCGGTGATGCCGTTGTACTTGAACGCGCTACTCGGGCGCGGCGCGCACATTGTAACGGTGAATGACTACCTGGCACGTCGTGATGCGCAGTGGAATGGCCCGGTGTATCGCTTCCTTGGACTGACGGTGGGGTGCATTCAGAATCAGATGGGCCCGAATGAACGGCGTGCGCAATACGCGTGTGACATCACGTACGGGACGAACAGCGAGTTTGGGTTTGACTACCTCCGCGATCACGGGATGGCGATGCGGAAGGAAGACATGGTGCAGCGCGGCCACTACTACGCTATTGTGGACGAAGTGGACTCGATTTTGATTGATGAGGCGCGGACACCGTTAATTATTTCCGGTCCCGTGGGATACAGCCGCGCGCAGACATACTTAGAGATCAAGCCGCTCGTTGAGTCTCTGGTGGACAAGCAACGCCAGCTATGCAACAATCTGCTGCGTGACGCGCGTGATTTACTGGAAAAAGGCGACGACGACAACGCGTATCGTGCGGGTCGGCTCATGTACATTGTGCAGAAAGGCATGCCGAAGCATCGGCAACTGCTCAAGCTGTTGGAGGAGCCGAGAAATCGCAAGTTGATTGACCGGGTGCATGCGGATTTGATTGCGGATATGCGTCGGCGCGAAATGCATCAGATACTTGAAGATCTGTATTTCGCGATGGACGAGCGCAGCAACGAAGTGCATCTGACGGACAAGGGTCTGGCCGAACTTTCGCCGCGCGACAAGGATCGCTTTGTCCTCCCTGACATTGTTGGCGAGATGCAGCGAATTGAGGATGACGACACGTTGACGTTGAACGAAAAGGCCCAACTGAAAGCCTCGCTGCAGCAGAAGTATCAAGAGACCAGCGAACGTTTACACAACCTCTCGCAACTTCTGCGTGCCTACACCTTGTTTGAAAAGGATGTTGACTACGTTGTGCAAGACAACCGGGTGTTGATCGTGGACGAATTTACGGGGCGCATTCTGCCAGGTCGACGATACTCGGACGGCTTGCACAGCGCCCTCGAGGCCAAGGAAGGGGTCAAGATCGAAGCGGAGACGCAAACCTATGCGACCATTACGATTCAAAACTATTTCCGCTTGTACGAGAAACTGGCTGGCATGACAGGGACGGCCGAGACGGAGGCAGAGGAGTTTCACCAGATCTACAAGCTGGATTGCGTAGTCATTCCCACCCACAAGCCGTGCATTCGTAAAGATTACAATGATGTGATCTACAAGACGCGCCGCGAGAAGTACAATGCGGTGATAGAAGAAATTGCGGCGTGTCACGCGCGTGGGCAGCCAGTCTTGGTGGGGACGATTACGGTCGATCAGTCGGAAATTTTAAGTCGCATGCTTCAACGCCGGGGGATTTCGCACAGCGTGTTGAACGCCAAGCATCACGAGCGAGAGGCAGAGATCGTCGCGCAAGCTGGTCAACGCGGTGCGGTGACCATTGCCACAAACATGGCCGGGCGTGGGACGGATATCAAGCTAGGGCCGGGGGTGGCGGAGTTAGGTGGTCTTCACATTATCGGTACAGAGCGGCATGAATCGCGGCGGATCGACCGACAGCTTCGCGGGCGGGCAGGACGGCAGGGCGATCCAGGTTCTTCGCGGTTTTACGTCTCGCTCGAAGATGACTTAATGCGCTTGTTTGGCTCGGAGCGCATCGCGCGCATCATGGAGCGTATGGGCATGAAAGAAGGCGAGCCGCTTGAACATCCGCTGCTCAACCGTTCGATTGAGAACGCGCAGAAGCGGGTTGAACAGCGCAACTTTGGCATTCGCAAACACACACTTGAGTTTGACGACGTGATGAACAAGCAGCGCGCGATTATTTACAATTTCCGTGCCCGCTTGTTGCAAGCCGACGATATTCACGCCGATGTGTTGCAATTTTTGGATGACACCGCGGGCAATATTGTAGATGACTTTATGGCGCAGCGCGCCGAAAAAGAGCGTTTCACAGAAGAGGATGTGCGTGAATTCCTCGCGGCAGTGTTGCTGCGTTTCCCTGTACGTCTGAACCCCGAGGACGTCAAACAACGCGTACGCGACCCGCAGGCCCTCCATGCGTATGTGCGCGATGCGGTTTTCGCCGCCTACGAGCGCAAGTGCGCGATCGAGGGAGCAGAAAACGTACGCCGCCTCGAGCGTTTTGTATTTTTGACTACGATTGATAAATACTGGAAAGACCATTTGTACGAGATGGATAGTTTGCGGGAATCAGTGTATTTGCGCTCGTACGGCCAGCGCGATCCATTGTTGGAGTACAAGAAGGAAGCGCACACTCTCTTTACCACAATGATGGAGAATTTGGCTGGGGAAGTAGCCAGCAATGTGTTTGCTCTGACGACGGTGCCCGAGCGGGTGCAGCAACTGGTTGACCTGTCACGCGCGTCGTATAGTTACGACGACCTCAGTCGTGCACATACGCCTGCAGAAGCGTTGGCAGCAGAGGCGGCCATTGCGGGGGCGCGTGGCCTTTCGGCGCGTGAGATGCAGCTGCACATGGCCGATGTGGCGTATAGCGGGGCAGGCGGGCCAGCACGTCCGCACACGGTTATTCGTACACGTCCGAAAGTTGGGCGCAATGAGCCGTGCCCGTGCGGGAGCGGGAAGAAATACAAACATTGCTGCGGCAAATAGCGAAATTCCATGTAACAGTAAAAAGGAGGGGTTATGCGTTCGTTTCATTGGCGGAAATGGGGTGCGATAGGTATATCATGCGCTGTGCTAGTAGGATGTTACGGACGCTTCCCCCTGACGAACACGCTTTACGATTGGAATGGTTCGGTTACGCATCACCGCGTCGGCCAATCGCTCATCATGTGGCTGTTGGTAATCCTCCCTGTTTATCAGGCCTGCATGATTGTGGACGGAGTCATCATCAACACGATTGAGTACCTATCTGGACGGCAAGTGATAGCCAGTTCAGGGCGAGCGACACGCGATGGTATGGGGTTTGAGCTTCTGAATCCAACGAACGCGGTGTTGCACATACCGCTGCAGGATGGGGGCAGCATACCGGTCTCGCTGATCCGCGTCGCGCCCACACGCTGCGAACTGCGCGATCAGCAGAGTACACTCCTTGGCACGGCTATGACCACTAGCGACGGTTCGCTGCAGTTGTGTGACGCACAGGGCAAGGTTATCGCATGGGTACCTGCAAGTGACCTGAGAGTAGTCTGCGGTGGACGTGACTAGCCTCAGTGTGAACTTTTCTTCAGCTTCGTTCCCGTCCGAGAACAAAGCAGACTAGGTTTCTTTCAGCCCTCACCTAGCGCGTGTCTGCACTTCGTGCGACAGGTGCCGTGGTGCCGTGCGTGTCTCGATTGGTGTGGCAACCATAAGAATTCGTCAGACGGGTGGCGGGGAACGCCAGGTGAGAAGTGACCTAGGTTCGTGCCGTGCAGAACGTGATAAGTAATCACCTCGAATAGTGAAGCGGGCATGAACAGAACGCACAGCTTGTTTATGCGTGAAAATACACATTTTTTCCTTTATTGACCGGCAATTATGGTACAATTAAGATATACCTGAGGAGCGCCACATGACGGTCAACTACTTCAGAAAGCCATACTCCGTGGTCTGCCGGATTGGATTGTGCCTCGTGCTGAGTGGGGGACTCTGTGTAGAGGCGGGATTATATTCATGGAACACAGCGCAGGCGACTGTGCTAGCGCAGGGAGATCTGGAATGGGCACCGCTGCCGTTCGTCTTCACACCTGGCGTATCCGTGCGGTACATTGATTTTGAAAACGGCGACGATGCTAACGACGGGTTGAGCACCAACACAGCGTGGAAACATCATCCATGGGATCCGAATGCTAGCGGGGTTGCTGCCAGTGGTGGGGGTGCGCATACCTACGTTTTCAAACGCGGCGTGATCTATCGCGGACAACTGCTCCCCAACAACTCCGGGACGTCTGCCAATCCTATTCGTCTCACGTCGGATCCGAACTGGGGCACGGGGGAAGCGTGGCTGTACGGTTCGGAGCAAGTAACTAACTGGACGCAAGGCCCTGGGGGCGTGAATCCGTCCATTCCGTCGCCCAGCAGTGTCTGGTACGCAGATCTGGCGTTTCTACCCCGGATGGTGTGCATGGTGGACGCTACGGGTGCCGTCACTCGCCTTGCGCTTGCGCGCGAGCCGGATTGGACGATCACTGATCCGCTGGATCCGCTAAAAAATTGCTGGTTATGGCAGGGCCACATGATCACCAACACGGGCAGTGGCAATCGCCATCTGCGCTGGGGCTATTCCGGCCAGTTGGATAATCCCGATCCGAACTATTACACGGGCGGGCTTGTCTGGACGGAATGGGGCAACTTGATGAGCGCTCCATATGCCGCGCCGATCGAAGCGTACGATGCTGGCCGCAAGGGAATCGTCTTTCAGGGACCGTGGTGGAATGATTCTGGCCAACCCATGATCATTCACCAGCGCTATTGGATCGAAGACAAGCCTCACTATCTAGACTCTCCAGGAGAGTTTTGGTTCGAACGTACTGGAGCGAGCAGCGGGCGCCTGTACGTACGTCTACCGGGAGATATTCCGCCCACGAATGTCACTGTTGAAGCCGCGCGCCATATCTCCATCATTTACAAGTATCTTGGCACGATGAATTATGTCGAGATTAGTGGGCTGAGCTTCCGCTTCGTCAACATCTACTGGCCGTTGCATTATCGCGAGTTTGAAGATTACCCTGCGACACAAAGTGCGGCCATTCATTTTGAAGGCACGGGGGTGGGGTTGTCGGTGCGCAACTGCCGCTTTGAATATGTGCCGGCGGCCGTACGTTTCCGGGCCTACCAGACAACGGATCGCATGGACGGGATCACTGTGGCAGACAATGACATTCGTTACTGCGACCACGGTGCGATTGATGTGTGGGACGGCACGGGGTATAATCAAGCGGTCAAACCGGGTTCACTTGGCAGTGTGCGCATTCTGCGTAACCGCATTCGGAATACTGGGTTGCGGCCGTATCGGGTGAATGGCCATCACACGGTGAATATTCAGTTTCCGCGCGTAGCGGAAATAGCCGGTAACATACTTGAAGAAGTGGGCGGCGCCGGGTTATTTATTTTTGGTGGGAAGTCGAGTACGACGACGCTGAACGTGCCTTATGATGCGCCGCTCACGCGGATTTTGATCCACCATAACAAGGTGAAGCACGCCTTGCTGTGTGCGAACGATTGGGGGGCGATTGAAACGTGGCAGGGTGGTTCCTTTTACGTCTACAACAATGTGTCGTGGAATCCCATTGGGCCTATGAACTATGCACCTAATCGCTTTGCGGGGGCATATTACCTGGATGGATCGTTCAAGAACTATTATTTCAACAACATTGCCTGGGGCGCGCGTCAGTACTTGCTCAATCAGTATGTGGAAGCTGGGCCGGGGTTTCAAGAAGTCATCGGCTATCTCAACACGATCGCCAACAACTCTGTTTTTCGTTTTCGCATGCTGAGCCGGCGCCAGGAAGGCGATGCCGGGCGTAACAAGTACCTCGGCAATATTCTTGACAGCAACACGACCTATGTCTTTGATCATACGGTGAGCTCGAGCAGCGCCAATTATGACACGCTCGCGTTCGATTACAACGTGGTCGGGCGACAGACGGCCACATTTGGCACCTTTGAATACGGAGGCGCAAGTTACAGTACCCTTGCGGCGTTCGCTAATGCACTGCGCGCCCGCAAGGCCACGGCTAGCGCCGTGGGTGTGGCTACTAATGGGTTGATCTTTGAAAACGCCGACACAGGCGACATGCGTCCGCGCGCCACGTCACCCGCTATTAATTTCGGTGTGCGGCATTTTGTGCCCTGGGCGCTCTTCACCACCGTGGGCGAATGGCACTTTGTTCGCAGCACGAACACACCAGCCATTGTTATTGACGAATCGTGGTACATGGTGGCTGACTGGACGGAGCGCAGCACCTATCGCACGAAAACGACCTTTCCGCTGACGGGAGTCAACATCACCAACAGCAACTTCATTAGCGGGCCGCTCGAGGACTGGTGTCATGGCGCAGTGCGGCTGAATGGCACGAACCAGTATTTCTCGGGCAACGGCAACGGGCCGTACAACAAATCACTGGACATTGGTACAAATGGGTTCATCATCGAGGTGTTTTTCCGCACCGTTCCTGACCATGTTGGCGGCGTGCTGGCGTGCAAAGTGGCGTCTGCCGGGTATAGTTTACGCATTGACGCGAATGGCTGCGCACGTTTTGCGATAGTTCTAGGTGGAACGGACACGTGCGCCCGTACCAGTGGCGTGCGCGTGAATGACGGTGACTGGCATCATGTGCTGGTTGAGTATCACCGCCCGGTGCCGTCTCGACTGAACATGTATGTGGATGGCGTGCTGGCGAACGGGGCAACTGTCGGCACGCTCCCCACACCCGGTGTGTGGATCACCAACAGTGCGCCATTTATTGTTGGCAGGGGGCCCATAGCGGATTATTTTGCGGGTGACATTGAATTTGTGCGCGTTGCGCGCGGTACGCTCACGAACGCAGTGACGACGATCGAAGAGCTCTATGACTGGCAGTTTGCTGGCCCAATGCTAGCTGATTTTCGCGGGGTGCCGCCAAATGGGCGGCGCGACGCTGGGGCGCTCGAGCTGGCCTACGCAGGCGAGCTTTTACCGCGTATCACACGCCAGCCGACTAACATTGTGATTGATCTGGGCATGGCGGGCGGTGCACGTGTGGGAGTAATGAATGCCACGTTCGCGCAGTGGCTGAAAGATGGTACAGAGCTTCTTGGCGCGACTAATTACTCACTCGCTTTCAGTGCTGCCCAGGGTACCGATGCGGGGACCTATATATTCGTCGTAAGCAACGTCGCAGGGGTGGTCACCAGTGCGCCGATCGTGGTGGCAGTCATACCCGAGCCGGCTGTGTGGGCAGTTTGTGTCCCAGTAGTGTTTGGGTGGTGTGGACGCATGATCGTACCAAAGGGTGCGTGACGAGTTGACTGCGATCTGATCTCCTCCACGGTGCGCAACGTCGTTGGCATGCAGTAGTGCCGAAGCGACTTGTTGGCATCTACGGAGCGGAATCATAACCGTTCGCTGGGGCCAGTGGTGTTAGCGTATCCGGACAGTTCGCTGTTCAACGGGTGAAACCCTGAGGCGACCGGGCAGGCCACATGGCGCATGGTACGGGCAAGAACTTTGCGATGGTAGTTGTGCCTCCCGAGCTCGGTCGAGAGTGCAATAATCATCGTGGAGCAATGTGTGTTCCTCAGCGATTTTCTGTGTTGCGGTAACTTCAGTCAACGTCGTCAGGAAGCCCGCATGGATGGATAAAAGTACCATTTCTTTCTTGTTGTGTGCAGTGCTCATGTCGGTCTATCTTCTGCCAGCACCTTTTGTGGGCACTGGCTTGGGTGTGTCGCCAAGTTTAGTGACAGGCGCACGTCGGGACCGTGAAAGAGCTTGTTGCGTGTCCCTATGCTCACTTCGCTGACAAGGTGAACGACCAACAAGAGTGGGTGCCTTGGTGTCGTTGACCGAGAGTTACGGACGGGCAATCTCATAGCAGTACACGGCAAACTCTCGATATTCACCACGCCATCGGAATCACATGCCCTCACAGTGAATACCAGAGCATGCCTCTACGGCGGAAACTCAGGCGTGGCATGGGTGACGAGTCAAAGACGGTTGGCAGTCTCATGAGACTTATAGATGAATCGCGTGCGGCTGGGGTAGTTTGACAAGGTGAGACGAAAGAGATATAATCGGGACAATTAGGTAGATGG
>JAOACZ010000191.1 GCA_026417575.1 bacterium | reverse complement strand
CGTCGTGCTCGTGCACAGCTGCACGGTGCTTGATCCCAACGCCCCCGAGCTGCTCACATTCACCGTCCCGCGCACCACATGCGTCCCACCCGCATACGTTGAGCTACCCGACAAATTATACACCGAGGCATCGTGCCCGCTGTTGTTCCCCAGCCGCAGCCGGACCGTCGCGCCCGCTGTGTCTAACAGGCTCCCTGCAAAATCCGTTCTGCTCCCACTCGTCCCCGCTCCATCAATGTCCAGATACTTTGTCCCACTATTGTGAATAAACTGAAACGTCCCGCTTACCACAAGCGGCGCCGTCAACCCTCCTGTATTTCTGATCCGTATGTTAATGGTAGCCGGGTTATTTGTAATCAGGTCAAAATCATTGTCAATCCGCACCCAATTCGCCGCCGACTTATCAATCACAAAGTTATTGTTGAACGCATCGCTGGTTATCTTCCCTCCACGTATCCAGTAGCCCGAGAACGTCACATTCACCCTGCGACATACAACACCCGCCGCTTGCACATCCACCGTCCCGGACGTCCCACGGAAATTCGCGATATCCGCTCCCATCGTGACGTTATTCCACGGTTGATTGTACGGCGCCGCCGTTCCCCAGTGCCCGGTTGTCGTGTCCCACGTGCCGTCGCCACCTTCGTTATTATCCCCGGCCCCCGACCAGTAATAGTTCACGTTCACGCCCAGCACTGGCAGCGTCATCACCAGCACTACACTTGCCACCTTGATCGCCCATCGTGTTTTCATGTTCCTCCCTTTGGTTGACAGTTACCTGTGATTTCTGCTACACTAGCGTAGCATGTTACGTTTGCAACTATTGCACCCTATCTTAACGTCACGTTTGCAAACATTGTAGGGTATCTTACAGCGCGTTTTCATGAACAAAAGTGCCACGCGGGGGTCAGGATTAGCACAAAAGGAGCAAAGAATGCCACCACGCACGACGATTGCAGCGACAACCGCCTTTCCCGAGCCGGATTTTCCCTTCGCCTGTACGCTGTTCACGGGCTCGAGCAAGGCCTTTCCGCCCCACACCCATGAGTTCACGGAAATTGTCGTGGTCTTTCAGGGCTACACCGTGGACGTGATTAATGGCCGCGACCATGCCCTGAGCGCCGGCAGCGTCGTCGTCATGAGCGGCAATGACACCCACGCCACACTCCGCAGCGAACACTGCCGCGAGCTGCTGGTACAGTGTGATCTGGAGCGGCTGGGCATCGCCACGGCCGACTTGCAGGTGCTGCCGGGGTATCATCTGCTGTTTGACTTGGAACCGCGGCTGCGCCGGCACACCGCCCACACCGGCCTGTTCAAACTCGACGCGCGCGGCACCGCCCACGCCGAATCCCTCGCCCAACGCCTCTTCGAAGAATGGCGCGCCCGCCACCCAGGTTACCGCTTCTTCGTCATCACCCTCCTCCGCGAGCTCATCGGCTTCCTCTGCCGCGCCTACACCGCACCTCGCCTCCCCAGCTCCCACCACCTCCTCCGCATCTCCAACGCCCTCGCCTATATCCACCAACATTACGACGAACCTATCTCTATCGCCGCACTCGAACGCTGCACCAAGATGCAACACGCTACCCTCCGCCGCGCCTTCGTCAGTGCCCTCGGTACCACACCCCTCCAGTACATCATCCAACATCGCCTCCTCAAAGCCGCCCACCTCCTCCGCACCACTGACCACTCCATCACCGATATCGGTATCCAAGTCGGCTTCTGCGACGGCAACTACTTCACTCGCATGTTCCGCAAAATCCTCGGCGTCACCCCGCGCCGCTTCCGCGCAATGAACGACTTAACCGCTCAGCGCCTCCAACACCGCCTCGCTCTCCCCGTCACTACCGACAATCCCCGTCCCCCTCTCCCTTCTCCTCACTAACACCCCTTCCCCCCACACACCTTTCCTACCTCTCCCTCCCCTCCTCTCCACTACCTTCCCCCTGTGCCAAACCGTCACACTCGCGCCACCTTGGCCCATAAATTTCCCCCAAACCCCACACCACCCTCTATAACTACCTCAAAACCAGTTATTTGCGTGATTGGCGCTAACCTTGCTACCACAAAACCGGTTTACCTACTTTTCACCTGCTTCGTGCAACAGACATTATCGCTATGACTACCAAGTCTTCCAAAGTCATCGGAATTGACCTCGGTACCACCAACTCCTGCGTCGCCATCATGGAAGGCGGCGAGCCTAAAGTCATCCCCAATAGCGAAGGTGGTCGCACCACCCCCTCCGTCGTCGCCTTCACCAAAGACGGCGAACGCCTCGTCGGCATGGTCGCTAAGCGCCAAGCCATCACTAACCCCGAAAATACTATCTACTCCATCAAACGCTTCATGGGCCGCCGCGAAAGCGAGGTCAAAGAAGAAGAAAAACTCGTCCCCTACAAAGTCAAAGCCAATTCCCGTGGCGATGCCGTCGTCGTCGTCCAGGGCCGCGAATACTCGCCGCCCGAAATCTCGGCCATGATCCTTCAAAAAATGAAACAAACTCCCGAAGATTACATCGGCCACCCCGTCTCCCAAGCCGTCATCACGGTCCCCGCCTACTTCACCGACTCCCAACGCCAGGCCACCAAAGACGCCGGCCGCATCGCCGGCCTCGACGTCCTCCGCATCATTAATGAACCCACCGCCGCCAGCCTCGCCTACGGCCTCGATAAGAAAAAAGATGAGCGCATCGCCGTCTATGACCTCGGCGGCGGTACCTTCGATATCTCTATCCTCGAAATCGGCGACGGTGTCTTCGAGGTCAAATCCACCAACGGCGATACCCACCTCGGCGGCGATAACTTCGATCAAGCCATCATTGACTACATCGCTGAAGAATTCCTCCGCGACCAGGGCATCGACCTCCGCAAAGATAAAATGGCCCTCCAGCGCCTCAAAGAAGCCGCCGAAAAGGCTAAATGCGAGCTCTCCTCCTCACTCCAAACCGATATCAACCTCCCCTTCATCACCGCCGACGCCAGCGGCCCCAAACACCTCCAAATGACCCTCACCCGCGCAAAGCTCGAACAGCTCTGCGCTCACCTCATCGAACGCACCCGCAAACCCTGCTTAAATGCCCTCCAAGACGCTGGCCTTACCCCCGACCAAATTGATGAGGTCATCCTCGTCGGCGGCATGACCCGCATGCCCGCCGTCCAGGCCATCGTCCGCGACATCTTCGGCAAAGAGCCCCACAAAGGCGTCAACCCCGATGAGGTCGTCGCTATCGGCGCCGCCATCCAAGGCGCCGTCCTCGCCGGCCAAGTCAGTGACGTCCTCCTCCTCGATGTCACCCCACTCTCCCTCGGCATCGAAACCCTCGGCGGCGTCATGCCCAAGCTCATCGAACGCAATACCACCACCCCCTGCCGCAAAAGCCAGATCTTCTCCACCGCCCCCGATAACC
>JAOACZ010000147.1 GCA_026417575.1 bacterium | reverse complement strand
GACTAGTGGTGTGGGCGTGGTACTGGTGCATATGGGGTACGGGGCGGTAGCAAGCACAGGCGAGTTTGCGGACATACGGTTGGAGCGGCGGGTGCCAGGTGCGGCGAGCAGCAGGAATAGTCAGTGAACATCATAGGATTGGGTGTGATGCTGGTAGTGGCGCTGCTGCTCTCGGAGCGGCGGCGTGAGATCTGCTGGCGGACGGTAGTAGTGGGATTTGGGCTGCAAGTGGGGTTTGGGCTCTTGGTGTTACGAACGGGGGCGGGGCGCGTAGCATTCGAGTGGTTTCGGCGTGGGTTTGTAGGAGTGATTGGATGTAGTCGTGCGGGGGCAGAATTTATTTTCGGGCCGTTAATTCCTGAGGGTGGGCAGTTTGTGTTTTTCATCAGCGTACCGTGCACGTTGATCTTTTTTTCGGGATTGATGGCGTTGCTGTACCATTGGGGGATTATGCCGCGGATCATTCGTGCGATGGCGTGGGTCATGCATCGGACGATGCGCACAAGTGGGCGCGAGAGTTTAGTGGCGGCAGCGAATGTGTTTGTGGGCATGACAGAGGCGCCGCTGGTAATTCGGCCATATTTGGAAAACCTGACGCGGTCAGAGCTGATGGCGTTAATGACGACCGGGCTGGCGACGGTGGCCGGGACGGTAATGGCCCTGTACGTAAGCTGGGGGATTGACGCCGGGCATTTGATGACCGCGGCGGTGATGTCGGCGCCGGCGGCACTGGTATTTGCGAAAATTATTGTTCCGCCGCGGCGGGATGAGTGGGTGGGAGAGACGGGGGAGACGCCAGTGCTTCAGGAGCGAGCCGTGAATGCTCTGCAGGCAGTGGCGCAGGGAGCGCGAGACGGGCTGTTTCTGGCATTGAATGTGTGTGCGATGTTAATTGCGATGCTGTCGTTGATTCGTTTGGTGAATACGGTGTTGGGGGCGACAGGGCTGCGGGTTGGTGGGGCGCCTGTGACGCTGGAGACATTATTCGGGTACCTTGGGTATCCGGTGGCGCGGTTATTAGGGGTAAGCGCAGTAGATGCGGGGCGGGTCGGAGGCTTGTTGAGCACGCAGGTGTTCTGCACCGAGCTGGTGGCGTACCGGGGGTTGGTCGAGCAGATGGGCAGCCTGGCGCCGCGGTCGGTGGTGATAGCCACGTATGCGTTATGTGGTTTTGCAAATTTTGCGTCGCTTGCGATATTGATTGGGGCGTTGAATGCGCTTGCGCCGGGGCGCAAGAATGAGGTGGCGCAATTGGCGTGGAAGGCGTTAGTTGCGGGGCTATTGGCGTCCTACAGCACTGCAGGACTGGCGGGTTTGCTGGTGTAGGGCGAGAGCGGCCCGCAGGTGGGGCATGTCGACGTCAATCCAACCACGCACAGAATTAATCAGCCAGATTTTAGGGGCGGAGAGCAATTGATCGAGAAAGATGGATTTCTCGACGATGCGGCGTTGAGCGAGCAAGGCAGCGCGGAAGGTGCCGGCGAGGAGGCCGGCGGTGCGCGGTGGAGTGATGAGCTGACCGTGGAGCTGGACGACGATGTTAGCGCGGGTTGTTTCGGTAATTTCGCCCTGCTGGTTCCAGAGGACGACGTCATCGGCGCCCGGGCAGGCGCGTGCGGCGGCTTCGTAGACGACGCGATGGGTGGTTTTATGAAAGAGGAAGACGTCGTGAGAAGAGACAGGTGAGGGGGCCACGCCGAGAGCCCATGGGCGTTCATGCGCAGGGAGAGGCTCGGCTTCTAAAGTGGTTTTGCCGGTGGGTGAGAGGAGTAGCCTGACTTTGAAGCGGCCGACTTTGTGTGCGAGGGCAATGGCGCGGAGGGCTTCACGGACGGCAGATTCGTCGAAAGAGAAGCTGAAAAATGTGGCACTGGAGCGGAGCCGGCTGAGGTGCTCAGGTAAAAGCCAGTATTCGCCGTGGTCCAAGAGCAAAGACTCGAGGAGCTGGAAGGCGGGGCGGGGGGTGTGAAGGAAGGCTGCTTTGACACGGCATTCTTCGTATTCGTGGGCGGGGTTGGAATCAGCGACGATCCCGCCGCCGACGGAGAAACAGGCGCAGCGGTCGTGGTGGGTAGAGACAATTGTACGAATGGCGACGTTGCAAGTGCAATTGCCGCCTGGCTGGAGCAGGGCAATAGCGCCGGTGTAGAAGCCACGCGGGTAAGGCTCAAGTTCGCGGATGATCTGCATGGTGCGCACTTTGGGAGCGCCAGTGATGGAGGCACAGGGAAAGAGGGCGGAGAAGATGTCCCAGAGAGAGACCGCCGGGCGCAAGCGGGCCGTGACAGTGGAGGTCATTTGCAGGACGGTGTGATAGGATTCGATCGAAAAGAGAGTGGGTACGTGGACAGAGCCGCACTGGGCGATGCGGCCGAGATCGTTGCGGAGCATATCAACGATCATGAGATTTTCAGCGCGATTTTTGGGGCATGTGGCGAGCGCGCGCTGACGCTCGCAATCTTCTTCCCACCAGCGGCCGCGTGGGAGGGTGCCTTTCATGGGGCGGGCAATAATGGAAGAACCACGGCGGGTGAAAAACAGCTCTGGAGAGAGGCAGAGGAGTGAAAAATCGGGTGTGGAAATGAAGCAACTGAAGGGGGCGGCTTGAGCAGCGCAGAGGGCGTGATACCACTGCTCGAGATCTGAGGGTGCGCGAGTCACCATTGGGAAGGTATAGTTGACTTGGTAGGTATGGCCGGTAGCGATATAATTAAGGATGCGTTCGACGGCATGTTTGTAGGCGGGCCAGGTGACGAGGGGTTTCCATGAGAGGGAGGGCAAGGGAGGGGAGGATGGTGGCGGCGTGGGGGCGGGACGAGAGAAGGTAGCAGCGAAGGCGAGGGGGAGCGTGGTTGGCGGGTGGGCAGACAATGCTGGGTCCATCGCAGGTGCGGCTTCGTAAGCGAGGGCAAGGATGACCCAGGAGCCTGCGAGGGCAGCGGCTTCTGCGTTGTTGACAACGTGTGCGACTGTGGCGAGGTCGTGAGCAAAGTAGACGTGGTCGGGGTCAATAAAGAGACCCGACCACTCAGGAGTAGTGCCGGAGAAGATGGCACGGATCATGGCCGAGTGTGAACAAAAAATGGGATGGGAACAGTTGCGTCGTAGTTGGTATGGCCGAGAGCGAAGTAGGTGTTGACGCGAGCGGTCCAATACGCATTCCAGAAGCCGCGGGCGGAGGTGAAGGTGACGAATGGGTCATCGGAGATCCACTGGATAGCGGAGCAGATGCCGCCGTAGGGGAAGGGATCTTTATACCAGCCGAGGCGCCAGGGGGAGAAGGTGCGTTCGGCAACCAAGCGGATGACAACGACGTCGTTGCGGAGGCGGCTGAGGTCGCAGTACAGGGTGGGGCGTGCATTGGGGTAAATGGCGAGACGGCCTACGTGGACGTTGTTGACGAAGACGTTGACGTGAGGGGCGGCACGGCCCATGCGGTCATTGAGAGGGCGGAAAGTGATGCACATGACATCGGCGGGGACGATGGCGCTCCACATTGCGGCGCGGCCAAAGGCGTACCAATCGCCCTGTTCATTGATGAGGCGGGAGGCGTAGATGAAGCCATGCGAGGCCTCACCACGCAGCATGGTTTTACGGCCGTCGTAGAAGGCACGGCGGAGGCCGAGGAGGCAGAAAGCGAAGGTGAGAAGAAAAAGCGCGGCACGGCGGAAGCTAATAAGACCGAGCCAGCCCCAGGTTAGGAGCAAGAGCAAGGCATGAGCAGCGACGCGGAAGCGGTGCCACCAGGAGACGTGGGCGAGCCACTCAATCTCCTCAGGGCTCGGAGGCACGGGGGCCAAGGCGCGGCAGGTGGTCATAGCTGCTGCTGCGAGGAGGGAGAGCATCATGTTGGACTCAGTATTTTCGAACCAGATGTCGGAAAAGGATGAACTTATGAGGATAGTTGGAAAGAGGATGAGAAAGATCGAGCGAAGGCGCAACCAGGGAGCGTCGGCGGGGAGGCCGTTGCCGCGGTGGTAGGCGAGTGAATGAGCCGTGGAAACAATGATAGCGAGGAAAGCGAGGAGCGTAACAAGGCCTCCTTCGGCGGCGATGCGCAGGAAGACGTTGTGGGCGCGGGCGTACACGAAGAGATCATCACGCGCACGGTAGCGGGCATAGGAGCTTTCAAACAAGCCGGCACCAGTGCCCCAAAGGGGGTGGCGGCGGAACATATTAGCGGCAGCCTGCCAGTGGCTAATGCGGCCAGGGAAAATCGCCCTAAAGCGCTGCCAGGAGGATCCAGGTGCGTTGCGCCATTGGGTATACAAGACATGAATACGCTGGAATGCAGGAATATGGTTGAGGTAGCGTTGCCAAGATGGCGGGGAGAACAATGCGGCAGCGATGAGGAGACCAGCGAGGAGAGGAGCTGAGGCAACTGGGACCCACCAGTGACGGCTGAACCAGGGCCATCTCAGGGCGAGCAAAGTTGCAGGGATCAGAAGGAGGGCGACTGTAACCAAGGGGAGATTGAGGCGGCACCCGCTGAAGAGGATGGCGAGAACACTGCCGACAATACTGAGGGAGAGCACCACCCACAAGATGGCACGGCGCGTGGTAAAGAGAAGGTAAGCCGCAGCCACACAGGCGACGGTGAGCATGTCGGCGAGCACAGCGGGTGTGGAAAAAGTCGCGCTCACACGCCGTTCCATGGCATAGTGGCTGACCATGAGCGTGCGCGCGAGGTACGAATAAATCGCGAGCGCAGCTGCAGGCAACGCGGCAAGAGCAATGCTCCAGAGAACGACTCTTACGTCGCCCGGGCGACGGACGAGTGGAAGAAGAGCGAGGTAGGTTGCGAGGGCAAGAGACCACTGCCAAAGGTAGCGAAGAGGAACGTAACGATTCGACTCATCGAGGAAAGGCGCCCAGCGGAGGTGCAAAGCCAATTCGTACCAGGCGGCAGGCTCATGAGCATACCACTGGCGCAAAATGGCCATGCAGGCAGAACTTCCTAAGCACAGTAGCCAAATGGCGAACCAGAGATTGATGTGGAGAGGTACCGGATGCCGTGAACGAACGGAGCGGACGGCGGTCGCGAAGCACACGGCTGCCGGAGCGAGGTATGCGAGTTTGACAGATGGCCAAGGCAGCCAAAAGTGGAGATGATTGAACAACATGATGCTGGGAGCGAGCCACACCAGGACACTGCGTGGCCAGCGAAGTGCGAGGGTAACGCTTAGGATACTAAGCGTACTTGCGCACACCCATAGGAGGGGCTGTGGGTAGTACAAAAGTGACCAAAGGTACCATGGGAGGAAGATGGCTCCGAGCACGCGAGCGAGGCGTGAGATAAGCAAGGTACCTCGTGAAGAGAAAAGCATTGGCCTAGTATACCGAATGCGTGAGAGACCGGCAATGTCTTGACTGGGTGTTAAATGGGAGCTATAATTGTACATGATGGATACTTAACACGCGAGGACCAGCATGTTACACCACGAACGAGTGGAATGCGCCATTGCTCATCGGGAGCCCGACCGACCACCGAAGGGTGAGATTTTAATTGACCCAGATTTTCTTGGGTTATACGAGCCAGGGTATACGGATCGTTTTCTGACCTGCCTACACGTTTTGGACGATTTTGATCTGGATCTTGTGTCAGAGGATTTACTCCGGCCGGCGCCGCGACAAATTGGAACGAGTGCGCGAGGATTGCCGATTATGGAAGATTGCTGGGGGGTCCACTACGAATTTGCGGAGGATGGGTTACATTACATGGATTTTCCGGTAGTGGAGCCGGGCGCGGCGGAGAGTTTTTCGTTTCCTGATGCGGCGATCTACCACGGGGAGAATTTGACGCGGTGGAAGAGAGAAACAGATCGGAGTGTTTTTGCAATAATTGGGGGGACATTTGACAATCTGGTGCCGCTCGTAGGGTTCGAGGCATTGATGGTGTGGGCGGTAGAGGCGCCGGGGGCACTTGAGACATTGGCGTGGAAGGCCGCGCGCTTCAATGCGGAGCTAGCAGAGATAGCGGCGGAGGCGGGAGCGGATGTAATGATCGTAGCTGACGACATTGCGTATAACAGCGGCACGTTTGTGTCTCCAACGGTGTTGCGGCGGATCTTTTTTCCGCCGTTACGTTGGTTAGTGGCTGAAGTACATCGGCGGACTGGGCGGCCGTGTTTTTTGCATACGGATGGGAACATAAATGCGGTTCTTGATGATATCGTGGGATGCGGATTCGATGGATTGCATTCGTTGCAACCTTCGGCGGGGATGGATATACAGGCGGTGAAGAAGCGGTATGGGGAGCGGTTGTGTGTGATGGGGAACGTAGATTTGGATTATTTGTTACCGCGGGGAACGCCGGAGGAGATTAGCAATCACGTGCGTGCGTTGGCGCGTGTGTTAGCGCCTGGAGGAGGGTGGATTCTTTCCACGTGCAACACGTTGACACGGGCGGTACCCGTGGCGAACGCGCGCGCGATGTACCATGCGCTGACGCAGAGCGATGGGTGAGGGAGAGTTTGGTATACTATGCCACACAGGCGGTGGAGGCTTGAAGAAGCATGAGAGAAGGGAGAAAGAGGGTGAGCCGCGGGGTGGATGAGTGGAGCCCAGGGAGTTGGCGTCGTCGCCCGGCGTTGCAACAGCCGGAATACGCTGATCCGCGTGCGCTGGCGGAGGCTTTGAAGGAATTGCGCGGGGACCCGCCGCTGGTATTCAGCGGGGAAATTGAGAGGTTGAAGGAGCGGATTGCGCAGGCAGGCATGGGTAAGGGGTTTATTTTGCAGGGGGGATACTGTGCGGAACGGTTTGCGGATTGTCGGGCTGAGGTGATTGCGAATCAGTTACGGGTGTTGTTACAAATGAGTGTGATTTTGACGCACGGGGCACGGCAGCCGGTGATACGGATTGGGCGGATAGCGGGGCAGTATGCGAAGCCGCGGAGTAGCCCGGTGGAAGAGGTGAAGGGGAAGGAGTTGCCAAGTTATCGAGGGGACAGTGTGAATGCGATCAGCGCGGAGGAGGGGGCGCGGCGGCCGGATCCGCGCCGGTTAGTGCAGGCGTACGAGCGTGCGGCGCTGACACTGAACTATATTCGGGCGATGATTGACGGTGGCTTTGCCGACCTGCACGATCCGTACAAATGGAATTTGCGGGCGATTGAGCGTTCGCGGGAGTGGCCTGAGTATCGCGAGACCGTTGAGCAGATTTTGGATGCTATTCACTTTATGGAATCGTTTGGGGGAGTGCAGCCGGAGCGGCTAGGGCGGGTAGAGTTTTACATTTCGCATGAGGGGCTGTTGCTGCCGTATGAGGAGGCGCTGACGCGGCGTGATCCAGAGCTGAGGCGATATTATAATGTGGGGGCGCATATGTTGTGGATTGGGAACCGGACGCGTGGGTTAGACGGGGCGCACGTGGAGTATTTTCGAGGGATTGGGAATCCGATCGGGGTGAAAGTGGATGCGGGATGTGGGGGGGAGGAGTTAGTGGCCTTGGTGAGGCGGCTGAATCCTGGGAATGAAGCGGGGCGGGTATGCGTGATTACCCGCTTAGGGCGTGGGCGAGCGACGGATGTGCTTCCTGGCCTAGTGCGTGCTGTCCAGCGGGCGGGGCTGCTTGTGACGTGGTGTTGTGATCCGATGCATGGGAATACGCGGGTGGTAGGGGGGCGGAAAACACGTGCGTTTGGTGATATTTTAGCGGAAGTAAGGGAAACATTTCTGACGCATGTGCGGCTTGGCTCACGGCTGGCGGGGGTGCATTTCGAGCTGACGGGGGAAGATGTAACGGAATGTACTGGTGGGGCAGTAGGGGTAACACGAGCAGATTTATCACGCAATTATCAGAGTTACTGCGATCCGCGGCTGAACAGTGCGCAGAGTCTCGAGATGGCGTTTTTGCTCACGAAACTATTGAGAGAGCATACGGCTCGTGGTCAGAAGGGGCGTGTGGGAGAGGGAGTGAGTGGGTGAGGGAGGTGGGTGGTGTGGCAGCGTGGGCCACGTTACTTTGCCGGCTGAGGAGTTCGTCAACGACGAGTTCCCAGCTGCAGGCATGGACGGCGCGAGCGCGGGCGGCGCGGCCGAGGGCGTCGAAGACATAGCGGTTGTTGTGGTAGAGTTTGATGACGTGATCAATTTGTGCTGCCCAGGCATCGGGGTTGTGAGCGGGGAGGACGAAACCGGTTTGGCCGTGGATAACGAGTTCCTGCGGCCCGCCTTGATCAGCGACGAGGGCGGGCAGACCGCAAGCTTGTGCTTCGTGGACGACGAGGCCGTAGGGATCCGTGACGCAAGGGAAGACGAAGAGTTGCGCTGCGGAAAAGATCTCTGCGAGTGCGTGACGTGGGAGATGGCCTGTGAAGACGACGTTCGGGCAGCCGGAGAGCAGGGTTTGTAATTCGGGCAAGTATGGCCCATCGCCGCAGATGAACAAGGCTACCTGTTGGTGTTGTTCAGCGACGAGGCGATAGACGTGAGCGAGGAAGGCGAGGTTCTTGTCGTGGGTGAGTCTTCCGGCGAAGCACAAGATGAAGTGATCCGCAAAGCCATACTTGGTGCGGATGTGGGCGGCGGCCTGGGGGTGAGGCTGAAAGACGTCAGCATCAATGCCGCGCGGGAGGATGCGCAAGCGGTGCCGCTCGAATCCACGTTGCTCCAAGAGGTGGATATATTCGTGAGAGGGGGCGCGGATTTCGTGCATGCACGAGAAGAACCAGCGTGTGGCAGTTTCGAGGACATTGGTGAGGGAATCGTCAGGGGTAAGAACGGCGGCTTCACGGCTGTAGTCGGTGTGATAGATGCCGGTGACAGGAACGTTGAGGAGGCGGCCAGCGAGGAGGCCGAGCAAGCCAACAGGACCTGGGGTTGAGACGATTACCTCATCGGGATCGAAATCGAAGATTAAGCGCATCGCTTTGAGCACTGAGGGCACGCGGACGTGGAAGGTCTCTGGGTGAGGCAGGGTAAATTCGTAAATGAAAGGCAGGGGCAGGACGTTTGGCGGAAGCTCAGGGATTTGTTCCTCAGGGGAATGGCAGGTAACGATGCGCAGTTCGTAGCCACGCTGAAACGCCGTCCAGCCAATGCTACGCAACATGGTAGCGATACCGTTTCCTTCGCAAATAGTGTCGGTAAACCAGAGGACGCGTTTGCGGCCATGGGTGGGTAGTATTCCGAAGGCGTCGAGGAGCTGATGGACGAGTGGGCGGCCTTCGCACATATGGCGGAAGGTAGTGAAGAACGGTATCGCGAGGAAGATACCTGGGATGGAAGAGGCGACATTGCGGACGAGGTTGGTGATATTTCCTTGTTGGAGGTCGCGGGCGCAGGAGGAAGCGAATGAAACGAAGAAACTGTCAGCGATTGCGGCAACTTTATCGTAGACGAGGGAGAGGCGGGCGTCGATAGAGAGATGGGGCTGAGTGCGGAGGGTATCGACGAGGGCGACAAGGTGAGCTTGCATCGAGTCGTCACCTGCGCGGGAGAGGGAGCGCAGTTTTTGGAGGCGCAACCAGTTGCGGAGACCGAGACGACCGTTGCCAAAAATCAGCTCGGTAATTTGTGCGAGCAACGAGGAAGTGACGGCGGAACTGCGCGAGCGCGAGAAATCATAGGCAATTTTGTAGAGGGCGAAGGCGAGGGAATGGTAATCATTATGGCGGCCGGCGGCGGAGACTTTGCCGGCGCGCAGGGCAGCGAGGAAGTCAGCGACGGAGCGTGCTTCGGCGACGGTGTAGGTGCGCGCGATGAACAAGCCAGCGTGGTCGTCAGTGCCCCCTGTTAATCCTTTGATCCACGGGGTGCGAGAGGCGGGAGAAAGGTTATGCGTACGGGCAAGTTGTTCGATGTGAGCGGGAGAGAGGTTCTGCAGGACGGTGGCCCAGGCAACGTTGCTGTGGCGCGCACGGGCACCATTGATCGCCTCGAAATTATCGAAAAGGAGGATCAGTTTTTCCAAGTGAGCGACGGTGAGCTTGTCATTGACTGCATACGTGGCGTGGGCCACAGAGTGAGCAATGCGTTTTTCATGGAGATAGGCACTTAGGCGGTAGATATCGCTGCGGAGTTCTTCGATGTCAGCGAACTCTTTCTCACTGATGCCGTAGATGAGCACGTGCACTTTGCAGCCGTCCTCGGGGAAGTACGTGGTGGACTCAACACTGATGAACGTATCCTCGGGATGAGCTGCATGGAGCTGGAGGGCGCCGCGAATGTCGTTGTGGTCTGTCAAGGTGACAAAGTCCATGCCGAGTTTTTTGGCGGTCCGATAGACAAATTCAGGATCGGTGTATGACTCATTGGCACCCAAGCGTTGGAGGAACCACTCTGAGGGGTGGTCCGAGTAACGCGAGTGCACATGCAAATCAGCTTTTGCCATGGCAACCTCGGGGCGGTTAGATTTTTGAAAAGGATAGTAGGGGAACGTGAAGAACGCGTGAAGTGTCCGTGCGCGTCGTGTTAAACCAAGGTTGATGGGAGAGGGTGGGAACATTTTATGTTTAGCGCTGTCGATTGTGGTTGTGTTGAGGGTGATGTGGTGAGACAACGGGAAAAGGTTTTATGAGAGGTCGTTGTTGCGCGAGTGGGTTGTGAGGTGAAGTGTGCAGGTGCTTTGTTCTTGCGTGGCTTTAGGAAATTTGCTCCCATGGGGCGGGACGCGCGAGTGAGGTTTCGATGTTGGGAAGAAGGGATCCATGCGAGCAGCTGCGATGGGGGCGCGGGTGCTTGACACCGGCGTACTGTTACGTTATTGTATATTAGTTTGTACACCGTTACTTAACACACGAAGGTCATACACGTATGAATCGTTCACGCCCTGTGAGTGCGGCAACTGGCTGGAACACATGGGATTTTCGCTCCTATAACACGATTGTCTATCTTGAAGACGGCATGTTTACGTTTAAGGTGCAGCTAAGCGTGTATGATCCCGATGCTGACGTACACCACACGCGTTTTCGGTGGCCGCAGATGCCGGTACGCGGCCCGCACGCACCAGATGGGAGTTATTGGTCGTACACGTTTAGCACGCCGAGCGCGCAATATGCAGTGGAAGCGGCGGGGCGCGGACGCGAGTTGGATGTAGCGATCACACCGTTGACACAGGGCGATCGGTGTCGCGTGGTGGTGGGGCTTCTGCCGGCTGGGGAAGAGGCTGTGGAGGTGCGCGACAAGGTGCTGAGGACGCGGCGGTGGTGGGTGACGCCGTACAATTTACACCGTCCAGAAGAGGTGCTGTTTTTTATTAGCGTGGATTACGTGTATCTGATCAATACGCCAGGCGAGCCTTGCGCGTTGCACGTTGGGGCGCGGCGGTGTCGCGGGCGGTGGCCGACGCTTTTACGGCGCATTGCGCGTGCCAAAGAGTGCTACGCGCGAGAAGAATTGTGTGGTGAAGATGGGCTAGCTCGGGCGCTGATGGCGATACCGCGTGCGGTGACGTGGAATACGATTTACGATGCGCGCTGGACTGGGCTGACCACGCAAATTTCGCGTGACTGGGGCGTTGACTGGAACGGCTCGTACAATTTTCCCTGGGATCAGTGCTTTTTGGGGTACCTTGCCCACACCGTGAGTGTGGAACTTTCACGTGCCAATTTCCGCGCGATACTAGCCTCAGCGACGGAGGAAGGTTTTCTTCCAAATTACTACACTTCGTTTGGTGTGAAGGCATTTGATCGCTCGCAACCTCCGATTGGCGGTTACTTAGTGTGGAAGACCGCGCTTCTGACCGGTGATCAGACGTTGGTGAAGGAATGCTATCCGGCGTTAGCCCGATGGCACGCGTGGTGGCGACGAGCACGTGATCCACAGGGGTCTGGCTTGCTCGCGTGGGGCTCGAATCCCACTCCCGTGTATGAGTTTCCCCATCTCAAGCTCTACAATCCTGTGCAGCAACACGAGCACATTTGTGCGTTATACGAGGCTGGGATGGACAATTTTCCGGTCATGAACCAGGTGCCGTTCGACAAGCGTGCGCACACGTTAGCGGCTGATTGTGTGGCATTGAATTCGTTGTACGTGCTTGACTGCGAAGCTTTAGCTTGGATGGCTGCGCAGGTCGGCGACACACACGCAGCACAACGTTATCGGCGTGAGGCTGCTGCGCATGCGCAGCGCATGCGTGCGCGTTTGTATGATCCGCGCAGTGGTTTATACTGCATCCGCTGCTGGGACGGTCGCTTCATCCGTGATGTGAGCGCGATCAACTTCTATCCACTTGCGGCAGGTGTTCCCACGGAGGAACAAGCGCATGCGATGGTAGCACGTTACCTTCTCGATCCTGAGCTGTTTTGGGGGGAGTACGTGCTTAGTGTTACGGCGCTCAATTATCCAGCGAGCAAGAACAATAATTATTGGGCGGGGCGGATTTGGCCACCAACGAATTTCATCATTTACGAGGGGCTCAAGCGCTACGGCTTGGATGAGGTGGCAGCGGCTTTTGCCACGAAGAGCTACCGGATGTTTGAGAAGAACTGGGCGAAAGCCAACCTTATTTGCGAGAATTATCACATGCTCACTGGGGAAGGTGGCGATGTGTGGAATTCAGACACTGGGTATGCCTGGGGAGCACTTCTGGCTATGTGCGCGTTGCAAGAGCTTATTGACGTAGAGCCATGGTCGGATCACCTGCGCGTGGGGACGCGCTCTCAGCAGAGCTGGGGCGTGGTGCGGTATCGCGTGGGGGACGACACCTATCGCGTGCGCAGTGCGTATGATGGGCTGCAGGTATGGCGGAATGGGATGCTTTGGCTGTGCTCCACTTCGCCAGTGGTGGTACGCTGTCCGCGCGGCGCGGACACGCCAGGGCGAGTGTTTCTGAGCGCTGATCGTCCGGGGACGCTCAGGATGTATGGTGCCCGCCCCGGTGCACGGATCCTGGTGCAATGTGGCGCCCACGCAGTGATCTGCAAGGTCGATGAGCGCGGTGTGGCTGTGCTTCCGTACGATGCTGTATCGCAGCTGGCGCCGCCGCGCTAGGGCAGACACTGTTGGGGACATGTGGGCGTAGGGTAGTTTGGGTAGTGCTCTGCTTTGTGCGTCTTGCGCTTGGCGCGTTCGGGTGAGCAAGTAGCCAGCAGATGCTACTTTTTTTGGAGGAGCGCGTTTTCTGGTATGAAGGGGATACGAGCTGGGTAAAGAGCGAGACAAGCGGACAACACGTCTCTTACCCGGGCAGCTGGGGCCGCCCAGGAGGTGCTGGGCGAACTGGCATGGGCAAGAGGGCCGCGGCAAACTGTTCTGGAGTAAGCTGGAGCACCTGTGGGAGGGGCAGGGCTTGTGTTAGCGTATAGACGCCGCTGCGCAAACGCACGAGGGATTCCATGCATCCTCCCACGCCGAGCTGCTGGCCGATATCGTGACAGAGCGTGCGCACGTAGGTGCCTTTTGAGCACACCGCGCGGAGGGTGATGCATGGCCAGTGGATTTTTTCGAGGACTAGCTCGGAGATAGTAATTGGGCGTGGCTCGCGCGGGATATCGCGTCCCTTACGCCCCAGCTTATACAGTCGAGTGCCATCGATTTTGACGGCGGAGAACATTGGGGGTACCTGAAGGATCTGACCACGGAATGCCGCTAAGACTTGCTCGATGGTGTCGCGCGAGGGCTCTGGCGGGTTTTCGATCTGCGCCAGGACGGTTCCAGTGATATCCTGCGTGTCGGTGGTGATGCCGCAGCGAACCACAAAGCGATACTCTTTGTCATCGGCCAAAAGGAACTCGGCACATTTGGTGGCGCGGCCAGCCAACAACACGAGGACGCCTGTCGCGACGGGATCGAGTGTGCCGGCATGACCGAGTTTGTGCAAGCGGAAATGTGCGCGCACCTTGGCGACGACATCGTGGGAGGTCCAATCACGAGGTTTATCGACCACCAAGACGCCATCGAGCATGCGTCGAGGATGGTGTACGCGGGTCGTTTGCATCAGTCATCGTCCTCGTCAAACGTACTAGGTGGGGTGTCGGCAGGGGAGGCTTGTGGCCTGCGTACGTGCTGAACGAGCCCCCAGACCACGTAGGCGCTGAAGAGGGCAAATAAAGTCGCCCCGCGGCTGGCGATCACCAAGGCAAGCAGGCCTGTGGCCAGAGCGAAATAGATAAAATGGCGCCGTCGCCACAAGCTGCGTTTGAGCGGGGCGGGGTATTGGATATTGCTTACCATCAAAATGCCCAAGGCCGCCGTGAGGTAGGGGAGGATCCAGTTCGAGATAAACGCTGTCACAGCGGCCGGCACTAGGGCACTTTCTGCGAGCATAAAGTAGGCAGCGATAACCCCTGCGGCGGCTGGCGTGGGCAGGCCAAGAAATACGGTACGCTCCTCTGCGAGCCGCGTATTAAACCGTGCGAGGCGCATCGCGGCGCAGCCGGCATAGATTGCGCAAATGAAGAAGCCGAGATGAGCAAAACCGCGCCCGTTGGCCGCGTCGTAGCTGACGAGCGCCTGGCGATAGACCATGACCGCTGGAGCAATTCCAAAAGTTGTGAGATCGGCCAAGGAGTCGAATTCGACACCGAAACGGCTCACTGCGTTGGAGATGCGCGCAGTCAAGCCGTCCATGACGTCGCACAGCATTGCCAGCATTATGCAGATGGCGGCGTGATCATAGTACTGATCGCCGCGCAAGACAAGGGTAATTGCACGGATTCCTAGGACCAAATTTGCCGCTGTGAATAGGTTCGGGAGAATCGGGACGGTACCGTAAAACGGGAAACGCACCTGGCTCATGAGTGGTCCGTGAGGTATGGGGCGATGATGGCATGCAGCGCCTGCAGCGTGGCTGGGGGGACGGCCGAGAGCGGTGTGACGAGGGCAGCGCGGAGGGCGTGCTGACACGGGCAGTCGTTCCAGGGTTGCCACTGTGCGCAGAAGGCATGTAAGAGGGTCATGGTGTGAGCCGTCGTTTGGCGAAGGCAAGCCAAAATATCCGCGGCCGTCACGTCGTCGTGGAGAGCGTGCCAGCAGTCATAATCGGTAACTTGTGCCAGGGTGGCATAGCAGAGTTCCGCTTCGCGGGCCAGTTTGGCTTCTGTAAGGTTTGTCATACCAATCACAGCAGCACCGATGCTGCGGTACCATTGTGACTCCGCGCGGGTGGAAAAGGCGGGGCCTTCCATATTGACGTAGGTGCCACGGGAGTGAATAGTGATATTGCAGGTACGCGCTGCTTCAGCGAGTGCGGCACGCAAGCGTGGGCAGAGCGGCTCAGCAAAGGCCACGTGCGCCACGAGTCCGTGTCCAAAAAAGGTATCTTCGCGCCGCCCGCGTGTGCGGTCAAAGAACTGGTCTGGCAACACGAGCTCGCCTGGCCGGATGTGTTCCTGCAAGCTTCCCACGGCACAGACACTGATGACATGGGTTACGCCCACGAGTTTCAATGCGTAAATATTGGCGCGGTAGTTGATTTCGCTAGGCAGAAGCGTATGCTGATCCCCGTGTCGAGCGAGAAAGACCAACTCACGCCCGGCTATGGAGCCGACGCGCAAGGCAGCACTTGGTGCGCCGAAGGGCGTGGAGATGCATACCTCATGCAGCCCCTCGAGCCCGGGGAGCTGCGCTAAACCTGTGCCACCGATTATGCCTAACTTCATGGGCGTCATTATAGCGCAGCAGCAGGGGAAATGCAAGCAGAAAAGACGTCCGTTACCACTGCCAAGATGCTGAGCGCTGAGTGATTTTTATTTTGTGAAAGAGCAAGCCGCGGTGGAGGGGAGCCCGGGGGTTATTGGTGGAAGGAAGCAAACTTCATTAAGGAATGAGAGGACGTGAAAGGAATCGGTGCGGGAAAACCTTAAGTCCACGTTTGAATTTGTCCCAAAATTCAGAGGCCGGATACGGCACTGTATCACTTTACATCCTCATAACACGGTTAGAGCAAGGAAAGGCAAGGGTGTGTTGACCATCTCGCTTAGTTATGCTATAGTTGAAAGGGATTACTGTGTAGGGTCACAATGTCATGAGCGAGGAGCAAATGAAAGCATGGTTTCTCATTGCGGTAGCTGTTTTAGCAAGTGTGATAGCAGGGCCAGCTGCATCTGCGGACGATTTTATTGTGCTGGGGACGGAGCGCATGGGGAGTGAGGCGCCGTCGGGGGGCGCGGCAGCTCGTGGCGCGGCGGGGGCGGAAAAGGAGGAGGAAGGAGGAGGGTGGACGTGGGAACGTGTCACATACGGCCCGCTAGAGCTGTGCGCGGCGGGGCTGATGCCTGTGGTAGGTATTTTCGTTGGCGGGACTATTGGCACACTGGTGCCCATGAAGGGGATGCATCCGTACTGCAAGGTACTGGCCCCCTACATGGCGGTGGGAGGGGGGGCGGTAGGTGCGACGGCGGGAGCGATACTGGCACCGATCATAGTGGTAGAGGGGCTGTTTGACACGCTGACAGGGGGTGCGTTTGCTGAACGGCCTTTTGCGTGGTTCAACGTGAAAGTACCCCTGAATGGGGACTTCGACATGTCGGTGCTGGAGAACGCGGCGCTAGAGCAGGCTGAGGAGGGGAAGTGAGTGCGTGCCCTGGGCACGCGTGGAGAACCGCGCTGGTAAGGCTTACTCGCGATAGCGATAGGTGATCCGCCCCTTCGTCAGGTCGTAGGGCGACATTTCCAAGCGCACCTTATCGCCGGCAACAATCTTAATGAAGTTGTGCCGGATCTTGCCGGAAATGTGGCAAAGTACCTCGTGGCCGGTTTCTAGGCGCACGCGGTACATAGTGCTGGGGAGCACTTTGGTAACCACGCCCTCGACTTCAATCACATCAGTTTTTGCCATATGACGCTACCGGGGTTACAACCTTGTACTTCTGGACGGGCTTTGTGCCGTCTGAAATGGCCGTCGTAAAGTATTATAGCGGCTTGCGGCCTCGATGTCAAAAGCGTATAATATGAGGTGATGGTGGCCAGAGGAGGCCTGCTAAACCCAAGGATGCCATGTATGAAGCTCAGCACGATCGTTCAGGAGTTGCGCCTCACGCCGCTGGTAGAGTTACATGAGCAGGAGGTGACTGATGCGTATGCGTCGGACTTGCTGAGTGACGTGGTGGGCCATGCGCATGCAGGCACATTGTTGATCACCATCCAAGTGCACCGCAATGTGGTCGCCGTAGCAAGCCTAGTGGGGCTGAGCGCGGTGGTGATCGCGCAAGGGCGGCAGCCGGAGGAGGACGTGCTCGCGGCGGCGCGTGAGAACCAGGTCAATTTGCTGAGTGCGCCTTCCTCAGCGTTTACGTTGGCGGGCCGGCTGTATCAGCTTGGCTTGCGTGCGCCCGGTGAATGAAGTCGTTTACGGCCGATGTGCAGTTGCATTCGTGCCTGTCGCCGTGTGGGAGCTTGGAAAGCTCACCGGGACGGATCGTTCAGGCGGCGCGGGCGTGTGGGCTGGATATTATAGCCCTGACGGATCATAACACGGCGGCCAATTGTCCAGCACTTGCGACGGTGGTGAAGAGGGTGGGAGGCCTGGTGGCATTTTATGGGGTAGAAGTGACGACGGTGGAGGAAATTCACGTGATTTGCTTATTTGGCGATGTCGCGACGGCAGTGAGCTTTGGCGAGTTCGTGCGCACGTACCTGCCACGGTTGCAGAATGACCCGGAACGTTTTGGGGATCAACCGGTGGTGGATGCCGAGGAGCAGATTATTTATTTGGACGATGCTTTTCTTGCTGGGGCTACTAGTTTGTCGCTCGACCGGGTCGTTGGTGAGGCGCACGCGCGCAGTGGGGTGGTGATCGCCTCGCACATTGACCGCCCGATCAACAGCTTGTTCTCGCAACTGGGCGTGTGGCCATTGGGGGTGCAGCTTGATGCATGCGATCTCTCGCCGCGAGCCAAGGCGAGCGCATGGCGCGGACAGGTACCCCCTGGAATCCCTTTCATCCGGAGCTCCGATGCGCATTTCCTGGCGGAAATTGGGCGCCAGTTTACGACGCTAGTTTTGCGAGAACCGACGTTTGAGGAGTTCTGCCGCGCTTTGCATGGGGAAGATGGGCGCGCAGTGTTATGCACAGAGGCGGCACAGCCTGTAGCAGCTACAATGTAGGGGAGCCTATGCTATGAGCAATCAAGCGTTAATTGAGGTAACTGTTGTCGGATTTGCTCCTGCACAGCAAGCAGGCGGCTTTGTGGTTTTCTTAAAAGACGTGAACAGCAACCGGTGTTTGCCCATTGTGGTTGGTGCGGCCGAGGCGCAAGCGATCTCATTGATTCTCAATCCTGGGCAGTTAGAGCGCCCCATGACGCACGACACATTTAAGAATATCCTCGATGCGTTGCGGGGAGAGATAAAGCACGTGATTGTGACGCGCTTAGAAGAACATACGTTTTATGCTGACATTTGCTTGCACAATGCGGCTGGGGATGTGTTTCACCTTGATGCCCGGCCTTCCGATGCGATTGCGCTGGCGCTGAAGAATGGGGCACAAATCTATGTGGCGAAGACGGTTATGGATGTGGCTGGCATCGAATTGCCTGAGAACGCGCTTGAGCCACAGGAGCCTGCACCGCCAGTGACGCAGCGAGAGCAACTGCAGGCGATGCTGCGCAAGGCGCTGGAGGAGGAGAATTACGAAGAGGCCGCCCGCCTGCGCGACAAACTGCGTGCGCTCGATGCCGAGGAGGGAGAAGGCGGGGACAAAAGCAAAGGCGAGTCCAGTACGTAAGGCAACGCGCTGCGCTCGGCGCCGATTCGGAGCCGTGCGAGGAAAGCACTGTTGTTGCAGCGCTCGTGTGCTTCCCAAGGCGCGGATCCGATGTTTCCCATCATGAGACGTAAACTGTTGCGTTTCCGTTCCCTACGGAAGCGAGTGCTGCGAAGTTACGTGCTTAAGTTACAATTCTAGGCCTGACCCCGGCTGTGCAATCAAGAGTGGTCGCGGACGGGCGGGGACTGTCGCGTCCTCGGGCGGTGCGAAGATAAGAAAATAAATATCTGGAAGCTGCAGCGTGGAACGATGCGTTAAAGTCAAGAGCAGACTACGCTCTTGGCATCTACGACGGGAGCGACACAGGTGAAGAGGCCTGCTTGAAAACACCAAGCGGGTAGACGGGAATCATCTGCTGCTCAACGAGCTCGATGGCCTGGATAGGTGTGACTCCCCAGCCAACCGGGCAGGCAGCCAAAAGTTCGACGATGGCGAATCCTGCTTCTTGCATTTGTGTGACAAAGGCGGTGTGAATGGCACGTTTCGCGTCACGAATGTGTTTGGGGGTGTGCAGAGCGCATCGCGCGGCAAAGGCGACGCCGTCAAGTTGCGTGAGCATCTCGACAACCTTCATGGGCCAACCTTCGCGGCGTGCCACGCGACCGGCGGGTGAGGTGGTCGTTTTTTGACCGAGCAACGTCGTGGGAGCCATCTGTCCACCGGTCATGCCATAATTTGCGTTGTTGATGAAGAAGACCGAAATCAGCTCGCCGCGATTGGCGGCATTAACAATTTCACCGGCGCCAATTGCAGCGAGGTCGCCATCACCTTGATAAGTGAAGACCAGTTTATCTGGGTTACAACGTTTCATGCCGGTCGCCACGGCCGGGGCGCGCCCGTGAGCGGCCTCGGTCACGTCAAAGTTCCAGTAATCATAGGCTAACACGGCGCAGCCGACAGGAGCCACGGCGAGAACGCGTTCACGAATGCCGAGCTCATCAATTACTTCACAAATGAGGCGATGCGCGACGCCGTGGCCGCAGCCGGCACAGTAGTGGGTGGAAACAGGTTGGAGAGCGTGTGGAGGCTGGTACTTCATGACGTTTCCTTGATGCCGAGGCGCTCGATCGCAACCGCTGTCAACTCTTGGCAGGTAACGATTCCGCCGCCTGCGCGGCCATAGAAGCTGACTGGCGTGCGAGCCTGCACGGCCAACTGAACATCTTCGACCATCTGGCCACAACTAAGCTCTACGACAAGGATATGCGCGAATTGGGCAGCGTGGGCGGCTAGCCAGGCAGTGGGGAACGGCCACAGGGTAAGGGGGCGAAGCAAGCCAGCTTTGATGCCACGGGCGCGTAAGCGGTCGACTGTCTCACGACACACGCGTGCCATGATGCCGTAGGCGACGAGGAGGAGCTGAGCATCCTCCGTAGCGACTGTCTCGTAACGTACTTCGGTAGCGGCGGCGCGGGCATATTTGGCTTGCAGCTTGGCGTTGTGGGCTTCCAGCACGCCGTCACCGAGGAAGAGAGATTTGAACGAACGCGGAGGACGCCCAGCCGCCCCCGTGAGCGCCCAATCTCGGGCATCAAAAGAGACGGGTGTGGCACGTGGCCATGAGGGCTCGCGGATTGTCAGCGGCTCCATCATTTGTCCGATCAGGCCATCTGTAAGGATCATGACCGGGTTGCGGTATTTGAAGGCTAGATCAAAGGCCCAAAAGGCGAAGTCAAACATTTCTTGGACCGAGGCGGGGGCCAGCACAAAGAGATGGTAATCACCGTGCCCACCGCCTTTTACTGCTTGAAAGTAGTCGGATTGAGCTGCGGCGATGTTGCCTAATCCCGGGCCACCACGGACGACATTGGCAATTACGGCTGGGAGTTCGCAGCCGCACAGGTATGAAATACCCTCCTGCATAAGGCTGATGCCGGGGCTGGAGGACGTGGTCATGGCGCGTTTTCCCGTCACTGCGGCACCCATGACCATACTGATGGCGGCGAGCTCGCTTTCCGACTGGACGAAGACGCGCCCTTCTTCCGGCATGCGGGCGGCCATGTACTCAGGGATTTCGTTTTGTGGGGTGATGGGGTAGCCGAAATAGGCGTCACAGCCCGCTTGAATGGCGCCTTCTGCCAGGGCGTGGTTGCCGGCCATGAGTTTTTGCGGGGGGGAGCTATTTCCGTGTTGGCTGCTCATCATCGGTGTCATCTTCGACAGTGATGGCGACGTCTGGGCACACCAACACGCATTGCAGGCAGCCGATGCATGCCGTGGGGTCGCTTGCTTCGCATGGGTAAATCCCACGTGCGCTCAGCTGCGATGAGCGCCGCAGCAGCTTTTTGGGACACACTTTGAAACAGAGCTCGCAGCCTTTACAGCGCGAGCGATCTATCACCACTTGTGGCACAAGCCGTCTCCTTCTTCAGGCACTGTGAGGAGTATAGCATTTCATTAGAAAACTTGCAATCGAATACGGCAGCAGGAAAAGGCGGGCGAGGGGTTGCCAGCGGCTGTGATGAGCGCCCATAGTGCTAGCGAACGGCAGGAAAGGCCGTTGCAGAACATGTGGCGAATCCGACGGAGCGTCTTTGTTGCATGATTTAGGACTGGAGCAGGGTGTGCGCGGCTGCGGGTTACCACCGCAGGCGCAGATTATCAATCAGGCGAGTTGTGCCGATGAAAACGGCGACAGCCACAAGAATGTGCTGGCCGCGGTGTGGTTGGGTAACATCCTCGAGAGTTTGTTCGTCGACGAGCGCGGCGTAGTCGAGCCGCGCGCCGGGAAGGGAAGCGAGCTCATGTTCGAGTGCGCGGCGGATGCGCAGGCAGTCCCAGCCTGCCGCGTGCCAGGCTTTGACGCGCTGCAAGGCGGCGTAAATTCGCGGTGCCACGGCACGCTGCTCAGCTGAGAGATACGCGTTACGCGAACTCATTGCGAGTCCGTCCCGTTCGCGAACGATTGGACAGACGATGATTTTTATCGGCACATTCAGATCACGGACCATGCGGCGGATGATGAGTGCCTGCTGGGCGTCTTTTTGGCCGAAGAAGGCCAGGTGGGGTTGAATGATGTTGAAAAGCTTGAGGACGACAGTACAGACGCCACGGAAGTGTCCCGGGCGGCGCGGGCCGCACAGATGCTGAGCAAGTGCAGTTTCTTCGACCCAGGTAGAGAAGTTGGGCGGGTACATCTGATTAGCCTGGGGGGCGAAGATGAGATCTACGCCTGCGGTGGCACAGGCGCGACAGTCGGCGGCAAAGGGGCGAGGATATTGTGCAAAATCTTCTGCGGGGCCGAATTGGGTGGGGTTGACGAAGATAGAGACGACGACCTTATCAGCGCGGCGCCGCGCGGCAGCGATGAGCGACATGTGGCCTGCGTGGAGGGCGCCCATAGTGGGCACGAGCGCAATGCGCATGCCCTGGGCACGCCAGGCGGCACACAGAGCGGCAGCTGAGCGCACGGAGCGAACGACACGCAGCCGCGTGGCTTGTGTGGCCTTACTACTGCTGGGTGTGCGCACTTTGGTGCCCTTCTGATGCGCGAGACGAGTCGTTGGCGTTGTCACTGGTCGGTCCTTGGGCGGAAGTGTGCTCCACTTCGTCCACGTAGTTGAGCTGGAGGGTGGAGATGGCGTTGTTCAGCAAATCATTTTCCGCTTTATCGAGATTGCCACTGGTCTTTTCCCGCAGCATGCGCAGTAGGTCGATGGTACTTTGGGCTGCGGCGAGATTTTTCTCGATTTTCCCGGTGACAGGATTGACCAGCTTTCCCAGCTGCATCATTCCCGATTGCATTAGGCCAAACACAAATGACATGAACAAATCCTTAGAAGGCGTTGTCTGATCAGTCTGTGCCATGGTGGTACTGGTGATGCAGGGTTAGCGAAGATGCATGCACCGTGAGATCGTGATGGCCTGGAGTGGCCCCACGTGTTCATAGTGCCGAGCCATCGTAATAGTATACCAAAACAAGCCGTGGAAGGGAACACGCGTAGAAAAGCACGGAGAGCCGCGCTGTCGACTAGTGAGGGATGTGGGCACTGACGGCGGCCGATTGGAGGGGGGCAGCTGGACACGCAGGTTCGCGTCTGTCTGTGAAAAAAGCAGAGGACAGCGAATGTTGTTTGCAAGCGGTGAAAAATGTGCCTGGAAAATTGGGAGAGATGCGAATTGCGGCAGGCACGCTCCGTGAAACAAAGCAGCGCTGAGGTCGCCGCATGCAACATCGGGGACAGATGACAAAAAATGTTGATGACATACGACAAAAATGGTCGTCTGAAAGGTTGCCGCGCGGTGAATGCGAAAGTGGAAAGACACCTGGAACAGGGGGCTGCGTTTTGCTAGTACGATGTTCAAACAACGGAAAATGTCACCTGCAGATGACAAAATATGTCGTGTGAGCGGGCAGACATAACTGTGTGCAGTCTTCGTATGCAGCCTATAGTGACTGCATCAAAGATCCCGTCACGTGAGCAATTAGTGTGGGTGCAATAGAGGGCATGTAAAGGTGACGAAAGAGCGACCAAGGTTAGGGACGAGACGTGAAGAGGGGCAGGGTGCGGGAAGTGACTAGCCTGAATTATGAGTGGGCAGAGGAGGGGAGAGCTGTGGTGGCTTAAAGGAGGCTTATAGGGGTTTGAAGACTGAGTGACGTTCGCGATGAAAGGGGAGGTTGGGTTAGAGGCGGCGTTGACAGGGCTGGCGGGGTTTGTTATTATGGTGGGCAGCGTGGCGACGCAGCGCAACGTTCGTGCTCCATGACAACCACGGTGCTCAAGGAACAGTACTGATGACACTCGATGAAGTGAAATGTGTGCCGACGCCACGGCGGGAGGCTGTCTCTTATACACATCT
>JAOACZ010000125.1 GCA_026417575.1 bacterium | reverse complement strand
TCGGGTGTTGGTGGAGGCTAAGGTCGTGAGCAGCCTCCGTGCGCATGAGGCTTACCGACTGCAGCTGAACGCCCAGCTCGGCGCGGCGCGCCTTGAGGTGGGCTATCTGGCCACCGTGGTGAACAACTGGCACTTCGAGCTGGAGGAAGTGCTCTTTGACCCCGCCCTCTATGCCCGACAGCGTGCCGCGGCGGAGGAATTCCTCCGGCGTGTGCGTGAGGATAGGCCACCCTTGCCGGAGGAGTATGTGGCGCCGGAAAGTGTAGACGGGGTGCTTGTCGTGCCCGCCGGTAGCCCCACCGCGCAGCGCCTGGAGCGCATGGCCGAACTGCTGCGCACGCTGGAGCCGCTGGAGAAGGAATTATCCCAACTGCGCGAGCAGTTAAAAGAGGAGATGGACACGGCGGGGTGTATGAAAGTGCGCAGCGAAAGCGTGGAAGCCACGCTCAAAGTGAGTGAGCGTGAAAGCCTTGATACAAAGGCTCTCAAAGCCGCCCACCCCGACGTGGTAGCGCCGTTTGTGCGGGTATCCACTGTTAAAACGTTGCAATTAAAGATTTTATGAAATACGAAAACTTCAGAGTATACTATTTAATAGCCAGCCGGCTGCAAGAAGCCGGAGTTCCTGGCCGGTTGATGCCGGCGGCGGTGGCTGCCACGGCGCTTTCGTTTCCAGGATATGTGCGCCTGGTAGCCTCCATGCATAACATGAATGTCGATGAGGATGATGTGCTGCGGTACCTACGGAAACATCTACCGCACCCTATCCCTATGGGTAATCTGCGCACGGAGGGGGAATTCCCCAGCCACACCTGGCGCTTCGGCGATAGCGGTGGCCGCCCTCTGCTCATCGAGGACGAGCGAGGACGTCTCTGGCGCCGTTGGAATGGAGGGTATTACTGTCAGACGTTATGAATATTAAAGAAGCCCGTCGGATGTTTGCCTCCCGCACCTCGGAGAAGGATGTGGAGCGCGCTGTTGTGTCTTTGCTCCGATGGCACGGGTGGTTGGTGGTTAAAATCCCTAACGACGCCCTTTACCTGCGCCGTGTAGCGCATGCTGTCGTAGGTGCCACCGACCTGGTGGCCGTCTCGCCACGTGGGACGGTGGTCTGGATAGAGGTGAAGCGCCCAGGGGGGAAACCACGCCGCACACAAAGGGCATTCCACGAAGCCCTGCGCGAGCGCTTTCAGCGGGTGTGGGTAATCGATAATATCGATACCCTTATTAAAAATTTGGAAGATAAATTTTTGTAAATTATTTTTACACACGCTATGGAACCAGAAATGCCCTACAATGCTCCGGTGGTTCCCCCGACTACTGAGCAGGGCGCCCTACAGGGGGAGATGACTTCAGCTCTCGCCTTTCTGCGCGAGGGCGTCCCGGCCGCCGTACGGCGGGCTTTCGGCGATTTCTTACCGGAAATCGCCGTATTGCCATTAAAGGGAGGCAAGAACGGCGGGTGGGCCGTTGAGCCCACCCGTGTATTCATGCTGGGCCTCCTCTCCTACCTCCGTGAGGAGGCGCTGCAGCGCGGGCTGCTCCTGCGCACCCACGGACAGGATATGCCCGTGGGCAACGCCGGTGTAAGCAGCACCCGCATTGTGCAGGTTACGACCTGTCTCTTATACACATCT
>JAOACZ010000104.1 GCA_026417575.1 bacterium | reverse complement strand
CCCCCCCCAAAAATACAAAAATCCCCACCCCGCGCGGGCCCCGCCGCTTCTCCCCGCTTACAAGACAGTACAACACCGTCAACGCAGGAAAAACCAGCATCATTTGCTTACTCAACACCCCTCCTGCGCCCGCCATCCCTGCCGCCCACCACCACACCACGCTCCGTGCCCCCCGCGTATTCAGTGCTTCCCATACACTCAGCAGACCAAACGCCCAGAAGCTTAGCAGCGGCGCGTCTATCGTCATTAATAGCCCACTCACGCTCGCGCCAGGTACGGCCAAAAATGCTAACGCCCCTAACCACGCCACCCGCCCCCCATACATCCGCTTGCCTAATGCCCCCACCACACTCAGCGTCACAATATTCAGCACCGCGGCCGGCAACCGCACACTCCACTCGTAGCTGCCCAACATCCGCGTCGTCGCACCAATCAGCCACGCTACCATCGGCGGCTTGCTGTAGTAGCACCAGTCCAGCCGCCGTGACCAGTCCCAGTAATACGCCTCATCCGGAATCAGCTCGAGCGGCACAAACACCACACACCCAAGCCGCACCACCGCTGCCACCACAAGCAACCACACAAAGCGCCGCGTCAACTCTTCCACCTTCATCAACTCTCTGCCCCTTCCCGCGACGCATCCCCGCCCAGCTGTGATAAACGCCGCCGTAATCCCATCAACCAGCTCACCGCCACTACCCCAACGACCGCCGCTACCCCCAACTGTACCCATGCAAGTACCGCTGATTCCTTGCCTACCCCACTCCCCACCAACGTCGCAATGACCGCATACGGCAAAAAACCAAAAAACGACCCCACCAAAAAGTCAATATGTGACACCGAACTGGCACCCAGTAGTACATTCAACACCACGCCATGCATCGGCAACTGCCGCACCAAAAACACCGACCACGGAGAATGACGATGGAGCAACACCGCCGCAATTCGATACCGCTCCAACCGCTGGGCCGCCCAGTGCGCCCCCGTCCACCGCACCAACACAAATGTCACGTACGCCGCCAGCAACGTCGCTAACTGCATCAACAACAACCCGCGCACAAAACCAAACAAAAAACCCGCAACCCCACACAACGCCAGCCGCGGTACGCCCGCCGCCACTAACCCTGCCGCCCCCAGCATACATACCCACCACACCACTACCCCGCCCCCCCGCACACTCGCCTTCACTCGCTGAATATCCTGCGCGTATTCCCCCACATGCGCCACATGCACCAAAATCATTGCCCCCACCAGCACAACCGCAAGCACTACCACCCTCCACCACGACAACGTTCCCGCCTCGCCCACCTCCCTTTCCTCCTTCCTCATGTCTCCACCGCCGGGTATTCCGCTCTGATCTCCGGATACACCAAACGCCGCCGCATCCAGCACACCGCCCACAAATCCGCTAACCCCACCCATATCCGATTCCTCACACCGTACTTCGTCACCCCTTTCCTCCGCGGCCGATGGTTCACCGCCATCTCCGTAATCCGATAACCTCGCATCACCGCTAACGCCGGTAAAAATCGATGCGTCCCCTTAAACACCGGTATCCCCTCTACACACTCCCGCCGAAATACCCGCAGCGCACAGCCCGTGTCGCTCACCCCATCATGCAAAAACCAGTTCCGTACCTTGTTCGCTATCCACGATGATACCCGTCGTACCCAGCTGTCTTGTCGCCTCACACGCACTCCATTCACCATCGCCACGTCCCCCTCTGCCAGCCGCGCCAACAACGCCGGAAAATCGTGCGGATCGTTCTGCCCATCCCCATCTAATGTCGCCAAAATCGCTCCCCGCGCCCTCCGCAGCCCCGTCATCAGTGCCCCTGATTGCCCATAGTTCCTCGCAAGGTCCACCACCCGAAACCGCCCTTCCTCTCGCTGTAGCTCCAACAAAACCGCTAACGTGCCGTCCGTCGAACCATCGTTCACCCACACACACTCCCACGTGTACGGCAGCGTATTCATCACTTCCCGGATCTCACGCGCCAGATCAGCCACACTCTCCGCTTCGTCCTTCACTGGCACCACAATGCTAATCTCAACCTCACTCATTCTCTCTAGTCCTTATCCCCACGGCCGCCCGCGGGTTTCTTTATCATGTCGTGCATTATAGTCAAATCACGCCAAACCCGCAACTACTCCACATACCCTCCTCCTCTCCCAAACCCCTTCATCTCCTCCCCCACCTACCTCTATCTATTCGTATCGCAGCGCCTCAATCGGATCAAGCTTCGCCGCCCGCGCCGCCGGATACAACCCAAACAAAATACCTACCACCACCGACACACAAAACGCAAACACTAACGGCCCCGCTCGCACCACCGGTGCACTAAACGTGTTCCGCAAAATCACCCCAATCACCCCCGTCAGCGCCAAACTCACCCCCACCCCCAACAACCCCCCAGTTAAGCTCAATACCACCGCCTCTACCAGCACTTGAATCAGTATATCCCGGTCCCGCGCCCCAATCGCCTTCCGTATCCCTATCTCCTGAATCCTCTCGTTGATCGACGCCAGCATAATGTTCATTATCCCTATCCCCCCCACCAGCAACGATATACTCGCAATTATCCCCAGCGAAATCCCAAACGCTCCCGTTATCTCGTTAAACCGCTCGAACATCTCCACATTCGTCCCAATGCTAAAGTTAAGCAAGCGCCGGTGTGTCAAAAATAGCGTGTTCTGGATCGCTTCCGCTATCCGATCAAGCCGCCTTGTATCCCCCACCTTGTAGTTGAGCCACGTCAGGTCCTTGTTCCCCGTAAAATACTCCATGCCTGTCTCAAGCGGTATGTACGAGAAACGATTCCGCCAGCGCATAAAGTCATGCCCTCGCCGCATCCCCCGAAACCCCAACCCATACGCCTGCATCACCCCCACCACCCGAAACGGCTCGTCGCGAAAATACACCATTCGCCCCAACACCGGCGCATTCTTCTCAAACAGCTCCTCAACTATCCCCGACCCCAGCACAATCACTCGCGCCCCCCTCACCCGATCCACATCCGTGATAAACCGCCCTTGCGCCACTCGCTGGTTGTTCACTCGCAATGACCCCCGCCCCACCCCATAAACCGGCGCCCACGTCCGCTTCTCCCGATACCGCACCAGCCCCCCTTGCAAGTCTACCTCCGGAGATACCTCCACCACACCAGGTACGTTCACCCGCACCGATACCATATCCCACACCCGCCGCTGTCGCCCGATGTGCCGATACGCCCGCTGCTTCTCAGGTATCTGACTCTCATTCGTCGACAGCTTCTCTAGTCCCCCTTGCTCCTCCATCGCTTGCTTCCACCCCGCAAACATCCCCTCCACAAACGCAAACATCGACGCCAGCGCCGCTACCCCTAAAATCACCCCCAGCATCGTCAAAAACGACCGCAGCTTGTGCGCCCAAATCTCCTTAAACCCCACGATTATCCCTTGCAAAATCCCCATGATTATCCCTCACCTTACCATCCACTGTCACGAATAATCCGCCCATCTCGCAGCGCAATTCGCCGCGTCGCCCGCGCCGCAACCTCCGCGTCGTGTGTCACAATCACTATCGTCCGCCCCTGCTTATGCAGCTCACTAAACAAATCCAAAATCTGTCCCCCTGTCTTCGTATCAAGGTTCCCCGTCGGCTCATCCGCAAATATCAACGCCGGATCGTTCACCAACGCCCGCGCTATCGCTGCCCGTTGCCGTTGCCCCCCAGATAACTGCTGCGGGAGGTGATCCGCACGATCCCCCAACCCCACCACCTCGATCATCCGTCGTGCCCGCTCCCAACGCTCACGCCGCCCTACCCCCGCGTACATCAACGGTAACTCCACATTCTGTTGCACCGTAAAACGACTCAGTAAGTTAAATGCTTGAAACACAAACCCAACCCGCGCATTCCGAATCCGTGCACGCTCGTTCGCTGTTACCTCGCTAATGTCCCGTCCCTCCAATATCACCCGCCCACTCGTCGCCCGGTCCAAACATCCTAAAATGTGCATCATCGTTGACTTCCCAGAACCAGACGGCCCCGTGATCGCAATAAACTCTCCCGCACGAATCTCTACACTTACATCCTCCAATGCCGTCACCGCCACGCTCCCCGTGCTATACACCTTCGTCACGTGCTCCAAACACGCCACGCACTCTCCCACTTGCCTCATCTCCCCTCCTCAGCGCCGCTCCGCACGCGGAAACCGTCCCACTATCTCAGCGATTAACGGAAACCCTGCCACCCGCACATCCGCCTCTTTACTCTCCGCTATCCCTCGCCCCTCCCATACCGTCACAAAACCCTCTGCCCCAGACCCTGGCGCTCGCGCCATCACCCTGATCACTACCATGTGCAAATAACGCCCGTCTCGTACCCCACCCACCATTAACGTCGCCGCCCGCTGTCGCTCCATCTCCTCTCGTGTCACCTTCTCACTGTAAAATGCTGTAAACCCCACATCTACCACAAAATCCGCCGGCTGCACCGGATCGTACACCCATTCATACCCACGATCCTCAAAACACGCTCGCACCGCACCTGCCATCTCCGTAAACAATAACCACCGCTCTAATTCCGTCTCCATCACCTCGTCCGTAATCACCTTCCCCTCCGGATCATGCACCGCGTAATTCATCCTGAACGTCGCCCGCCCAGCCAATTCTATCCCCGGACTCGTCTTCACAAAAACCTGCCGCGTCGCACACCCGCTCAATACAATCACTCCCATCACCATAAGCCACAATTGATGCAGCATCTCTTGCTCCTCTTCCTTGTTACAAGCCGTTCCTCGCTATATTGTACCAAAACGTGACCCTACACACCGCTCCTCCAACAAATTTCCTCTCGCATCCCTTCCAACTCTGGCAGCCCAATTGCAATTGCACCTCGCACGTAACAAAGTCCGTTTCCACACACCGCATTCATCCCGCCAACAACTCGCGCGAATCTTATCCTTGTCGACGACCACCAGCTCCGGCAATTGCATTCCCATTTGCTCACACCCCACACCCCCCCATTCGATGCAGGGCCACCACCCACGGTGCCCCCATCTTCACACCCACACAACGCGAACGAACCAGCCGAATCCCATCTTTATGGAGGGCCGCCGGCCTCGGCGGCCGCTTCCCCACGTGAAACCAACTCCGCGCGTAATCCACACGAATCCCATTTGCGGAGGGGCACCGGCCCCGGTGCCCGCAAGCTCACGTGAATCCCCCTCACCGCCCACCTCACAATCCCCCCTTGCTTCAGGGCGTCTCCCCACACAGCCTTCTCCCCTGTCTCTTATACACATCT
>JAOACZ010000093.1 GCA_026417575.1 bacterium | reverse complement strand
CGCTCGTCGGCAGCGTCAGATGTGTATAAGAGACAGGGGCGGGGGGGCTGCGGGTGCTGGTGCGAGCGCCGAACTGGCTGGGGGACAGTGTGCTGGCGGCGCCGGCGGTGGTGGCTTTGCGGGGCGCGCTACCAGGCGCACACGTAGCAGTGCTGGCGCGGGAGGGGGTGGCGGATTTTTGGCGGATGTTACCGGTGGATGAGGTAATCAGTTTTGGGCGAGTGGGTGGGTGGGGCGGGGTGCGGGCGCGGTGGGAGACGGCGCGAGTGGTGCGTGCGAAGCGTTTTGGTGTTGCGTTGATACTGCCGAATTCTTTCGACGCGGCGTTGGTGCCGTGGCTGGCGGGGGTTCCGACGCGGGTGGGCTGGGGGACCGACGGTCGTTGGCTGCTGATAAACCAGCGGATTCCCTTTCCGCACAGATTAGAGGGGCAGTCGCAAGCGCGGCGGTACGTGTACTTAGTGGAGCAGTGGCTGGGGTATGCGTTAGAGCAGGCGCTAGAGGTGCGTTTAGCTGTACCGGGAGAGGCGCGAGCGGAGGTTGCGGCGGCGACGGTGGGATGGCCGGGGTGCGTGATTGGATTGAATCCGGGGGCGACGTACGGGACGGCGAAGTGCTGGCTGCCCGATCGGTTTGCGGAAATTGCGTGTCGCGCGCATGCGCGGCTGGGTGCGCGAGTGGTAATCGTGGGTGGGGCGGGGGATCGTTCGCGTTGTGAGTGGGTGTTTTCGCTTATCTCACAGGCCGCGGGAGATGCGGGGACATGGTGTGTGAATCTGGCAGGCACGACGAGCGTTTGCACGCTGGCGGCCTGGTTGGAGCGGTGCAGCTGTCTAGTGACCAATGACACGGGGGCGATGCATGTAGCGGCGGCAGTAGGGACGCCGGTGGTGGCGATTTTTGGGCCGACGGACTGGCGCACGACTGCGCCGCTGGGCGACGGGCACCGGCTTATTCGTGCTTCTGTGCCGTGCGCACCGTGTCTGCGGCGCGTGTGTGAGATAGATCATCGGTGCATGAAGTCAGTTTCAGTGGAGGAGGTGTGGGAGGCTGTGATGCAGGTTTGTGCGCAGCGTGAGAAGGCCTCTATCAGGTTGAGTAACCCGACTTAGTGAGTGTGTGTTATGGATTTCAGGTTAGAGCGACTAAAGCAGTATGAGGGCGTACGTGGTCCGTTGTTGTTAGTGATTTTGGACGGGATGGGGCTATATCGTGGGCGAGCGGAGGGGTATCCAGGGAATGCGATTGACTTAGCGCAGCCGGCGAATTTGTATCGTCTGTTGAAGACGGAGAAAATCGTGACGAAGTTGAAAGCGCATGGGACGGCAGTGGGGATGCCTTCGGATGCGGACCAAGGGAACAGTGAGGTGGGGCACAACGCGATAGGAGCTGGGCGAGTATTTTCGCAGGGGGCGCGGTTGGTGGACGAAGCGCTAGCGAGCGGGCGGTTGTTTGAAGGGGCGGTGTGGCAGGAGCTGATTAGGAATGCGGTGAGGAAAGGTACGCCTGTTCATTTTATTGGGCTTGTGTCGGATGGGAACGTGCACAGTCATTTGAGGCACTTGCTGGCGTTGATCACGGAGTGTGACAAGTCGGGAGTGGAAGAGGTGTATGTGCACGGGTTGCTTGACGGGCGGGATGTACCGCCGTTGAGTGCGTTGCGGTATTTTGGCGAGCTGGAGGACGCGCTATGGGCATTGCGGGTGAAGGGGATGAAAGATGGGAAGCGGCGGCGGTATTTTGTTGCGTCAGGGGGGGGGCGGATGGTGACGACGATGGATCGGTATGAGGCGGATTGGCGGATTGTGGAGCGTGGTTATCATGCGCACGTGATGGGAGAAGGGCCGTTGTTTCCGGATTCACTGACAGCGATCCGCGTTTTGCGCGCGCAGACGCAGCAAGAGGATCAGTATTTGCCGCACTGGGTGGTGGAAGATCCAGAGCGGCCGGGCAAGCCTGTGGGCGAGATTTTCGATGACCACCAAGTGGTGATGTTTAACTTTCGTGGGGATCGAGCGATAGAGATCAGTCGCGCGTTTGTTGAGAAGGAGTTCAAGGGTTTTGTGCGGCGGCGCTGGCCGCAGGTTTTGTACGCAGGGATGATGGAATACGATGGTGACACGCACATGCCGCCACGGTATTTAGTGGACCCGCCGGCGATCGAGCGGACGATATCGGAGTATCTCGCGCACAACAACGTGACGCAATTTGCGTTGAGTGAGACGCAAAAGTATGGGCATGTGACATATTTCTGGAATGGGAACAATTCGATGAAGTTTAATGAGGCGTTAGAGACGTGGGTGGAGATTCCGTCGGACAAAGTGCCTTTTGACCAGGCGCCGGGGATGAAGGCGCGTGAGATAGCGGCGGAGACGATCAAGGCGTTACGGGGTGGGAAGTACAAGTTTCTGCGGATCAATTTTGCGAATGGGGACATGGTGGGGCACACTGGGTCGTTGGTGGCAGCGGTGGAAGCGGTGAAGGTGGTAGATGAAGCGTTGGGGCAGCTGATTGCGTGCATTGACGAGGTGGGGGGTACGCTGGTGGTGACGGCAGATCACGGCAACTGCGAACAGATGTACGCGGTGGACAAGAAGACTGGGGCGCCGATCCAAGGCCCGGGGGGCAGCTACGAGCCGCTGACGAGCCACACATTGAACCCGGTGCCGTTCATTATTCACGGGCCGGATACTGCGCGGTACGAGTTGAATACAGCGGTGAAAGAACCGGGTCTGGCCAATATTGCGGCGACATTGTTGAACTTGTTAGGATTTGAGAAGCCGGCTGATTATTACGACTCGCTTATTTGTATCAGGTAGGCGAGGGAGTCAAGAAAGAGAGTAACGCGTTAGGCGAAGAAGGAGGACGCAGATGAGTGCAGATCAGTTTATGAGGTATGTAGTGATGGTGGCGGGGGTGAGCGTGCTGATCAAGGGGGTCATTTTGGTGCTTTGGCCGGGGCAGCTAGGGTGGCTGCTGCGCTGGTGGTTGAGGTTGCCGGTGAATCTGTTACGGGCGCTGGGGGTGCTGATGATTGTGTGTGGGGTAGTGTGCATCGGGGTAGCTGCGGTTCGGTGTGGCAATCACGTGGTGGCGGCGACGAGTGTGGTGGGCACGTTTCTTTTGCTTGCGGGTTTTGTGTATCAGGCGCCGACATTATTGCGGGAGACGATGCCGGGGTTGGTGGGGAATGCGGTGCTGGCGCGGGTATGGGGAGTGTTGGCGCTGATAGTTGGCGTGTTGCTTTTGTTTATTGCTGTGAGGTGAGTTGTGGGCGCGGGTGAGGAGGGCAGAGGGGCGGGTGTGGCGATGGCTTAGGGAAGGAATCCGTGGGCGCGCAGGGCTGCCAAGGCAGCTGCCAAAGAATTGTCAGGGGTTTTCGTCAAGGACCAAAACATGGTATAGGTGCCGGCCTGGCCGGGAGCGAGGGTGAAGGCTGGGCTGAGAATCTCGAGTTCGGCGTAGGAGGCTTCGCAGTAGATCTCGACGGGGGCTTCACCCTGGGGGTAAGAGAGCTGAGTAGGTGGCTCACCCCAGACGATCCAGAGGAGGCGATTGTGGAGGCCAGCGCACCATGGGCGTTCGGTGAGGACAAACAATTTGCTTGCGAGGTTTGTTTGGATCTCGGTGTAATAGACGTCGTCGGTGTGGAGCCAGAGGTGGAGGTTCGTGCCCCAGACGCGGTGAGGCGAAGGAGGGCGTGGAGCAAGGAGGAGAGAGGGGCGCGGTTGCTGATTGACAGCCCAGATGCTGCGTGTGAGGGTGGCGGAGGAGAGATTTTCCATGCGATGGTCAAGTCGCACTAGGCTACCACTTGGGGCGAGAGTGACGGTGCGGGTGAACTGGAGGAGCGCTGCGGGGTCGCGCGGGCCGACGAGCTGCAAGCACAATGGGCTATTCATTGCAGCGGTACAACGACCGTTCTCCCAGTAGGCGTTTGGTGGCCAACGATTTGGAAAGGCGCATTGTGGTGCGGCCCATAATTTACAGCCGCCATAGTTGACGTACTGCCAATCGGGGCGGAGTGGCTCAATTACGCCCCACAGGGAGGGGACTTCTCGGACAACATTCTGCCCTCCGAGGAAGCTGTAGTGCATAATGCGCCCCCCGATTTGCGGGACGGCGATTAGCTCCACAGTGTCATTGGCCAGGCGATAAGCATTCGTCCAACCACGGAACGTCAAGCGAACGTCGCGGACAGCGGGATGATGCGCGCCGCAGGTGGGGTTTCCCGCACCAGGCGACGAAAGCAAAATTGAGAAACAACATGCAGCGAATGTAGTCGTGTGCACGTGAATACACTATAGCAAAATCCTTGGTTTCGTACTAAGGCCAGGGGGACGAGCTGTGATGGGAGTTGAGCGGTAGCCGCGGGTATAGTGTGCTCGCGGTGGAGGAAATGTGGGGGTGTAGTGGGCTTTCGTGTGTCGGGTGACGGGCGTGATGAAAGGCGTAGTGGGTGAGTGTGCGGGGAGGATGATGCGAAGCGCGGTGGCCGGCTAGGCTGGCGTTGGGACGCTTTTTTTGTGGGGGGGGCGCTGGCTGGGGCGAGGGAATGGTAGATGTTATTGGAGGGCGCGGGGATGGTGGAGCGAATTTGATCTGAGTTGTGCGGACGTGGGGGCTGGCGCGCGTTTGGGAGGAAAGGCAGTGGTGGAGGTGGGGTTGGAGTGATTTGTCTGGGTTGAGTTGTGAACGATGTTCACGAGTGTTTTTTGTGGGTGGGGCGCACGGTCTCTGGGACGGTATTTTCACGGGAAGGCGCTTCGCGTGAGGTCAGAGGACGGAGGGGGGCATTTGTGGTCGAGAAAAATTGATGATTGAAGGCGCGCGGGTAAGCGGGATGGAACAGAGGTGAAATTTGCGGGGAGCGGGGCGGGCGGCGATCCGGGTTTTTGGGGGGGGGG
>JAOACZ010000089.1 GCA_026417575.1 bacterium | reverse complement strand
CGGCGGCGCGGATGGGTGCGCGGACGTTGCTTCTGACGCTGCATTTGGACACGGTGGCGCAGATGTCGTGCAATCCGGCGATAGGCGGGCTTGGGAAGAGCCAGTTAGTGAGGGAAGTGGACGCGCTTGGGGGGCTGATGGGGATTGTGACGGATTACACAGGGATCCAATTTCGGATGTTGAATAGGAGTAAGGGGCCGGCGGTGCAGTCACTCCGTGCGCAAGCGGATCGGCAAGCGTACTCGGCATTGATGCGGCGGATGTTGCAGCGGAGTGCAGGGCTGGATTTGAAGCAGGGGATGGTGACGCGGATATTGACGGACGACAAGGGGGTGTGTGGGGTGGAGACGGGGACTGGGGTGATCTACCTAGCGCGTGCGGTGGTGGTGACGACGGGGACGTTTTTGAATGGGTTGATTCACATAGGGGAGAGGATGATGCCAGGGGGTCGCACAGGGGAGCCGCCAGCAGTGGGCTTATCCGAGAGTTTGAGGGAGTTAGGGCACACGGTGGGTAGGCTGAAGACAGGTACTCCGCCGCGGCTTGATGGGCGTACGATTGATTTTTCGGTGATGCAACGGCAAGAGGGAGACGCGCAGCCAGCGGCGTTTCACTTTTTGCATAAGGTACCGCCGGCGGTGACGGATAGGCCGCAGGTGCCGTGTTACGTGACGCGTACGACTGCGGAAACGAAGCGGATAGTGGAGGACAATTTAGATCGGGCGCCGCTATTCACGGGACAGATCAGGAGCATTGGTCCGCGCTACTGTCCTTCGTTTGAAGACAAGGTGCACCGGTTTGCTGACAAGGAAACGCATCAGGTATTCATTGAGCCGGAGGGACGAGAGACGACCGACGTGTATCCGAACGGGATTTCGACGAGTCTGCCGTTTGACGTGCAAGTGGCGATGGTGCGTTCGATTCCGGGGTTGGAGCGGGCGGAGATCATACGGCCTGGATACGCGATAGAGTACGATTATTGTGATCCGCGAGGTCTTTTGGCGACCTTGGAGAGCAAGAGTGTGCCAGGGTTGTTTATGGCGGGGCAAATTAATGGCACGTCGGGGTACGAAGAAGCAGCAGCGCAAGGGATTTTGGCTGGTATTAATGCAGCGGCATACGTAGAGCAAAAGGAACCTTTGATACTGCATCGGAGCGAAGCGTACATTGGTGTGATGGTTGACGATCTGGTGACGCGTGGAACTAGCGAACCGTATCGGATGTTTACGTCGCGTGCGGAGTATCGGCTACTGTTACGGCAGGACAATGCGGATTTGCGGCTCACGGAGTACGGGCGACGGTACGGTTTGATTGACGACGCACGGTATGCGGCGTTTTGCCGGATGCGTGAGGCATACGAGGCGGAGCTTGCAGTGGTGCGGCGGCGGTATCATGAGGGGAAAACCATTGCGGCGCACTTTGCCGATCCGGGATTGAGTGAGGAGGAAGCGGCTGCGTTGCGAGCGTTGTATATTGATGAGTTACCGTGGAACGAAGAACGTGCAGCGGAGCAGGTGCGGATCACGTGCAAGTACGCGGGGTACATTGAGCGGCAGGCACAGCAGGTAGAACGGGCGAGGCGGATGGAAACGAAGCGGATTCCGGATGTGGTAGATTATGGGAGTATTCCTGGTTTGCGCACGGAGGCGCGGCAGAAGTTGAGTGCGGTAAAGCCGATGACATTGGGGCAAGCAGCGCGGATACCGGGGATAACACCAGCGGACGTTGCGTTGTTAGCCGCGTGGTTGCATCACGGGAAGGGTAAAGAAAAGGGGGAGTGAGAACTGCTGAGGAGGGAGGAGAAGGGTGGCTTTTGGAGGGGAGAAGAAAAGGGACGGCAAGAGGGTTGTTCGGTGGGCAAGGAGGGGCGGAGAGCGAAGAGAGTTAGACACGGAGGCGGTGTGAAATGGCCGATGGATAGGGCATATTGAGGCTGGTGTGAGTTGTAAGCAAGGTTTTTTCAGAGACTTATGTTGTGCGTATGGTTTTTCCTTTACGCGCGGTTTGCGAGAACTTAACACGAGTTATGTAAGTTGTTTGTGGGCAAGGAGTTAAGAAATGAGAGGGAGAAGGGGGAGGTGGGCAGGTAGGGGTGGTTTTGATTTTCGCTGGTGAAGTTGCTATGATGCCTCGACATTTCGCGTGATGAAGCGCAAGAGGTAACAAGATTTTGTGGTGAACGATTTTTCGAAGGTAACACGATTTGAGGGAAGAAAAGAGGCATGAGCACAGGAGAGGCACAGGACATTAGCTGGCAGATTTGGGACATGAAGTACCGGTACCGTGCGGAGGACGGGACGCCGTTGGAGGGGACGGTGGAGGAGACGTGGCGACGGGTAGCGCGTGGGTTAGCGATTTATGAACGGGATCGGGGATACTGGGAGGAGCGGTTTTTTGAATGTTTGAAGGATTACAAGTTTTTACCTGGGGGGCGGATTTTAGCAAATGCGGGGACGCCGCGGAAGAAGGTGACGATGTTTAATTGTTATGTGTTGAACACGATAGAGGACTCGATGGAGGGGATTTTTGCGACGGTGCGGAATGCGGCGCTGACGCAGAAGCAGGGAGGAGGTATAGGGATGGACTTTTCGACGTTACGGCCGCAGGGAGCGTTTATACGCGGGTGTCATGCGACGGCGTCGGGGCCGGTGAGTTTTATGCGGGTATTTGACGCGACGTGTCGGACGATTCTTTCGGCGGGTCAGCGGCGCGGGGCGCAGATGGCGGTGTTGTCGTGCCGGCATCCGGACATAGAAGCGTTCATTGATGCGAAGCGGGATGGGCAAAGTTTGCAGATGTTCAACTTATCTGTGGCGATCACGGATGAATTTATTGAGGCGGTGAAGGAGGATCGGAATTGGGATTTGGTGTTTGACGGGAAGGTGTACAAGACGGTGCGGGCGCGGGATTTATGGCAGAAGATCATGCGTTCGACGTATGATTATGCGGAGCCGGGGTTTATATTAATTGACCGGATCAACGCGATGAACAATTTGTACTACTGTGAGGAGATCCGGGCAACGAATCCGTGTGGGGAGCAGCCGTTGCCGCCGTTTGGGGCGTGTTTGTTGGGCTCGGTGAATCTGACGCGATTTGTGCAGAAGCCGTTTACGCGCGAGGCGCGGGTAGATTTTGAGGGAATACGGAGGACGGTGGAGGTGGCTGTGCGGCTGTTGGACAACACGATTGACATATCGAATTATCCATTAGAACAGCAGCGAGATGAGGCGCAGCGGAAGCGGCGGATGGGGATAGGGATAACAGGGTTAGGAGACGCGTTGGTATTTTTGGGGGTTCGGTATGGCTCGGCGGAGGCGCAACGGGTTGCGGGGGAGATGATGAAGGAGATTTGCCACACGGCGTATCGGGCGTCGATAGAGCTGGCGAAGGAGAAGGGGTCATTTCCGATGTTGGATAAGGAGAAGTATTTGCGGGGGAAGTTCATCGAGCAGTTGCCGGAGGATATTCGGGCGGGGATAGCGAAGTATGGGATTCGGAATTCGCACTTAACGTCGATCGCGCCGACGGGGACGATTTCGCTTTTTGCGGGGAACATATCGAGTGGTTTGGAGCCGATTTTTGCATTTTCTTATGTGCGGAAGGTGCGGACAGGGCGTGGGGACGAGACGGTGGAGCAAGAAGTGTGTGATTATGCGTACCGGATGTATCGGGATGACTACAAGGGCGACATACGGCATTTACCGGAGTATTTTGTGACGACGGATATGATCACGCCGCGTGAGCACGTGGACATGCAGGCGGCGCTACAGCCGTATGTGGACAGTTCGATTTCGAAGACGATCAACGTACCGACAGAATTTCCGTTTGAGCAATTTGAGGACATTTATATGTACGCGTACGAGCGTGGGCTGAAGGGTTGCACGACGTTCCGACCGAACGAGCGGATGATGGGTGTGCTTGTGCGGAAGGAAGAGAAGAAGGAGCAGGGTAGTAGTGGTGAAGTGAGTGCGGGGGAGAGTGAGTTTATACAACGGCGGCCGATTGAATTGTACGGGAAGACGTACAAGATCAAGACGCCATTGTTGGCGCAGAGTCTGTACATAACGATCAATGACATACGGGAAGCGAACGGGCGGTTGCGGCCGTTTGAGATTTTCATTAACTGCAAGAACCTGCAGCATTTTAGTTGGATGGTGGCGATGACGCGACTGATATCGGCGGTGTTTCGGCGGACGAGCGACCCGTCGTTTTTGGTGGAGGAGTTGAAGAGCATATTTGACCCGAACGGGGGATATTTTCGGGAAGGGCGGTACGTACCGTCGTTGGTAGCGGAGATAGGGGAAGTGATCGAGGAGCATTTGCGGTCATTAGGGATAGGGGGAGGAGGGGAGGGGCGACAGGAGCGTGCGGGGACGGTGGTGAGTGCGAAGGAGGGGGAAGGGTGATGAAGATGAAGGGGTTGGAGATGCCGGAGAAGGCGTACAAGAATCTGGCGTTTTTGAACAGTCCAGATGCGCGGGAGATTCGGGTGTTGTGTGAATTTATCGAGCCGCGGACGCGGTTACGGAAATACAATGTGCGGGACACGGTGGTGTTTTATGGTTCTGCGCGGATCAAGGCACCGGAGGAGGCGCGGCGAGCAGTGCGAGAGGCGGAAGCGCGGGTGCGGCGTGCGCCGCGGAGTCGCGCGGCCCGAGAACAGCTTGAGATGGCGCAGCGGCAGGTAGAGATGTCGCGTTACTATGCGGATGCGGTGGAGTTGTCGCGGCTATTGACGGAGTGGTCGATTCGGGAGCGAGATCGGGCATTGTACGTGTGTTCGGGGGGTGGGCCGGGGATAATGGAGGCGGCGAACCGCGGGGCGCGTTTAGTGAAAGGTGGGCGGTGCATAGGTTTTAACATATCTTTGCCGTACGAACAGAGACCGAATCCGTACATCACCCCGGAACTGAATTTCAATTTTCACTATTTTTTCATTCGGAAATTTTGGTTTGTGTACTTAGCGAAAGCGTTGGTAATTTTTCCCGGCGGTTATGGGACGTTGGATGAGTTGTTTGAGCTTTTGACGCTTGTGCAAACTGGGAAGACGAAGAAGGCGATGCCGATTGTGATATACGGGACGGAGTACTGGAACAAGGTATTACATTTCGAGCCGATGGCGGAGTACGGAATGATTGACAAACGTGATTTGAAGCTTTTCCGGTACTGTGACACGCCGCAGGAAGCATTTGCATACTTAAAGACGCATCTGGCGAAAGTGCAGCCAGTGGTGACGTTGTAGGAGTGAGAAGAGTCGGGGTTGGGGAGTGCCGAGGCGGGTGAGATGGTAGCTACTGGGAGGGCGGTGGGCGGGAAGGGAAGCAAGGGCAGGCAACGAGGAAGAGTATATTTAGTCGCGACCGGGATGTTGGGTGAGGTAGGCTGGTGAGGAAGGAGGGTTAGGCGCAGGAAGAGGAGAGAGAGGTGCTGGGGAGGTAAGGGGCGAGGGCTAAAGATAAATTGGAGTGCGCGGTTGGAGGGGCGATTGCTGTATAATGAGAAGGAACATGTTGGAAGGAGGAATTAATGAAGTTGCCGCGTTTAAGAGTACACTCTAGTGGCAGATACTTGGAGACGGAAGATGGTCGGGGGTTTTTCTGGCTTGCGGACACCGCGTGGGAATTGTTTCATCGTTTGAGTCGGGAGGAAGCAGACGCATATTTGCGAGACCGGTCGGCGAAGCGTTTTACAGTGATTCAAGCTGTGGTACTGGCGGAGTTGGACGGGGTGAAGACGCCGAATGCGGCTGGTCATTATCCGTTAATTGACGATGATCCGACGAAGCCGAATGAGGCATATTTTAGAGATGTGGATTGGGTGGTGGGGCGAGCGGAAGAGCTTGGGATGTATGTGGGGATGTTGCCGACGTGGGGAGACAAATGGCACAAGGGGGGAGGGATTGGCCCGCGGCTTTTCACGCCCGAGAACGCGCGGTTGTATGGGAGGTATCTTGGGGAGCGGTATCGTGACGCCGCGATTGTATGGATTTTAGGCGGGGACAAGTTTGTGGGGGACGAAGAAGAGCGACAGATAATCGAGGGGATGGCCGCGGGATTGCGCGAAGGGGATGGTGGGCGACATTTGATAACGTTTCATCCAATTGGTCAGTACAGCTCAGCGATGTATTTTCACGAGGCGCCGTGGTTAGACTTTAATATGATTCAGAGCGGGCACACGTTGTATCGAGACAATTATACGTCGGTGGCGGTGGATTACAATCGTGTGCCGGTGAAGCCGGTGATTGACGGGGAGCCGGGGTATGAGAACATACCACATGGATTTGACGTAAGGAATCCGCGTTTGGGTGCGATCCACGTACGGCGGTATTGCTACTGGGCGCTTTTCAGCGGGGCGTGTGGGCACACGTACGGGTGCAATGAAATATGGCAGATGTGGCGCGAGGGGCTCACACCGATGGTGGGGGCGATGCTGCCGTGGTATGAGGCTATGCGGTTGCCGGGGAGTGGGCAGATGCAACATGCGCGGGCGCTGATTGAGAGTGGGCCGTATTTTGACCGGGTACCGGACCCGTCGTTAGTGGAGCCACCGAATTGCACGGGGCCGGATTACGTTGCGGCGAGTCGAGGGCCGGGAGGGGAATACGGGTTGGTGTATTTTCCGGCGGGGAAGGCGGCGACGCTGCGGACATATTTGCTGAAAGGGCCGCGAGTGGTGGCGACGTGGTATGATCCGCGGACGGGCGAGCGCCATGCGGGTGGGGAAGTAGAGGTAGAACCATGGAAGAGCACGATGTTCATTCCACCGAGTGCCGAGGACTGGGTGCTGGTGTTAGCGAGCGTTTGAGGTCGTGGGGTAAGGTGGGCGACAGGGAAGATTGGGGGCACGGGGGAGTGGTGAGTGCAGTGCGTCTGCTGGTCAGCGTTGTTGTGATATTGCAGGGAGGCCTGGTGAGGTGGGGCTGGGCGGCGGTGCAGGGGGAGCTCCCGAGCAACGGAACGGTATTTGCGGCGGCACTTTTGGCACCGAACTTGGGTGCGGCGAGCGTAGTTCCACAGCCGCAAGAGTTGCTGGACCCGTTGGTAGCCGCGCGGGTGTCGCACTGGCGTTGTCGCTACGTGGGGGGCAGGCTGGTGGAATTGAGTCGGCGGGACGAGGAAGGTAGTTTGGCGCCGATGCAGCCACCGCAGGGGGAGGCGCCGACGCATGGATATCTTTTTCGCTACGAGGAGGGGGATGAGAGACCGTCAAAGATTGTTACCCCGAGTGGGGTGACGTATGAGCTGGAGTATGACGGAGATGGGCGAGTGAGGCGGATTTGGTGTAGGTCGACGCGGGTGCAACGGGGGTTCCCGTGGACAGAAATGCGGATTGGGTATCGGGGTGGGCGGGTAGCGTGGCTAAGCTACTGGGATGAGGGAAAAGCCTCGTCCGATGAACAATTGGTGCATAGGAAGGAATTCACGTATGACGGACGAGGGTTTACGACGTCAGTGAGTTACTACAATGAGGAAGGGATGCTTTGGGGTGGGGTAAGTGGGATAGCGCGGGTGACGTTTGAGCGTGGGATGCAGGGGGAATGGCTGAGCGTGACGTACTGGGCTAGTGAAACAGCGCGCACGACGGACTGGTTTGGGGTTAGTCAGTATCGGTTTGTGTATACGTCTGACGGGCGGATAGTAGAGAGCTTGACGTTAGACACGCATGGGCGGCCGGCGACGAATGCATTTGGCGCGTATCGGATGGAATGGCAATACAGTAGTGCGGGGGAAGTAATTGGTGCACGAGGGTATGCCGAAGGGGGTGTGGTGGTATATGATGGGCAAGCATTGATGCCGGAATTTTTTGACCGAACGTTGGCCGACGCGATTTTGCAGCGGGTGCGAGAGGAGTTAGCACCGCCGTACTGGCGCTTAGCGGATTATGTGGAGTTGCAGCGTGCGAGTCGTCGGTGGCAGAGACGGTGTGTGGGGGCACGGGGTGGGGAGCTAGCGATGCTTGCGGAGTGTGGGCGGGTGTTGGTGGAATACTTATTGCAGGCGCGGGCAGGGCCATGGGCGTTGCAGGCTGTATTGCACGCCCATGCGCTTGGGCTGAATGACAGGCGTTTGTTGCAGCGAGCGGTTATTGGTAGTGGGGTGGTGCCGCATCCGGAGTCACGGGCAGCGCGGACGTTACTAGGGATGGAGCTATGCCCGATGCCGTCGAATACGTTGTTCATGTGTGGCACGGATGTGATGTATCTTTTGAGTTTGTATGCGACCGGGGTACGGCACGTGCGCTCGGATATCCTGCCTGTGAGCCAGAATTTGTTGGCCGACAGTGCGATGAACGAGGCGATGCGGGCCCGGTATGGCACGCGGGTATGGTTGCCGGATGTGGAGCGGATTCAAGCAGCAGTGCGGGAGGAGTTACGGGGGTACGCGGGGGTTGGGGTGATACCTGAAACGAGTGGGGTGCTGCCTATACGCATACGAGGGCGGGAGGTGGTAGCGCGGATCAATGCGCGCTTGGCTGGGGAGGTGTGTCAAAGCAACAGTATGTGGTCGATTGCGGTAGAGGAAGGGTATGAAAATGCGCGTTTGTATCCGGCGGTGGTGGTGCGAGGGCCATTCTTTTGGTACGGGACCAACGTAAGCGAATGTGGGACGCCGTATGGCGGGATGAGGTGGTGGGGGGAGGTAGCGCGTGGAAGTAGCGGATGGCCTAAGGATGAGGATTGGAAGGCAGTGCGGCGGGTGTTGGCACGGCAATGCGCAGCGCAAGGAAGTTATTGGTGGCAGCGAGGGGAGAAGGACAGTGCGACTCAGTTATTCGAGGTGGCAATAAGCATGGGGAGGGATGAGCGGGAAGTGTATGTGCGCTACGCACAGGCGCTGCTTAGAGCGGGGCGGTATGATGAAGCGGTGCGGGTGGCGGAGCGGTGGGCGGGGGAGGTATTTGAGGACCCGCTGGCACAGGAGTGGTTGGAGCGTTGTGAGCGTGTGCGAGCGGCTGCACGTGAATTGGCGCAGGTGGAGGAGCGTGTGCGTGGAGGTGGGGCGGACGTACTGTCGAATTTGTTGCGGCGGGTGGAGCTTTTGGAGATCTTGGGAGATGTAGGGGGTGCGCAAACGAACGCTGCGGCGTTGCTGGAGCGAGCGACGGGGCGAGTAGACATCTTAGAACCTTTGACAGAGTTTTACAGTAGGCAGCAGGACGCCACAGGGGTGGAGCGGTGTTTAAGTCTGCTTACGGCGGCTGCTCCTCAGGAGTTCAGATACTGGGTTAGCCGAGCGGCGTTGGCGTTTGCGCGGCGCGCGCCAGAGGAAGGGGTAGCGCTTTTGCGAAAAGCGGCGGAACTTGATCGATTGCGGCTGCGGCGCATTTTGCGGGAGGAACGTCTACTTCTGGAGTTACGCGCAAGTGGGCAGACGAACTTGGTGCAGGAGCTATTGGAGATGATAGAGGAGTGAGTGGTTTGGAAGGGGCTGGCCAGTCTCGGAAGGCAGGTTACGGATGATGAGGAAGCGTGCCGCAGGGTACGGCAAGGGAATGGGTGAGGGGGGTGGGAGGAGACAGGAAATTTTTAGGCACTCTGATACTAGTCAGCTCGATCTTGGGCGGCACCGGTCATTGGGACGAAAATGACACTCATGAGGTCTTCGCGTTCAAGTTTTTTGCCGCGTTTGGTAAGGCGGACAAGGGTCTGGCCCCAGCGGCCGCCGACGGGGATAACGATGCGCCCGCCTTCGCTGAGCTGAGCGACGAGGGGCTGGGGGACTTGCTCGGGAGCACAGGTAACGATGATGGCGTCAAAGGGTGCAAACTCGGGCCATCCGGCATACCCATCGCCGGCGCGGACATGGACGTTAGTGTAGCCGAGGCGGGCGAGGTCGGTGGCGGCGCGTTGAGCGAGTTCAGGGATGATTTCGATGGAATAGACGTTACTGACGAGGAGGGCGAGGACAGCGGCTTGATAGCCGGAGCCGGTGCCGATTTCGAGGACTTTGTCAGAGGGGCGGAGTTGAAGGGCTTCGGTCATGGCAGCAACGATGTAGGGTTGTGAGATGGTCTGGCCGAAGCCGATGGGGAGGGGGTAGTCTTCGTAGGCTTCATCGCGGAGGGAGGTGGGGACAAATTCATGGCGTGGCACGGTGCGCATTGCCGCGAGGACGCGCGGATCAGAGACGCCGCGGCGCTCGATTTGAGTGGCGACCATGCGAGCGCGGAGTGCGTCCCAGTTAGGTGGCTGAGCTTGGTGGTCGGCATGGCCGGTGGTGCAGGAAGCAAGGAGGGAAAGCGGCATGAAGGAGAGGAGACGGCGGAACATAGGTACCTCCATTTTATGCATCTGGGGGGAATAAGTGAGCGACCGTGTTGGCGTAGTAAGAGACAACGTCGGGGCGGACGACACGGAAGAGGCGTGCGTGAGGCGGACCTTCGATGCGGAGGATGTCGCGACGTCGGCGTGGGTTAGCGAGGTGAGGGAGAGCGTGGGCAACGACCTGCGCGGGGTCACCATTTTGGACGCCGTTGCCGGTGAGGAGGCTACGAGCGCGGATGATACCGCGGTCACGAGCGATGTGCGAGAGCACGTGATCCCAGGGAGAAGAATCGCGGTTGACGAGGGCGCGACAGACCAGGGCGGTGGAAGTGACGCGAACAAGGGAACCCATGCGGGTACGCAACTCGCTTTCTAGTTCGTCCATGCGGCGAACGTCAGTAAGGAACATAGGGGGACCGAAATCGACATAAGCGGCGCCGCGTGGCTGCCAAAAAGCGTGTTCATAGAAGGCGCCTTTATCGTGGGCGCGATAGGCGCGGCGGCTAATCTGCTTTTGCTGACGCAAGCCGTTGAAGCGAGCATCCTCCGTGACGCGATCGTAGGAGATACTCACGGGGACGATGGCCACGCGGTGTTCTGGGAGTTGCAGGGCACGTTTTGCGATACCGAAGACGCCTAAGGTAAGCGGGAGAACCCGACCGTCATAGGAGCGGCCTGCTTCGGGGAATATCACCACGGCATCACCGCGTTCGATAACCTCCTTCATGATGTAATCGTAGAAAGTAGACAAGTAGAGAAGGTTTTCGTGAGAACGAAGGTTGGCAGGATTGGCCCGCACGCGATCGAGGCACACGCCTTTAAGCAAAGGCAGGAGGTGACGGAAGAGGCCGTGAAACAAGTTTTTCCCGGCGATGGTAGCGGGGAGGCGGTTGACGCCATGAGAGCGTAGGACCAGTCCGAGCAGGATGTAGTCCAGGTGACTCTTGTGCAAGGAACTGATAATAGTTGGCGTGCCGGGGGGGACAGAGAGGTAGTGTTCGAGGCCGTTGACGAGGACATCAGAGAAGAAGCAAGGCTTGACAAAGAGATCAACAATCCAATGACCCAAGCGAACAGCAAGGGGGCTATAGCGATGAGCAATTTCGCGCCGAAACGCCGCGACTAGCCGGGCGTCATCGGGCGGGAGATGGGTGAGATCACGTGCCATAACAAGGCGTACCTTATGCCTTGTTGCTATTGTAGCAAAAAACTGCGGGGAGGTGGGTGGGATATTAACTGAGAGAGGACTGGGTACACGATGTGTAACTGAGGCGTCTAAGAGTTTGGGAATAAGAAACGTGTCGGGAGTGTGGAGATGGGTGCATACGCTTTACTTTTGTCTGGAAAGATGCGCGGGACGCGACGCAGGTCACGACACGACGTTGAAAGTAGGTAAGCGTCTCACGGATGAGAGGTTAACCACAATGGTACCAGCGGTGGAAAGGATAGGATGCATGAGAGGACGTGCTAGCTTATGGCAAGAAACACACGGTGCGTGTCGGAGGACAGTCATGCAGAGGAAGGTTTGGCCGTAGCATTATAAGCGGCGGTTTGGCTTTTGTTCGGAACTGGCTAGGTGCGGGGGCGCCGCAACTATATTAGGTGTCGCTGATCGAAAGTTGCGGGCTGAGAAGAAGAGTTGACTGTGTGAGAGGGTGTGCGAAGTGACATGCAGCGGTGCGGGTGCGAAAGAGTTTTCGGCGTTCGCGTATCGAAGCTAGTAAGGAGCAGCGCTGGCTCTATTGCTTCTAGGGAGACCAGTTAAGCTCGCGAAACCGGGAGATCCGGGAAACCAGCGAAAGTGCCGGCCTGTGTGGGGGCAGATACTGCCGAGATTTAGAAGGGACAGAAATAACTGGTACATGTTCCAGACGAGGGGAAGTCCGTAGATGCGGTGAGCTGTTTGGCTTGTGTGCGGGGATCAGGTACCGTTAAGCAAACAACGCGTGTGAGGAGATTGCTTGCGCAGGTGCAGCCAACGGAGTGGTTGTGGGACCGAATGGGGTTGTGTAATGTCGATAGTTAGAAGGAATACGTTGAGAGGTGGTACGTGTGAGGGAGTCATGTAGGGGGAATCTCGACGTCTTCAATTGCATAGCGGTAGCCTTGCTCAGTAAGAAACAGCTGCCGTTTGAGGGCGAATTCTTGTTCGCAGGTGTTGTGACTGACAATGGTGTAAAAGTAGGCATGATTATCGCCTGGTTTGGGGCGGAGGATACGGCCGAGGCGCTGTGCCTCTTCCTGGCGCGAGCCGAAGGTACCGCTGACTTGAATAGCGACGTTGGCATCAGGGAGATCGATAGCAAAGTTGCCCACTTTGGAGACGATTAGCACGGGGAGGTTACCGGACCGAAACTGTGCGTAGAGGCGTTCGCGTTCGCTTTGGGGAGTTTGGCCAGTGATCAGGGGTGCACGTAATTCACGTGCAAGGTGACGCAGTTGCGCGAGATATTGGCCGATGATCAAGACACGACCACCGGCGTGACGTGTGAGCAATCCGCGGACAACTGCAAGTTTGCGGGGATTTTCGGACGCGATGCGGAAACGTTGGCGGTCGCCCGCCACGGCGTACTCGAGTTCATCGCGCTCATCCAAGGGAACGCGCAGTTCTGTGCATAAGGCAACGGCTAGCCATTGACGAGCCTCGAGTTCCTTCCATGGCATGTCGTAGCGTTTTGGGCCCACCAAACTGAAGACGTCGACCTCGCGACCGTCCTCACGCACGAGAGTCGCGGTAAGGCCGAGACGGCGCCTTGACTGCAGATCTGCGGTGATACGGAAGACAGGTGCCGGGAGGAGATGGACCTCGTCGTAAATGATGAGGCCCCAGTCGCGTTGATAAAACAGGTCATAGTGGGGGAAATAGTCCTTTGACTTGTCGGGGCGGTAGGTGAGGATCTGATAGGTAGCAAGTGTGATAGGCGCGATCGTTTTCTGTTCGCCGGAGTATTCGCCGATGTCAGCTGGTTGCAACGTGGTCTTATCGAGGAGTTCATCGCGCCATTGGCGCAGTGCGGTGATATTTGCGGTGACGATTAACGTTTGTACCTGGAGGCGCGCCATGACGGCCATACCGACAATGGTTTTGCCAGCTCCGCAGGGGAGGACAACTACTCCGCAACCTCCCTCCACCCCGCCGCCTTGGTAGAAATTGTCAACGGCGTCACGCTGATACGGGCGCAAGGCGAAGGGTTGCCCTGAAGCGGTCGTTGTGCGTAAAGCGATTGGATGGGGGGCGCCTGCCGTGTACCCGGCGAGATCTTTGACTGGGAAACCCAACTGAGTGAGCGCGCGTTTGATCTCGCCGCGATGGCGTAGTTCCACGTGAAAAGCGCGTGGGCCGCATGGAGCTCCCAGTAGGCCACGCAACTTGCCGTGGTGTGCTAACTGACGGGCTAGGATGTCATCTTGTACCCTGAGGACGAGAGCCACATCTTGCCGCTCTAACACTAGACGGCCGTAGCGGCTGGCGAGTTCGAGGATTTCATGACAGAGTGTTTCGGGCACGGGAAACTTGCTGTACGTGCGTAGGACATCAATCATGCGTTCGGCTGGCATACCTGCGGCGGCAGCATTCCATATTGAGAGCGGAGTGATTCGGTAAGTGTGAATATGCTCTGGGCTTTTTTCGAGCTCAGCAAACAACGCGAGCTGATCACGGGCTTCGGCGTAGCGTGGATTATTGACTTCCACCAGCACGGTGCGATCACTTTGTACAATGCAAGGATTCGCGGGGTTCATGAAGAGTTACTCGTAGGTCTGGAACGGTGGTGGGTTGAGGGAGAGTTCGTGAACATGAATAGCAAGTGAGTCACAGGCAACGCGAACAGTTTGGGCATGCGCTGGTGCAATTACAGCGATTGAAGGCGTTCCGTCAAAAAGTACAGCAGTGCGCCAAGAAATGCGCTGTTTTAGTCTTGTCCACGTGGCTGTTGGGAGCGTATCGATGACGATGTACTTGTCTTGAGCGTCGCGGGGGACAAGTTTTAGCAGCACAAGTAGATACAAGCGAGTGACGAGTGGAAGAGGTGAACCGGGCAGGCGGGCGAGTTGGTGGAAGAGGAAGGCCGGATCTTGGCATGATTGGACGCGGCGAGCGGAGACGCGCCAGTGAGTTTCGGGGCGCTCTGGGGAGGGGGGGATGGGCACAGCGATGGCGTCACGCAGCGCGGCGATACGGAGGTCGCACACTGCTGGGCTGTTGACCGTCCCGTCAGGAAGGATTGCGAGGCCGGCGACAGGTGGCTGGGCGTAATCGACGGGGAGAGCTCCAAGTTGTTGCATTACATCCAGTGCCACGCGTTCTGGCACAGACAATAAGGCGAAGCGTTCACCCAGCGGTTGAGCAGCGCAGACACGGCGTTGAAGGAACGCGTCGCGTGCGTCGCGTGAGTCAAAGCTAAGGAGGTTGGCGTCCCGATGGAGGAGCGCGTCTGTGGCAGGGTTGCCCCATTCTTGCAATGTGATGCGCACGTTGTCTGGCACGGGGTACGTGGCGCGGGCGGCCAACAAGGCAAGGAGTTCCTGGACATTATGACCGTGGCGTGCGGCGGCTTGGACCCGTTCACGAGTAAAACGAAAAGTACTGACGTTGTGATCGCCGTGCTGGCTGCCGAAAATACGCAAGACGTGCGCGGTGCGATCCCACGGGCCGGTATGAGTGAGGACTGCAGTGAAGTCTGGTTGCACGATCAGCTGCTGATGTTCGTGCGGTGGGCGTGGCGCCGTGGTACCGTGCAACCAGAAGTGACCGAAGTCGGTGAGCACCACACAGGGCCCTTGAGGGCAATGTTCGCATATTGCCAGAACGCCGTAGGGAGAGAACAGGCGTTCGATCAGGTCACGTACGAGGGCATTCCATGCTGGTTGGGACGGAATGGGTTGGGTACTACGGGGCCAGTTCCACCCGCGTACGCCACCTCCGCCTCGAGACATCGCGTGGGCCCGCGCATGCACAAGCTCACAGCATTCAGCCACGCGAATGCCCTCGCCCGGACTGAGCGGAAGTAACATGCTTTTGAGCGTATCAGCCACGTAGGCTCGTGGAGAAAACCCATACGTGGTCGCTTCCTTGATAGTTGCACCTAACGAGGTTAGCTCGTACTCAAGCAGCGCGGCGAGGTGCTCCAGCACGGGCCGTTCGCGCTCAGATGCGAAGGAGGCGGTGGGTGCGAGAGCACCGTTGCTCTCGCGTTGCACGATACCAGCGGAACGCAGGTACGCACAGATCATTTGTGCGGAGGGAGCAGTGTGACAGCCGTGGCGCGCCCATAAGTCAGCCAACAGACGTTGCGTACGCACTGCGAATACGTCGTCTTGTGTCATGCGGATGGCCCCGTCACTGACAGCCTGCAGGCATTCACTTATTAGCGCAGCGCTACGAACTGCCGCAGAATCAGCGTCAGCGGGCATGTGTGTTTGACAGCGCGGGATGTGAAGAGGGATGCGTTCATCTACTGAACATGCCGTGGCTATCGCCACTGGAACTATGACGCCCTGATGGGTGTGTTCGAGAGTCCATGCTGTGCCTCTCGGCCAATAGACGGGTGAGTCAAGAAATGCACACCCACAATAATGTAACGAAGCGAGCGTAGCGGGCGTTACATCATACCCGGCGCTCGAGGTGCGTGCGAGCAGTACGCCAATTGGTGATTGACCCTCGTTTGCTGCGCAACGTGTCAGCAGTGCACGTGCCGCGGGTTCGAGGCGCTCGAGGACACGCGCCCGCCGCGTGCTATCGGTGAGAGCTTGTAAGTAGAGGAGTACTTGCTCTTCCTTGCGGTGCCGCAGTTGAGTTGCAGGCAACCAGTGCGCAAACATGGGCCTGAGGGACCGCGTGACGTCGTGAAGCAAGGTTTGAACGACGGCATCACTCGCCATACGTGTGGATGCGTACTGTGACGCCTGCACGTGCGCAGGCGTGGAGCACTTGGCGGACATCGCGGGCGTGCACAAGCCAACGGCTGTCATCCAACTGCAGAATGACGGCACGCCGTATACATTGTAACCGCCAGAGGCGAGCACGGGTTTTTGCGTCGGGCACTTCGAGGACCTGCGCGTGGTGATGGAACACTATCATGATTACTGATCCTGTGGTGAAGTGCGTGGCAGCCTGCTGCCCCACAGGGTGTACAAAGCAATCGCTGCAGCGGCGTTGACGTTAAGCGATTCCACTTCAGGAGCCATTGGGATCGCGACGGAATGCATACCAGTGGTAACGTCGTCGGGCACGCCGCGTGCTTCATTGCCGACGAGGAGAATTTGCGGAGGTGTGGCGGCGGCGCACTGGAGTGAAATAGTCCCGCGCGCTGAAAGCACCGCGACACGGGGTGATTGTGCCGCCAGCCAGGCGCGTGCCTCAGCGGCGTCAAGCTGCCAAATCTTGCTCAAGAAGAGTGTGCCAGCGGTGGCGCGAATGCAGAGGGGATGCAAGGCGTCTACACTAGGTTCCACTGTTACAATTCGGCGGCATCCCATGGCTGTCGCACTGCGCACGATACTGCCGAGGTTGCCCGGGTCTTGTAACTGCCACGTGACAATCACAGGTTGTTCGTCGGAGGGAGGCAAGTCCTGATGAATATGTACTTCTACAATTGCGGCGATACCATCGCTGTGGCGCAACGCGGAGACTTTGCGGAAACAGGTGTCGGCAACAAACAAGACAGGATAACCTGCTGTGGCAGCCTGCTCGGCCAGCGTACGTGCTTCCTCAGATGCTGCCATGCTTACGACCACCTCCAGAACGCGGCACGGTGAGGCTAGCGCCATAGCCACACATCGTCGTGTTTCCGCCCAACAGAGCCCCTCGCTAGCACGAACACGGCGCTTATGCAAGCGCGCGTACCACTTGATCCGCGGGTTGTGGACGCTTGTGATGATCTGGGTGGCAGGGATCATTCGAGTGGCTGTCCGGCGTAGGGTTCCTGGAGGAATTGGCGAGCGTACGCACGCACACTGTACGAGGCATGCTGGAGGCCGACGGCAGCCCGATAGCATGCGCACGCAGCCTCTCGCTCGCCGAGGAGGTCATGCATAGTACCTTGCCGCAAGAGGCCCCAGGCGCGCAGATAGTGCTTGCGGCTGGCGAAAGCTGCTGCAGCACCGAAGTGCGTTACTGCGCGAGGGTAGTTCGACACTGCGGCGTAAATGACGCCGCACCAGTAGTGTTGATCAGGCAGCAGTGCGCGCACGAGTGGTTGGGAGGATGTTTCCAGTCGAAGCACCGTGGTAGTTGCGGACGCGAGTGCCGCGTCGTAGTTACCGAGGTGCACCAGGACGTACTGTAACAACAGGTCCCACTGAGGATTTGCTGGGAAGCGGTTGGTGAGAGTTACAGCCAGTTCGAGAGCGCGTAGATGGTTGCCACTCCAAGCGTGTGCGAGGCAGGCGAGCATCAGCGCTTCGGGCTGTAGCATGACGGCGTCGGTTACACCCGCATCAAGCTGGCGCAGGCCTGCGCGGACATCCGGAGGCAATATGAGCACCCCTGCGAAATGGCGCGCGAACCACGGTGTGGCGTGAGCAAAAAACTGATAGGCGCCGAGGAGTACCCCGGCATCTGCGCACGTATCCGGGGCGTGCGTGGCGCGTTCTATGCGCACAGTTGCCTGCTTGAGTAGTCGCATGCCCTCAAGATAACTTCCACTGAGGCCACACTGTTGCGCCAAGAGGAGACACGCCGCGCCGTGGTACATTTCAGCCCACGGTGATGGGTGAGCGGTTGCACTTGTGGATACAGTTATGGCGCGTTGCAGGCAGCGTTTCGTGGCGTTGTGTAGGTCCTCCGAGCCACCTTCACACATTGCCCGGGATATCAACACTGCTGCAAGATAAACGTAGGGAGCCGGATGGTTACTGGCGAGTTCGCCAGCGTGAACGAAGCACTGCTCGGCCTGGTCTAACTCGAGGTTGTACAAATGAAAGATGCCTTTATGGAGCAAAGAGACAGCAGCTGGTGACAATCCCCCGGGCTCCGTCACGCGTGCGGCGAGCACAGCAGCCCATCCCGCCACGCTGATCAGCCAGATGCACCTTACGCGCTTGCTCATTGCACTGCGCCGCTAGACAAACTCTCTGCGCTGGCGCGAGTCGGGAATGTTCATGGCCATCCGATATTTCACAACCGTACGGCGTGCCACGGGGAAACCAGCCTCCTTGAGTAATTGTGCTAGCTTTTGGTCACTGTAGGGGGCATGTTTGTCTTCATTGTCAATTAACTCCTTCAGTTTTGCCTGAATGGCACGTGAGGACACGTCGTGTCCCTGATGATCTCCGACGTGGGCACTGAAGAAGTAGCGCATTTCAAACAGCCCCTGCGGCGTATCCATGTATTTCCCATTAACAGTCCGGCTAACAGTGGCTTCATGAACACCCACTTTCTCGGCGATTTCTTTCATGCTGAGAGGCCGCAAGCGCGTTGGGCCTTCATCAAAAAACTCTTTCTGGGCCTCGACGATGGCTTCCGCCACCGCCAAGATGGTGCGCTTACGAAAAGCGATGTTATCGAGCAGCATTTCGCCCTCGCGTATGTGGCGCCGTAATTGCTGTGCAGTTGCGCGGTCGTACACACGATTTTTCAGATTGGCGCGGATTTTGGGATTGATGCGCACGTAGGGCAGGAGGCTGTCGTTTGATTCGACGCGGTAGGTGCCATCCTCGCTGCGTGTGACGATGACATCTGGGCGGATAGGTGGCGCGGTACGCACATTGAGGTCACGCCCAGGCCGAGGGTCGAGCTTACTCAAGTCGCGTACGGCGGCGGCAATCTCCTCGATGGTTACGCCAAGCTTGCGTGCGATCACCGGCCAACGGTTGCGTGCGAGCTCCTCGCTCCAGTCACGCAAGAGCCGGTAGCCGAGGGAATCGGTCTTACCAGCACGTTCGAGCTGTAGCATGAGGCAGTGACGTGCGTCACGCGCGCCGATACCTGGGGGCTCGAAGGTCCAGAGTAAGCCTATGAGTTTGTCGACCGTCTCGGGTGAGGAATTGGTTGCGCGTGCGAGCTCCTCCGTGCTCTCGCGCAAAAAGCCATTATGGTCAAGGCATCCGACGATATACTCCGCCACTTCCAATTCATGCGGGGTAAGGTCGCAGCTGCGAAATTGTTGCATCAAATCATCTGCGAGTGTTGTTTCGCTGGTAATAGATTGCAACCGGTACTGGTACTGTTCGTCGTCATACGCTCCTGGCTCGTAGTACGCGACGCGCTCTACCACCTCATCGCCACGTAAGCGTTCGTGAACCTGATAGTATTCATTCCACTCGTCGTCTACGGTATTCAAGTGATCGAGCTCTTTTTCCATGGCGCGCTCTGGGGTATCGCCAAGCGCGGCAACCTCGAGTTTGTCTTCTACGAGGGAGCGGCTGCGTTCCTCTAGGGCTTCCGCGACGTCCTGAGCATCGGGATCAAATTGTTCTAGCTCTCCCCATTCGTTTTCGTAGGCGGGATCGTACTCTTCCAGGGCCGGGTTGACCGCCAATTGTTGTTCCAAAAGGGCTTGGAGCTCCTGCGTTGGTGTCTGCAGGATTTTGAGTGACTGCTGCATCTGGGGCGCGAGAATTTGCGCTTGCTGCAAGCGAATATCTGTTGACAGTGTGGCAGTCATAGAGCACTTGCCACGGCGGTTAAGCCCTGCGGCACAGCAAGTCTAGTATATCAAATCGGCGCGTTTTTTGCTACTGCTGAGCCAAGAAGACCACGGCTTCTTGGGCAGTGTGTACCCACACAGCGCCACGCGCATACAAAACCATAGCAACCGGTGCGTTCTGGTGGATACGTGCTCTTCGTCACGTGAGCTCAACAACAGAGGAGAAAGACTTTTCAGGAGGCAGGGATGTACACGAAGTCACCTCCGCTCGTGTATCACGGAGGTGCACCGTGCTGACGCTGGTCCGTGCTGGCAATGTGCGTAGAGTAGGTGCGATGCCAAGCAGTGACTGTATCCAAGCCGGCAGTCGGCCTTGCGGTGTGGATTTTTCCCGTTTGGAAGGCGAAGATGGGAGCCGCGCAGGTGCCGAGAAAGCTCCGCGACGTGCCGTGAGCACGGAGCTTTGTCAGTGATAACTAGGGAGCAAGACGCGTGCCTTGGCGCACCGGCGCGGGGGAACCGCGCATAGGTGAGAGGAAATGGCGGAAGGCGATGGTACTTACTTAATCACACGCCAGTTGATCGGATAGCGGTAATTTTCGCCGTTACTGACTCTTACAGCTGCGACGATCACAAAAATCAAGGCAGCAATTGCCACCGCAGGAACGAGCACAACGCCCACACAAATGAAAAGGGTGAGAGAGGCTAAGAGAAGAGCGATCGTGACCAGGATTTGGAAATTAAGGGCCTCCTTGCCCTGTTCGTCAACAAACGGGAATTCGTTTTTCTTAACGAGCCAGACAACCAGGGGACCGAGCAGGTTACCGAAGGGGATGATAAAGCCAGCCAGCGCGGCAAGGTGACAAAGAGTAGCCCAAGTGATCTCGTCCTTACTGAGGTGCTGAGCTGGTGATGAGGCTTGCTGCAGATGGTTAGTAAGATCTTGCATGGGTAACCTCGCGTGTAAGAATTAGACGGTTGTCAGCGTTTCACAGGGTGAGACGTGGGGGGATCGCACGGGCTTAGGAAGCGCACGGAGCGACGCACCGAGAAGAACACCATGACACCGAGGGCGATAGGAAGCATAGGTTCTGGGATGACCGTGAGAATGCCAGATTGGGCAGGGCTGTAGGTCGCGAGTGATTTGGGTCCGCCATCTTTTTGGCCGTAGCCGGTGCTGGGGATGTCGTTGGTGTGGTACTCGTAATAGAAGCAGTACGCGTAGGTCCCGGCAGGCACGGACTGACTAATAGTGAAACGATTAGAGAATTCGTCGTTGTTGCCCACTTGAACATTGAAAGCAGCAGGAATCCAAGACCAGGACGGGGCATTAGGCCAGTCATTTGTAGGCCCGTAGCCGAGCCAGGCATAGAGGCCGGGGGTGGCGCCTGGTGATTCCGTGGCGCCGGGGATCCAGACTTGGCCATAGACAACATCAGAGATGCCGGGGGCGTTGGTGTTGTAGACAGTCAGGGTGTAGGGCCACTGAAGATTGCACCAACCGATAGGCGGAGCGGGCGTTTTCCGAGTGATGCGAGCGATCGTGCCGTACTCAGTCTGGACGACCACGTCACCGTTGCTAAGGATGGCTGGCCAAGACCAGCTATTGTCTTGCGGATCGAGGGGGATGGTCCAGATGACAGTGCCGGTGGCACCGTCGTCGCGAATGCCCTTTGCGGCGGCGCCGCTGCCGTGTTGGAAGACACCGACGATGATGTTCCCTGCGCCGACGACACAGCCGCCGAACGTATCACCACAAGCGAGATCCCATTTTTTGGTTCCGGTGGCGGTATTGATGGCGGTGAGACCGATGCCGGTGGCGCCGCCACCGCTACGACGGCTGCAATAGATAGTGGAGCCGTCAGGACTGAGCGCATAGCCGCCATGGAACCAAGCGTTATGCATGCCGAGGTTGAAGTACCAGTTGGTTTGGCCATTGGGTTTGAGGCTGATGAGGAAATCATTTTCGTCAGACGCAGTAAGACCGTCAACAGCACAGTAGAGATTACCGGCGTTGTCCACAATCGGTTCTTGGCCGCCCCAGCCGCTGGCGAAGACACGGCGCCACTCGGTGGAGCCGGTGAGGGCATTTATGGCAAAGATTTGGCCACCCGGGTCGCCCTCGGTGTGGACGTAGATGGATTTGCCATCTTTGCTGAGGGACGGACCGTTTCCGGACCACGTGCCAGCGTTTGTGGCCTCGTTATTATGCCAGAGAATGGAGCCAGAATCTGCGTCGAGGCAGAAGGTGCCGCCGGCATTACCATCTGCTTCGATGTAGACGCGGTTGTTGTGGAGGAGGACGCCGCCGTTACAGGAGCCCGCGCCAAGGAAGTTGCTCCAGATGAGGGCGCCGGTGAGTTTGTCAAGGCAGTAGGCAAAGCCGGCGTTATCGCCGATGTAGACGCGGTTGTGGGAGAGAGCGGGGGTGCCGTTGGCCCAGTCCATCAGATTTGCGCCCCACAAGATAGCACCGTTAGAGAGTGAGAGGCAGAGGAGGTCCCAACTGTTGCTTGCGGGATCAACGGCCATGTAAAAGCGTTCGGCGCCGGCAGCGCCGCTACCCCAGATGCCGGTGCCGACTTGCCATTTGTTCGACCAGACAAGCTTGGCGGTGGTAAGAGGCCAGCCGTTAGTGTACCAGCCTTGGCGTTGTTTGTTGTTGCCGTTAAGGGGCCAGGGAGTAAGGGGCGGATCTTGCGGCTGATAGGTAACAGGGAGGAAATAGAGTTCTGGGTTGGACGCGCCGTTATGGCGGAGGAAGTACATAAGGTTGCTTACGCGTGCCATGTCGGAGCCTTCAGCACCTGTGAGGAGGGGCAAAGTAAGGGTGCGCTGGCCAGTGATGGCGATGGAGGATGGGGTGTTGGTGAAGGTAAGAATGCAGAGATCATCGGTGGGGGTAGTATTAGCTTGTCCGTCGCCGGTGTTGGGGCCACTTCCGCCGCGGAGGATCCAGAGTTCGTGCTGGCCAGAGAGAGAGAGCGAGGCCGGGACATATTCAATGGCGCAACCCATGCCAACGTTCCAGGGTAGGGTGACGGGAACAGTCTGGTTGTCGAGAGTGCCGGCGGAATGGGTGATAAGCTTAGCAGAGGGAAGGCCGCTTTGGAAGATGACGAAGACGCCGAGATTGCCGACGCGCGTGCCATCAACGGGATGAAGGGCGGAGCTGCCGACAGTGGCTTGCTGGAGGACGCCGAGGGAATTTTTGTCCCAGGCCCAACGTTGCATGGGTGTCCAGCCGGTCCAGTAGCCGTAGATGCTGTTGGTTGCAACAAAAGTGCAGGCAGCATCGGCGCCGCCCGAGTCGTAGCGATTGGTGACGATATCCCATGCATCAAGGGTGATGTTGTAGCCAAGCAGGTCGCGGCCGATATCTTCGCCTGTACCGCCTTTGGCGATTGAGCCAAAGATAAAGAGGAAGGGCTGGCCGGCGACGTCGCCATATGACATACCGTTACCAGCCCAAAATTTCATCGAGTTAGTGGTAAACCAAGAAGGGGGCTCTTGGACGAATTTTGGGACCGGAGCAAGGGTGGACCAGTGAGTAGCAGAGGTAGCGGAGATGGGGATGGCGTAAAAGGGGCAGAAGGTGCCGGGAAGTGTATCAGCCCAATAGCGAGTGAAGTAGAGACGTGCGGTGGTGCCAGCGAGGGAGGCGCAGCGGGTTCGCGGCTGGCCAGATTCTGACGTAGGTAGGTCGACAGGAGTGAAGGGCGCAGCAAGGAGCGATGAGGTGGCAAGGATGGAAAGGAGGTAGGTTACGAGAGTGGAGTTCATGGTGCGCTCAGAAAGTGGTTAGAAGAGGAGGTTAGATGATTGATTTTATCATAAGGGACGGAAATTGTCGAACGAGACATGACTTGAGTTGGTGTGGAGCAGTAGGAGCGAAAGAACGGGAGACATGGTGCTGAACGTCGGGCTGCAGAACGGCACACGGCGGGGCCTGTCTCTTATACACATCT
>JAOACZ010000083.1 GCA_026417575.1 bacterium | reverse complement strand
CCTTATTAGCCGAGGAGGGCGGCGAGCCGTAGCGGAAGCGTTCGTAGGGATCGTTTTCGTAGAGTTCCTGCGGGAACTTTTGGTTCCCCATGGGATTAGCCACCACCAGGTCAAAGGCTTGTAAGCCCCCTGACCCGCAAGCGGGGTCGTAAACCGTCATGCTCGGCTCGGGCTCCAAAAGCCTTGCCATGAGCACGCCAACCTCGCGCGGGGTGTAGAACTCACCGGCAGATTGCCCTTGACCCTCGGCGAACTTGCGTAGCAGGTACTCGTAGGCACGGCCAAGGACGTCGGGCTCCACGTCCTTCAGTCCTAAGCGATGACGCGAGAGCACCTGGATCAGCGCGGCGAGGTGTTCATCGGAAAGAATGCGCTGACCAGCCGCGGTGGCGTTGAAATCCACCATGTCAATCACGCCGGAGAGCCGCGGATTTTCGCGTGCGACCGAGCGCACGGCGTCGGTCAGGTATTGACCAAGGCCTGTGGTCTGACGGCAAATCTTATCCCATTGGGCGTTTTCCGGGACGAAGAACCGTACCAATTGCACCTGGCCACGTTTCCGCTCTTGGTCCAGCAGCGCGTACACGGTCTTCTTGTCGCCGAATTGCGCTGAAAGGTGGGCGATTTCGTCGTCGAATACGTCCGAGAGGCGCTTAAGGAAGACCAGCGGCAGGATGTAGTCCTTGAACTTGGGGGCGTCCACTGGCCCGCGAATGGCGCAGGCCGCATCCCATAACCAGTTTTCAAGAGTTGAGAGCTGCATCATGGAAGTATCGCTGTGAGATTGGGAAGAGGTATGAAATGAGGTCGAGTGATCATAGATGTGAGACGCGTGAATGGGTAGTATGTCGGGAAGGGCGAAATGCGCAGTGCCCGGGAGCCCGGATCGGGTGTGATGTGTCCTTTGCTGGCCATGCTGTTTTGACTGAGGGGGAGGTTATCGGGAGTAGCGTGGTGTGGGCGGGCTGGGCGGCGGGATTTCAGTCGTGGGTGAGGCGTTTTGAGGGACGAGCTCGCTGGTGAGCTTGATGAGAGGGGCGGAGAAATCGGGAGCGCAGCGCGGGTGACCCTTGTGGATGATTGCGTTGTGGATGGCGTGGTGAGCGAGAGGGGGAGGCGGCGTGGGGAGGAAGCGGCCTCATGAGCGTGACAGGAAGGAGTTGGCGATGAGAGCCGGACGCGTGCAGGGAGTGAGCTTTTCTGATGGTTCACGGGGTGGATTATAGCCAAATCGGGCCGATGCGGTCAACGGTTTCACGTGGGAGAAGGGGGGGCGGAAGCGGTGGGGAGGGAGTGAAAAGCACACGGCTAGGGATGGAGCGTGAAATCAAGTCGGTGTGCAGTCCACGGCATGCGTTTTATGGAGGGCTGCCGGGCGCGGCGCAACGTTCGTGAGTGATCGTGGGCACGCGATTGGGGGACGTGCCATATGATGGGCCGGCACGGGCTTCGGTGGCCGCAATCACGCGTGAATCCGCATCGCCGCGCAATTCACGCGAACCCATTTGATGGAGGGGCACCGGTCTCGGTGCCCGCAATCGCGTGTGAATCCGCATCGCCGCGCAATTCACGCGAATCCGTTTGATGGAGGGGCACCGGCCTCGGTGCCCGCAAATTTCGCGTGAAAATTGTTCGCCGAGACGTCACGCACGTTCAAACAACATTTTTTGTCGATTGCAAACGGCGGTTTGGGGCGGTTGGGTGCGTGCGCGGGGGGGTTCGTGTTGAAAATGTGGGCACCGGGGCCGGTGCCCCTGCGTTGTTTCTCGTTTGTCACGGGGGTGTGGTTAGGTGGCATAAGTGCTGCAATACTTTTTATTTATTGACAGTTACCAGCTGTTTTGTTAGAATCGGAATGGGTACACTAGGTGCGATGGTTTTTGGTGTTGGCATAGATTGCATCGAAGTGGCGCGGATTGCGGCGCGGATTGGGGGGGAAGAAGGGCTGGTGGAGAAGGTTTTTACGGCTGGGGAACGCGCGTACTGCGCGGCGCGGCATGATCCGGCGCAACATTTTGCGGCGCGGTTTGCGGCAAAGGAGGCGTTGTTTAAGGCGCTGGGGACGGGCTGGGGTGGTGGGATGAGGTGGCAGGAGGTGGAGGTGGTGAACGAAGAGAACGGGCGGCCGCGTTTGGAGTTGAGGGGGCAGGTGGCGGCGTTTGCGACGGAACAGGGGATCACGCGGGTGCATGTGTCACTGACGCACGTGAAGGAGTTAGCGTGCGCGGTGGTGGTGTTAGAAACGTGAGGAACTGGAGGGCGAGGCGATGAAGACGCGAGCGGAATTTTACGCGGAGTTGAGTGCGGCGATGCGTGCGTTGGAGGGAGCGGGGACGTACAAGCGGTTGCGGTATTTGAAGACGCCGATGGATGCGTGGGTGGAGATGGAAGGATACGGGCGCGTGTTGGTGTTGTCGTCGAACAATTATCTGGGGTTAGCGAGTCATGCGGAGGTGATTGGGGCTGGGCAACGTGGGCTTGCGGCATATGGAGCGGGGACGGCGAGTGTGCGGTTTATTTGCGGGACGTTTACGATTCATCGGGAGCTGGAGGAGGCGCTGGCGGAGCTGGTGGGAGCGGAGGCGGCGCTGACGTTTGTGTCGTGCTGGAACGCGAACGAGGGGGTGATCCCGGTGGTAGTGGGAGCGGAGGGGGTGGTTATTTCGGACGAGCTGAATCATGCGAGCATAATTGACGGTTGTCGTTTGATAGCGAAGACGGCGAAGAAGTGTGTGTATCGGCACAGCGACATGGGGGAGCTGGAAGAGCGGCTGCGGGAGCATGCGGATGCGGCGGTGCGGCTGATTGTGACGGACGGTGTGTTTAGCATGGAGGGGGACATTTGCAAGTTACCGGAGATAGTGGCGTTAGCGCGGCGGTATGAGGCGTTGGTGATGGTGGATGACAGTCATGCGACGGGTGTATTAGGGGCGACGGGGCGTGGGACGGCGGAGCATTACGGGCTGATGGGGGAAGTGGACATAATTACGAGCACGTTAGGGAAGGCGCTGGGGGGGGCGGCGGGGGGGGTTGGGGGGGGGGGGGGGGG
>JAOACZ010000092.1 GCA_026417575.1 bacterium | reverse complement strand
CTGTTCAACGCCCCTTCATGGTGCGCTTCCCCGCCGGCGGTCCTAAGCCCTTCCGCATCGAGGCTGCTCGCAGCTTCTCCGCCACCTTCAATTTCCCGACGCCGTGATTCTCTCAGCTCTTCCTCATCCCCTGCAGCCAACCAAGTTTCCAACCCAGCCTCCTCCTACACCTCAACTCCTACTGCAGCTATACCCTATTCCCTCACCATCGCGCATCTCGCAGGGAAAAAAAACGCACCGCATTCTCCGTCACAATAGCCGCCATCTCCTCTGCGCTACACCCCCGCAAGCTCGCTAATGCGCTAACAATCTCCACCAAGTCACCCGGCTCCGAACTCGGTGCAGGATGCCTCGCTGTCCCAATGTACGGGCTGTCTGTCTCCACCAAAATCCGGTCTAACGGTACCGCACTCGCCAATTTTTTCACCTTCTGCGTCTGAGCCCGCGTAACACCCCCCGAAAAACCAACGTAATAGCCAAGTTCAAGAAACCCCTTCACCTGCTCGTGGCTGCATGAACAACTGTGCAAAACTGCTTGCAATCCTCGAAATCCTTCGCATACATCCAGTAACTCGTCATGCGCATGCCGACAATGCAAAATCACCGGCAGTCCTGCAACCTTTGCTGCCTCCAACTGCGCCACCAGCACCTGCCGCTGCAGTACCCTGTCTACACCCTCTTCCATATAATCCAAGCCAACCTCACCTATTGCGATAATCCCTCCCCTCTCAATTTCCTCCAAAGCATGAGAAAGTGTCCCCTCTTCGATGAATAGCGGATGCAAACCTACCGCTATCCACACTCGCTCGTAGCGCGCGCTCAGCTCGCGCGCGCGTCGCCACGACTCCATATTGTAGCCAGGAATCACATACCCATCCACCCCACACCCACGCGCTCGGCTCAACACGCTCTCTAACTGACCGTACAGTGGCTCGTCCGTCAAGTGACAATGCGTGTCTATCATATCCCTAGTGTAGCAAAACACTCCCTCCAAATATGCTACAATTATCTCAATGCAACCTTACAAATTCACACTTGCTTCCATTGCCACATCCGCGACCGTAGCCCTCTCAGCCGTCGCAACTCCAACCATACCCTTGCTCGCCCACACCACTACCCCAAGCAATGGCCAGCCCGTGACTATCCTCGCCGCTGTCGCACCTTCGTATGCCGCGATCTCTAACCTATCTGTCCTCTACACAACAAACGAGTGGACCAGTTCAGTAGCTACTCTCGCCCACTACTTCACCGGCATCGTCTACCAAGCCCTCCTCCCCACCTTCCACCCTGCCTGCACTGTCCGCTACACGGCAGTCGCCTCAGATACCCAAGGTCAGCTTGCATATGCTCAAACCAATCTTTTTATCGTCTACCACGGCGCCTCGTCCCCTGATGTCACTTGCCGCGTCATGTCCGCTAACATCACCAGCGGCAATTACCAAGCCTACGAAGAGCCCGGAATCCGTGTCTTCCAAGGTCTCAAACCCGATATCGTCGGTATTCAGGAGTTTAACTATCGCAACGGTACCCTCCGCCAGCTCGTCGATCTTGCCTTCGGCACTGGCTTCTACTTCTACGTTGAGCCAGGCAGCCAAAGTATTCCTAACGGCGTCGTAAGCCGCTGGCCCATCGTCGCCGCCGGTGAATGGGACGACCCATACGTTCCAGACCGCGATTTCGCGTGGGCTACCATTGACCTGCCCGGACCTCGCATGCTCCACATAGTTAGCGCCCACCTTTGGAGTAGCGGCGGAGCCAGCGGCCGCAACAACCAGGCTATACTGCTCACCAACCATATCCGCAGAATGTTCCCATCGTCCGATTTTGTCGTCCTAGCCGCTGACCTCAACACCGACTCCCGCACCGAACCCGCCCTCACCACACTCAAAACAATCCTCCGTGACTCAAAGGTCCCCGTTGATAAGAACAACAACGACAAAACTAACGAGCCCCGCACCAAACCCTACGATTATGTCCTCCCAAACCCCTCTCTTGACTCTAATCACGTCCCTGTGACCATCGATGGTTACACTTACCCCTACGGCCTTGTCTTCGACTCCGCCGTCTGGCACGACACTACCCCACCCCCTCCCGTCCTTCCTGGCGACTCCCACGTCCCCGGCATGCAACACATGCCCGTCTTAAAGGACTTCCTCCTCCCAGGCTCCCCACCAAATCGCCCCCCATCACTTTCTCCACTCAACCATCACCTCCTCCACTACGGCTCCACCCTATCCTTCCCCGTCGTCGCCTACGACCCAGATGGCGACCCTGTCCACCTCACTTGCAGCGATCCCCCTCATTTCTCCTCTCCACCTCCAGCTCCTACCGTCACTGGCTGGTTCACCTGGACTCCGCAACCGGCTGACATCGGCGAACACGCCCTCCTCTTCTCCGCTGCCGCCGCCGGCCAACAAGCGAACCTCATCATCGCTGTCTCTGTCATCCCTGAGGCTTCTTCATTAATCACGTTCGCCCTCTCCCTATGCCTCGTACGTCGCGTCTCGCCATGAACGACTCCTCTCCTCCAAATACCCTTCCCGCCGAGGCAAACTTTGTCGAACAAAAGCTTATTGCCCTCGTCCGCCGTGCCGCTGCACAAATCCCCTACCTCGACCCTACTCAGCTGAATCCCGTGCAACTCACTTTCACGCTCCACCTCGATCCCAAGCACCATTGGCAGCCTGTCTCTCCCCACCTCCCTCTCCTCCGCCAAATCCAAAACACCCTCGATGAGTGCTCCTCCGCCTTCGACGCCTTTCAGCCTGGTCGCGTCTACTGTTACCGCTCCCGCACTCCCTGGTGCCCCGAAGCTCTCCCACCAAAACCTACCGCTGTCTTCGCAGGCT
>JAOACZ010000190.1 GCA_026417575.1 bacterium | reverse complement strand
AGATGTGTCTAAGAGACAGTATGTGGGAGGGGTGACGTTAATTATTGTGGCACATCGTGTGAGTGCAGTTAAAGACGCGAACACAATTCTTGTGCTAGACAAAGGGAGGGTTGTTGATCGTGGGACGCACACAGAACTGATCAGACGGGATGGCTACTACCGCGAGCTTTACGAGTTACAGCGGGTGGAGGCGGAGGAATTAGCGATGTTTGGCAGGGAAGGAAGATGAGGAGAAGTGATGCGGTGAGGAGCGCGAGCTAATGAGCACGTTGGGAAGGGAAAGAGGACATGAGGAAAGGTTGGTTTTGAGGTGACGCGATGAAGGGTGGGGACGTACTTTGCGAGGCAGGCTTGGCGAGTGGGGACGATGCGTAGATGAGTGGCTGAATCTGTTTCTCAGGTGTGGATAAGGAGAGGGCAGGAAGAGCTGTTAGGCGCTGATTTTTTTGGAGAGTGCGGGGGGGAGTGGCCAGTGAGGGCATGAGGTAGTTGGGGTGCCAGTGATAGGGGAAGGGCGTTGTCTACGCGCATGAACAAGTGAAGGAAGAGGAGGAGATGAAATGGACAAGCGAGGAGAGATGAGGGCCTGTGGTGGGAGGAGGAGCGTTGAAAAAAAGCGATTGTTCCGCTATAATGGCGGGATAATACTATGAATAGGATAAGCAAGCAGGGTGAAGTATTATTTGAGCGCGGGCGTCCATTTGGGTTGATCGCGGGGGGAGGTGGTTTGCCGGTTGAGTTTGTGCGGAATGCGGAGCGTGTGGGGATTGAGGAGATTGTGGCGGTAGGATTTCGTGACTACACGGCGCCGGAGGTAGCGGGGAGGGTAGCGTATTATGAGGAAATTGGGATAGGGCAGTTGGGGCGGTTGATCAAGATTTTTCGGGGGCGTGGGGTGCAGGAAGCGGTGATGTTGGGGAGTTTATCGCCACGGCTGACGGTAGCGAATGTGCGCTTAGATTTGCGGATGTTGTTGTTAGCGGCGCGGGTACGGGATCGGCGAGCTGACAGCGTGCTGGGGGCGATAGCTGGGGAGTTGGAGAAAGAAGGGATTAAGTTAGTCGCGACGACGCAGTGCTTACCGCATTTATTAGCGCAGGTGGGGGTGATGACGAAGCGGGGGCCGACGCGGAGGGAGTGGGAAGACATTCGTTTTGGGATAGGGGTGGCGCGTGCGAGCGGAGCGTTGGACATAGGGCAGACGGTGGTGGTGCGGAAGAAAGCGGTTGTGGCGGTGGAGGGGATGGAGGGGACGGACGCGTGCATCAAGCGAGCTGGGACGCTGGTGGGTGGGGGAGTGGTGGTGAAGATGGCGAAGCCTGGGCAGGACCCACGGTTTGACGTACCGTGTGTGGGGACAGGGACGGTAGAAGCGATGATTGAAGGGGAGTGTGAGGTGTTGGCGGTGGAGGCGGGAGCGACGTTCATAGTGGATCGGGAGCGGGTGTTGGGGCTAGCTGATGCGCACAAGATAGCGATTGTGGGGGTGCGTGCGGAGGAGGGGGCGGATTTGGGGGTACGAGTAATCAGAGAGAAAGCATAGGGGAGGGAGCGAATGGAGAAGGTGCGGGTAGCGGTAATTGGGGTAGGACATTTGGGGAAACACCACGCGCGGATTTGCGCGGAGCTACCGGGGGTAGAGCTGGTGGCGGTGGTGGACATAAAGGAGGAGACGGCGCGGGGCGTGGCGGAGGAGTTGGGGGTAGCGTATGCGACGGACGTGCGGGAGGTTATGGAGCGGATAGACGCGGCGCACGTGGTAGTGCCGACGGACCAGCATTATGTGGTGACGAAGCAGTTATTGGAAGGTGGGAAGCACGTATTGTTAGAGAAGCCGATGACGGCGACGGTGGAGGAAGCGGATGAGCTTTTGGCGTTGGCGCGGCGTGCGGATCGGGTGTTACAGGTGGGGCACGTGGAGCGGTTCAACCCAGCGATTTTGGGGATTCAGAAAGTGTTAACGCAGCCTATTTTCATTGAGGTGCATCGGCTGGCGCCGTTCAACCCGCGGGGGACAGAAGTAGGGGTTGTGTTAGATTTGATGATACACGATTTAGACATCATTTTGCATTTAGTGCGGTCGGAAGTGGAGGAGGTGGTGGCGGTAGGCGTGCCGGTATTGACGGAGAGAGAGGACATTGCCAACGCGCGATTGACATTTGCGAACGGGTGTGTGGCGAATGTGACGGCGTCGCGGGTGAGTGCGGAGCGGATGCGGAAGATACGGTTTTTTCAGAGCGACGCGTATATTTCGTTAGACTACGTGGCGCAGAATGCGAAAATTTACCGGCGGCAGGGGTGGCAGATTACAGATGAAGTGATCAATTTTTCTGGGGAGCAGCCGTTGCAGAGGGAGATACAGAGTTTTGTGGAGAGTGTGCGTGAGGGGACGCGGCCGATCGTGTCTGGGGAAGACGGGCGGAACGCGTTAGTGGTAGCGACGCGGGTGACGGAAGCAGTGCGAGCGCATTTACGGCGGTTGAAGGCGTTGCATCCTGGTGTGGCGGTGCCTGGGGTGAAGGAGGTGTGATGAGGAGTCGTGGGGTATTGAGGAAGGCGCGGCGGGTGGTGATCAAGGTAGGGACGAGCGTGGTATCGAAGAGGAATGGGGATGTGGATGTGGGGTGGGCGCGGTCGTTTGCGGAGCAGGTGGGGGAGTTACGGCGTCAGGGGAGGGAAGTGATCGTGGTATCATCAGGGGCGATTGGGGCGGGGCGGCACGTATTACAGTTAGCGGAGCGGCCGAAGACGTTAGTAGAGAAGCAGGCGGCGGCGGCGGTGGGGCAACCGCGATTGATGCGGGTATTCAAGGATGCGTTTCGGCGGGTGGGGCTGGTGGTAGCGCAGATTCTGCTGACGTATGATGATTTGGACAGCAAGCTGCGCTGTCGGAATGCGGTGAACACGATAAATTTATTGTTGAAGATGGGGGTGGTACCGATTATCAACGAGAACGACACGGTGGCGGTAGAGGAGATCAAGTTTGGCGACAATGACTATTTGAGCGCGCTGACATTTGAGATTATGGGTGCGGATGCGCTAATATTGTTGACGGATGTGGATGGGGTATTAGCAGCTGGGGACGGTCGGAACGGGGAGGCGCGAGTGATTGCGAGTGTGTCGCGGGCGACGTGGGCTGAGGTGGAGCTTGGGATCACAACGGCGACGAGTGCGGGAGGGACGGGTGGGATGAAGAGCAAGGTGGAGGCGGCGCGGGCGGCGGTGGAGCATGGGGGGGTGGCGGTGATTGCGCGGGGGAAAACGGCACGGGTATTGGAGCGGATTTTTGCTGGCGAGGAGATAGGGACTTTTTTTGGCTAAGACGTGAGAAGGAGGAGGCGAGGGAGCAAGGATGACGAGGAAAGGAAAGGACACAGAATGGATCAAAGTATTCTCGCCGGCGACGATAGGGAACATCGGTCCTGGTTTTGATGTACTGGGGTTGGCGATCAAGGGGCCGGGGGATACGGTGATTGCGCGGCGGATTAAGTCTGGGATCAAGATTAGTGAGATCAAGTCGCCGCAGCCGCTTTCGAAAGATCCGAACAAGAACACGGCAGGGATAGCGGCGCGGCACGTTCTTGACTTATTAGGGGTGGATGGTGGGATTGAGATGAAGATCATCAAGGGTTTACCGATAGGATCTGGGTTAGGGTCGAGTGCGGCATCAGCGGCGGCGGGAGCGTTTGCGGCGAATTACTTATATGGGGGGAAGTTGACGCGGAAGCAACTAATATTGCCGGCGACGAAAGCAGAGGAGGCGGTGTCTGGAGGTTTTTTTGCGGACAACACGGCGCCGGCGTTGCTGGGCGGGGCGACGTTAACGCGGTGCTGTATGCCCCTGGACATTACGGAGATTGGGTCGATAGAGAGGTTGATTTTAGTTGTGGTGACACCACGGATTGTGATTTTGACGCGGGAGGCGCGGCGGATTTTGCCGGCGAAGGTGCCGTTGAAAGATTTTGTGTACAACATGGCGAACACGGCGTTGATCACGGCGGCGTTTGCGAAAGATGACTATTCATTGTTTGCGCGGAGTTTACATGATGTGGTGATCGAGCCAGTGCGAGCGAAGCTCATTAAGGGATTTGATGCGGTGAAGGAGAGTGCGATGAAAGCGGGGGCGGATGGGATGACGATATCGGGAGCTGGTCCGACGGTGTTTGCGATAACGGACAACATGGAAAAGGCGCGGACGATCGAGGAGCACATGACGATTACATTCAGCCAATTTGGGGTTGCGACGGACAGTTGGATTACGACGGTGGATGCGAAGGGGACGCGGTTAATCTGAGTGGGGGGCGAGGAGGTGGTAGTGTGTGGGAGGGGGAGGGGAGGGAGACAGGTAGGGGGAGTGGTGGAGCGGATGCGGTTAGATGCGGCGCTGGTGAAGTTGGGGCTGTATGGGTCGCGGGAGCAGGCGCAGCGGGCGTTGCTTGCGGGGGAAGTGGTGGTAGGAGGGCGGCGGGATGCGAAGCCTGGGACGGCAGTGAGTGTGCGAGGGAGTGAAGGAGGATACGAGCTGTGGAGGGGGCAGAGGCGGATGGAGGTAGTGGTATGCGAGCGCAGGCGGTATGTAAGTCGGGGGGGGATCAAGTTAGCGGGGGCGCTGGAGGCATTTGGGATAGATCCGCGTGGGAAGATCGCGCTGGACATTGGGGCATCGACGGGGGGGTTTACGGATTGTTTGTTGCAACGGGGGGCGGCGCATGTGATCGCGGTAGATTGTGGGAAGGGTCAACTTGACGAGACATTACGGAACGACCCCCGTGTGACGGTGCGCGAGCGATGCAACGCGCGGTACTTAACACGTGAGGATTTAGGGGTTGAGCCGGATATGGTGGTAGTGGATGTTTCTTTTATTTCATTGACGCTGCTGGTGCCGGTGATAGCCTCGCTTATTGCACCTGGAGGATGGCTTGTGGCGCTGATAAAGCCGCAATTTGAAGTAGGGCGTGCGCAGGTGGGGCGAGGCGGAGTGGTGAAAGATGCGGTAGCGCGTAGGGCAGCGGTGGAAAAAGTACGTGCATGTGTGGAAGCGCACGGGGGGACGATTGTAGGAATTTGTGAAAGCCCGCTGCGAGGCCCGGCAGGTAATATTGAATACTTTTTGGCAGCCCGGATGGGGGCAGTAAGAGACGATCAGGACTCACCCAGGGGCATAGAGGAGCAGGGATGATGAAACACAGAGAGTTGCAAGGCCCTGTAGGAATCGTAGCGAACGTGAGCAAAGAGAACGCGGCGGACGCGATTCGAGAGGCGATGGCTGCGTTAGAGGAGCGCGGGATGGCATGGCGGCTGGAACAGGCGACGGCAGCGTGCATTGGACGGGCTGAGGAGGGGTTACCATTTCCGAAGCTAGTGCGTGCGGTGACCTGGCTGATGGCCATTGGTGGGGACGGGACGATTCTGACGACAGTGCGAGAGACGGCAGGATGTGACATACCCTTGCTGGGTGTGAACCCAGGGCATTCACTTGGGTTCATGACGGACACGCTGTTAGAGGACTTGCCGGCGACGTTGGACGATATTTGTCAGAATCAGGTTGACATTATTGAGCGGCACACATTGCGGGCGACGATGTACGGTGCCAAGGATCAAGAGGTGATGGAACTGCCGCCGGCATTAAATGATGTAGCGTTTGTGCATGGAGCACAAGCGCGGTTGATTGTGCTGGATGTGATGGTGAACGGGGCATTTTTTACGACGTATGCTGCGGATGGGCTAATTATAGCGACAGCGACTGGGTCGACTGGGCACTCGATGTCAGCGGGTGGGCCGATTTTGTTTCCCTCGACGGAAGCGATGGTGCTGACACCGATTTGCCCACATACGCTTACGAATCGGCCGATTATTTTACCGCGTGGGTATCAGATTGATGTACGAGTAGGTGCGCCGGCGCGTGATGTGTATGTTTCAGTGGATGGGCAAGTGGTGCGGCCGCTGGGGGTGGAGGGACGGGTGGTGGTAGAGCTTGGGACATACCGAGCGAGGTTTATTCACTCGAAACGGCGCTCGTTTATTGATGTGTTGCGAGAGAAGTTGCACTGGCGTGGTGATTTACGAGGAGTGGGTAAGAGTGGCGGTTGAGAAGTAGCGTAGGGAGTAGATGTGAGAGGGCTGGAGAGGGAGGTGAGGAGGAATACGTGCGGGGGTTGAAAGTTTTTGGGGCGAGGTATCAGGACAGGGTATTAGGACAGAGAGGTGTAGTGGACGGAGGGGCGGGACAGTGAGGAGTACGTGTGAAATAATATGACGGCACGGCTATGGAAAGATTGAAGAAACTGAACCGGTACAGTGCGACGCTGACGGAGCGGCGAGCTCAGGTAGGAGCGCAGGCGATGCTGTATGGGATAGGATTGCGCGATGAAGATTTTGAGAAGGCGCAGGTGGGGATTGTGAGCATGGGGTGGGAGGGGAATCCGTGTAACATGCATTTAAACGAGTTAGCGCGGCACGTGAAGGCGGGGGTGGTGGATGCGGGTTTAGTGGGGCTGATTTTTCACACGATAGGGGTGAGCGACGGGATGGCGATGGGAACGGAAGGGATGAAGTGTTCGTTGCCGTCGCGGGACATTATTGCTGATTCGATAGAGGCGGTGATGCGGGCGCAGTGGTATGACGCGTGTGTAGCGGTGCCTGGGTGTGACAAGAATATGCCGGGTGCGCTAATTGCGATGGCACGGCTGAACCGGCCAGCGCTGATGGTGTATGGGGGGACGATCCAGCCTGGGAGTCATTGCGGGCGGGCGGTGGACATTGTGACAGCGTTTGAGGCATATGGGGAGTACGTGGCGGGACGGCTAAGCGAGGAAGAGATGCGAGAGGTGGTCCGGCATGCCTGCCCAGGGGCGGGGGCGTGTGGGGGCATGTACACTGCGAATACGATGGCGGCGGCGATCGAAACGTTAGGAATGAGCCTGCCATATAGCTCGTCGATACCTGCAGCATATCCTGAGAAGCTGCGAGAGTGCTACGAAGCTGGAAGAGCGATTCGCAACCTGCTGGAGTTAGACTTAAAGCCGCGGGATATTATGACGCGAGCGGCGTTTGAGAATGCGATCGTGATGGTGATGGCGTTAGGGGGGTCCACCAATGCAGTGCTGCATTTACTGGCGATAGCGCACGCGGCGGAGGTAGCGTTGACAGTGGATGATTTTCAGCGGATCAGCGATAAGGTGCCGTACATTGGGGATTTGAAGCCGAGTGGGCGCTATGTGATGGAGGATTTGCACAAGGTGGGCGGGGTACCGGCGGTGCAAAGGTTGCTTTTAGAAGCTGGGTTATTAGATGGGACGTGCATGACAGTGACGGGGCGGACTCTGGCGGAGAACGTGGCGGGATTGCCAGGGCTTACGCCTGGGCAGACGGTTATACGGCCGCTGGAGCAACCGATACAAGCACGTGGGCACATTCAAATTTTGCGGGGGAATTTAGCACCGGAGGGAGCGGTGGCGAAGATCACGGGTAAGGAGGGAGTACGGTTTCGCGGGCCGGCATTAGTGTGTAACTCGGAAGAGGAGGCATTAGCGGCAGTAGAGACGGGACGGGTGCAGCCGGGGCATGTGGTTGTTATACGTTATGAGGGGCCGAAAGGTGGGCCTGGGATGCGGGAGATGCTTTCGATTACGGCGGCGATTATGGGGGCGGGGTTGGGAGCGAGTGTAGCGCTTATCACAGATGGGCGATTTTCGGGTGGGACGCATGGGTTTGTGGTTGGTCACATCAGCCCGGAAGCGTATGTGGGTGGGCCGCTGGCTCTGGTAGAAGACGGGGATATGATACTAATTGATGCTGAGAAGCGGTGTTTGGAGGTGGAGTGTGACGCGGGGACGTTAGCGGGACGGCGTGCGCGGTGGCAGCCACCGCGGCCGAAGTATACGCGCGGGGTGTTGGCGAAATATGCACGGGCGGTGACGTCTGCGTCGCGAGGGTGCGTCACAGACGAGTAGAGAGGTAGGGAGAGGAGAGGGGACGAGGTGTTGGATAGGTGCAGATGGTGTACGGATGTAGCTTAGGAGAAGGGACTAGACGTTGGTCTTTGACCAGGCCAGGAGGGTGTACAGAGAGGGAAAGGACTTGAGGTGTTTTAGGGAAAACGGAAGCGGACACCTGGGGGGGGATTTGAGTACACGAGGATGTGTTCTAAGAGTGGCCGTGAAGGGTGGGGATGGGGGGAATGAATAGGCCGGAGCGAGGTGAGTTTATTCGGAGGCCGACGCAGCTAGCGGAGCGGATTTGGCGGAAGAGCGGCGGACGCGCAAAGGAAGAGTAGCGGGAAGTGCGAAGTGAGTTGGGGCATGGCAGTGAGAATCATGGCAGGAGGGGGCGTAGTTTGTGGAATGTCATGGGCAAGGAGCGGGTCGAAAATTAGGGGGAAGAGGTGTGGATAGCGAGGCGAGGTAGGTTAGTGGAGATGACGTTTTGACAGGATAGGAGGTTTTTGGTATACTTAAGCCCGCTTTGGAGCTGTCGTAGTTTGCACGCTGGCAGTGGGCCCGTGCTCAAGGCAGCCATGGATTAGAGTAAGAGCTAAGGAAGAGAGAGTATGCCGAATCCGAAACGACGACACTCGCACATGCGCGGTGCGAAGCGGCGGACGCATTACAAGGCTGTAGCACCGGCGCGGGTGCGCTGTGATAATTGTGGCGCGGACAAGGTACCGCATCGGGTGTGTGGAGCGTGCGGGTACTACAAAGGGCGGCAGGTGTTGGCGGTGCGGGTGAGCGCCGAGTGAGGGGAGAGGGCGGGGCGCAGGGGGGCGTGAGGGGATGCGGATAGTTGTGGATGCGATGGGCGGCGATTACGCGCCGTACGAGGTGGTGGCGGGGGCAGTGGAGTATGTGCGGCGGCATGGGGATGTGCAGGTGACGTTAGTGGGGGATGCGACGGAAGTTGAGCGGTGTATCCGGGGGATGGGGGCGACAGGGGTGCCGTTGCAGGTGGTGCATGCGCCGAGCGTGGTGACGATGGGAGAGGAGCCGGCGGTGGCGGTTCGGCGGAAGCGGGATTCGTCGATTGCGGTGTGTTGCGGGATGGTGGCGCGAGGGGAGGCGGATGCGGTAGTGAGCGCGGGGAATACGGGGGCGGCGGTAGCTGCGGCGTTATTGGAGTGGAAGATGCTGCCGGGGATAGACCGGCCGGCGATAGCGGCGACGGTGCCGGGGCCGCTTGGGGCGACGGTATTGATCGACGCTGGGGCGACGGTGAACTGCAAGGCGGTGCATTTGGTGCAGTTTGCGCAGATGGGGGCGTGCTACGCGCGGGTGATGCTGGAGCGGGCGCATCCGGTGGTGGGGTTGCTTTCGGTTGGCGAGGAAGACGCCAAGGGGAACGCCGTGACGCGGGAGGCGTTTCGGCTTCTACGGGAGAGTAGGTTGCCGTTTTACGGCAATGTAGAGGGACAGGATTTGTTCTCTGGCAAGGTAGATGTGATAGTGTGTGACGGTTTTGTAGGGAATGTGGCGTTGAAGGTGATGGAAGGGATGGCGCATGGGATGCGGATGTTATTTGAGCGGCATGCGTCGTGGCGGGGGTGGTTACGGGGGTTGCAACGCTGGTTGATTCGGCCAGTATTGTGGCGGGTGAGCCGGCGGTTTGATGCGGCGAGGTTGGGGGGTGCGCCGTTGCTTGGGGTGCAGGGAGTGTGTATATGTG
>JAOACZ010000124.1 GCA_026417575.1 bacterium | reverse complement strand
TCGGCAGCGTCAGATGTGTATAAGAGACAGGTATATGCGTGGCCACGTTCGGCGACGCGCTCTGCTTGGCGGACAAAGGAGACGCGGAGAGGGGTGGCAGCTTCGTCGGGGAAGAGAGCGGAGACGGGGACGTTGAGAGCGGCGGCGAGGGCTTCGAGGGAAGCGGCAGAGGGGGCGTTGACACCGCGTTCGAGGAGTGAGAGGAAAGCTTTAGTGACACCGGCACGTTGAGCCAACTCGTGGAGGGAGAGGTGGCGTGCGGTACGGAGGGCTTTTAGGCGTTGTGGGAAAGCAGCCAAGAGCTGATCAGGGTCAGGTGGCACGCGATAACGAGGAGTTGTGAGCATAGGAGGGGGGTGCTGGGCGTTGTGCGACTGCGAGGATACTCTGGGCGAAGTCGCAGTGGAGGAGTTTGAGCAAGGCGCGGTAGCGCCAGGCGGTGAGACGTTTTCGCCAGGTCATTTTAGCGACGCGGTAGATAGCGATGCGGGAGTAGCCAGCGCGAGCGAGCATGCCAGCCAGGTCATAGTAGTGGATGGGGGCGACATGGGTACAATCGCGCCAGAAGACGGTGGGGTGCTGGGCGTTTGGGGTGGTAAGGGCGAGCCAGCCACCTGGGGCGGTGAGGCGAAACAGCTCTTGGACGAGGGAGAGTTTTCCGGCGACATCGAGGTGTTCGATCACTTCGGCGTTGACGACGAGGTCAAACTGGTCTTTGATTTCGCTGGTATCGTAGAAGTCGTGTGGGAGGGAGCGGTCCACGTCGTGACTTTTATATTCGATGAGAGTGGCAACGGGGGCTAGTTTTGGCCACAGGAGACGCGGGCCTGCGCCGACATCCAGGAGGCGGAGTTGGCGTCCGAGGGTGGGGGCAGTAGCTTTGATATGAGCGATTAACCACTCGTGCAGGGAGGGGACGATGGGCAACTTGCGCACGTCAGGAAAGACGTGACGGTATTTTTGGCGCCAGGAGTGAATTTGGGCCCAGGAAGTGGAAGGCTCAATCGCCGGGTTGCATTTCAAAGGGGACCTCCACGTCGAGGTAATCACGGGTGAGGCCAGGGGGGAAGGGAGCGAAGGTGGCGGCACGGACGGCGCGCAGGGCAGATTCTTCAAGAGCGGCGGGCCCACGTTTTGTCACGCGGAGATTTTCCACCCGGCCGTTGCGGTACAAACGGAAGCTCACCTCGCACTCACCGATGACGCTGTCGGGGCGTTGCCAGACGGCATCAATGGCAGTGCGGATACTATTGCGGAAGTAGTCGTCGATCATGGCGGCTTGTTGAGCGGCCTGCTGAGCGGCTTGTTGAGCAGCGAGTTGGGCCTGGCGGGCGGCTTCAGCGCGGCGAGCAGCTTCCTGTTGAGCACGTTGTTGTTCTTCGGCGCGCTCGGCGGCGGTGCGTTGTTCTTGGAGGCGGCGTTGGAGTTCTTCGTAGCGCTTACGTGCTTCTTCGAAGGCACGGTTGGCTTCGAGTTGCTGTGCGGAGAGGGTGACTTTCTTAACGGGCGGTGGCTTTTTGACGAGGTTGACGAGATTAGTTTGGCTGCGTTGAGTGAGGGACTGACGTTTGCGGCGTTCCTGCTCCTCGTGCCATTTACGCTGGCGATCGAGGATTTGTTTGGGGGTGGGGAGGATGGTGCGGTGAGGTGGGGAAGGAGGAGTGATCTGAGGTGTTGGGGGTGGAGGGAGTGGTGGTTTAATTGGTTGTAACTTTGGGGGCGGGGGCGCAGGGCGAGGGGTAGGTTTGGGAGGCGGTAAGACGGCAGGGCGTTGAGGCGGAGGTGGGGAAGGGAGTTGAACTAAGTTAACACGGAAGGGCTGGCGGAGAGAGCTGCGCATGGAGGGGGTACGCCACGTGAGAAGAAGGAGCAAAGCAGCCAAGAGCGCATGGGCGGCCGCCGAGGGCAGAAGGAATGCTTTGGGAGTGATCTTCATTCTGCCTGGGTGGCTAGGGAGAGCGTAGTAATTCCGGCGTTACGAATGACATCGAGGACTTTAATGACGTGGTCGTACTTGAAATCTTTGTCGGCGCGGATGATGACAGCGAGCTTTGGTTTTTGGCGTTGGAGGGCGGTGAGCGTTTCGCGCAAGTCATCAAACGGTCGGGTGCGACTCATTTGCTTGTCGCCGACAAAGATCACGCCGATTTTAAAGGGGCCTTCGCTGATCTCTTGAAGGCTGACGGTGACGGAATCTTCTTGACGTTCCAGTTGGGTAGCGCTGGCGCGGGGGAGACTGACGTCGATACCTTGCTCCAAGATCGGGGCGACCAAGATGAAGACGCACAAGATGTTCAGGGTGATGTCGAGCAAGGAAGTGACGTTGATTTCGGCGCGGATGGGCTCGCGGCGTTGGAGCAAGAGACTCATGAGCGGCTCTCCTCAGAGACGATGCGTTCGAGGCGCGCGATCAACTCGCGGCAAAAGGATTCCATGATGACGATTTGGCGATTGACGCGAGCACGGAAGTAGTAGAAGGCAGTGATGGCGGGGATGGCGACGCACAAGCCGACGACGGTGGTGACGAGGGCGATGGCGACACCTGGGGCGACGGCGGTGACCATAGCGGAGCCGGCTTTGGCCATTTGGCGGAAGGCGATCAAGATACCCCAGACGGTGCCGAGGAGGCCGAGGAAGGGGGCGAGGGTGGAGGTGAGGGCCAAGTAGCTCATGCCTTCCTCGATTTGGTCTACTTGGTCTGCGAGGCGCGCATCGAGGAGTTTTTCGGCGGCCTGGACGTCTTCGACACGGAGGCGATCGTAGGCGAACAGGTGGTCACAACAGGCGCGGTAGAGGACGTAGAGGGGGATAGAGGAGTCGACGGGGAAATCGCGAAAGAGTTGCAAGAAATCGCGGGCGAACTGGGCTTGGAAGGGGCGCAGGCGCTCAGCGATGCGCTGATTGCCGCGTTCGATGGCGTTGAGATAGACGTATTTGGCGAAGATAAGGCCCCACATATAGATGGACATAGCGATGAGGAGGAGACAAATGCCTCGGCCGACCCAGTCCATCTGAGACCAGATTTCGAGTATTGCCTGCATAGGATGAGTTCCTTGGGAGTAGTGGGTTGAGTTAGGTTGCAGCAGTAATGCGTTCGAGCCCGTCCATGTAGGGGCGGAGGGCAGGCGGGATGAGGACACTTCCGTCGGCTTGTTGGTAATTTTCGAGGAGAGCGATCCAGGTACGGCCGACCGCGATGCCGGAGCCGTTGAGGGTGTGAGCGAAGCGGGGTTTGCCACCCGGTGGGCGGCAACGGAGGTTCATGCGGCGAGCTTGGAAGTCGGTGCAATTTGAGCAGGAGGAGATTTCGCGGTAGCAATTTTGGCCTGGGAGCCAGACTTCAATGTCATAGGTTTTGGCGGCGGCGAAGCCCATATCAGCGGTGCAGAGGGTGACGACGCGGTAGGGAAGTTCGAGGCGTTGCAGGACGGTTTCTGCGGCGCGGGTCATGGTTTCAAGGGCTTGGTAGGAGGTTTCTGGGGTGGTGATATTGACCAATTCGACTTTATCGAACTGGTGGACACGCATGATGCCGCGGGTATCTTTACCGTAGGAGCCGGCTTCGCTGCGGAAGCAGGGGGTATAGGCGGTGTAGCGGAGGGGGAGGAGGCGTTCATCCAAGATTTCGTCGGCGTGGAGGTTGGTGAGGGGGACTTCGGCGGTGGGGATGAGGTAGAGGGGTTTTTCGCCTTCGACGCGGAAGAGATCGAGGGCGAATTTGGGGAGCTGGCCGGTACCGCGCATAGTTTCTGCGGTGACCATGTAAGGGGGTGCGAATTCGAGGTAGCCGTGCTCGCGGGTATGGAGGTCGAGCATGAAATCGATCAGGGCGCGTTCGAGGCGTGCGCCGAGGCCGCGGAGCAAGGAGAAGCGAGTTCCGGAGAGTTTTGCAGCGCGTTCCAAGTCGAGGATGCCGAGGGCGGCGCCGATTTCGAAATGTTGACGGGGGGTAAAGTTAAAGGTGGGGGGGGTGCCCCAGGATCTGACGACGACGTTATCTTCGGGGCCTTTGCCGATGGGGACGCTAGGGTCTGGGATATTGGGGATACGGGCGGCGAGGTCGTTGAAGTCTTCTTCGGCGGCGGCGAGTTCTTGGCGGGTTTCCTCGAGGGAGCGTTTGAGGTCATGGACAGCGCGTTGGAGGTCGGTAGTATCTTTGCCGGCGCGCTTGAGGGAGCCGATTTGGCGGGAGAGTTCATTGCGTTGCTGCTCGATTTCTTGGACGGTTTGGAGGAGAGCGCGGCGGCGTTCGTCGAGAGCAAGGAGGGTGTCGAAGTCATGGGCTAGGGATTCATAGGTCTGGCCTGCAGCATGCCGGGTGAGCAAAGCGGCGCGGGTGGCCGCAGGATGTTCACGGAGCAAGCGGATGTCGAGCATAGGAGGTCCTCATTAGTGGAGTGAGTGTGAGGCAGGTGCGCGGTTGGTGGTAGCGCGGGCGTGCGCGTACTCTACCATCATTTGGAGGAGGCGGCGGTAGGATATGCCTGCATGCTTGGCAGCTTGGGGGAGCAGGGAGAGTTTAGTCATTCCGGGGATCATGTTAGTTTCTAGGGCAAAGAGGGCACCTTGGCGATCCATCATGATGTCCGTGCGGGAGACTGATTCGCACTGGAGAGCTTGATGGCATTGTACGGCGAGGTGCTGGATACGTTGGGCGAGCTCGGCCGGGATAGGTGCGGGAGTGATCTCGCGGGTGGCGCCTGGTGTATATTTGGCATCAAAGTCAAAAAACTCACTATGGACGGGAACGATTTCAGTGACGGGCAAAGCTTCTGGGGGTGCACCGTAGTGGCGTTGGAGGACGGCGCAGGTGAATTCGCGACCTTCGATGTAGCGTTCGACGAGTACGCGACGGTCGAGCTCGAGGAGGTGATTAGCGGTGCGGAGGAAGGCTTCAGGGGCGCGGACAATGTGGACTTCGAAGCTAGAACCGAGGCACGGTGATTTCATGACCACAGGCCAGCCGAAGCCGGAGGACTGATGCTGTGCGAGGGCATCGTTGGAGTTAGTGATGACGAAGAAGGGGGGCGTGGGGATAGCGTAGGCGGTGAAGAGGCGCTTGCTGATAATTTTGTCCATGGAGATAGCGGCACCGGCGACAGTGCTATGGGAGTGGGGGATGTTGAGGAGTTCGAGGGCTCCCTGGATGACGCCATCTTCGCCGCCGACGCCGTGTAAGGCGAGCATGGCAACGTCAACCGGCCAGTGCAGCAAGGTGTGGAGTGCGTCGAGGAGGGGCAGTGGTCGTTCTTTCTGAAGGGCCTCGGGTTCGGGGGGGATATCGGGGCTGAGCACACGTGCACGTCGATCGGGGAGCAATTCGACGGCGCGCACGGTGTAGCGTTGGCCGACGAGGTGGTGGAACATTGTGGCGCCGGATTGGAGGGAAATGGAGCGTTCGTGGCTCCATCCGCCCATGAATACTGCGACGCGCAATTTGTTATTTTGAGCGGGATTGCGCATACCGCTAGATGATACCCGAAACCCCGAGGCATTGCAATACGGGACGACGGATTTTGGAAACGCAAAAGAAAAGTAAAGGGAGGAGGGTGGGATCAAGAGGACACAAGTAACAGAGTGAGGTAAGGCGCGGGAATGTGCGCGGCAAGGCAGTGAAGGAGGCGCGAGGGAAGAGCTGTCACTGATAGGGAAGGAAGGAAAGACGGGTTGCGACGCGCGGAGATGAGGAGCAGTTAGAGCAAGCGTGGGAGGCGGACCCGTGAAAGTGGGAAGTAGGCTGCGTAGGTTGCAATGTTGTGAATTGGCACGCCGGGTTGTATTGAGAGAGGTGAGAGGAGTGATACGATGGTAAATGAACATTTGTGTGAGGTAGGACGAATACGTGCCCGGGCAGAAGTGTTAGTTTTGCCGGTGGTGCGTGTAATGTGAGCGAAGGTGACTGACGCAGGAGGTGTGGGTTTTTTATCCGCGCGGGCGGTAGCGTTCCAAGCGGTCCAAGAGGCGCCGGCCGGTTGTTTCATCTGGGGCGCGGAGCATGAGAAACAAGCCTTGGGAGCCGACGGCCTGCAGCAACGGTTCTGCTTCTTCGAGGGCGACGAAGACAGCCTGAACACTTTTTCCGGCTGCGAGGATTTTGCGATAGAGGTCGTACCAGCGGGGGGAGCCACCCCAAGGGGCACCTGGCTCGGGAGTCCACTCGATGGCGTCAATGCAGTCAAGCTGCAAGAGGGTGTCAAGATGAGGAAGGGCTTGGCTGCCGTCCAGGTGAAAGAGGACGTAATCGTAGGATTGACACTGTTGGACGAGTGCGGGCACGACGAGTTCGTTGAACATGCGCGGGGAGATCATGCCAGCCAAGTCACACTGGACTTTGATAGTGCGGCCGGGTCCCCAGATATCGAACACACTGACGCAGTTACCGCCGTGAGAATCGTTGATGAAGGGATGGAGGTGTGCGAAGACGTGATTGTAGGCGATATTTAGTTCGGCGAGGCGTTGTTGGACCGCGTTGGGGCAGAGGGCCATGTCGATGAGGAATTCTGTGGTCCCACGGAGGGAAGCAAGGATGTCAACATTTTCGCAGACATCGGGGAAGGCGACGAGGTAGCGGCCGTGAGCGGCGGCGGCGGCGTGGGCGACGATGGCTTGCTGAGCACGCCAGTAGAGGTTATCGGGATCCAAGCGGAGGGGTGGGGCGGCAGTGAGGTCGGGGAGCACGGGAGAGAACCAGACGGAATATTCTTCCCAGACGGGGTGGCCGCCGAGGTAGGCGGCGAGGCTACATGGGCCGAGGTGAGGGTCGAAGTAGGGGAAGGCTTCACCGCCGTACCAGGTGTGGGCCATGAGGTATTCGGCGGCGGTGAGACGGAGGACAGGGTCGGTCCAAAGTTGGTCGAGTGGCGGGGGA
>JAOACZ010000099.1 GCA_026417575.1 bacterium | reverse complement strand
GCGGTAGAGGGTGGGCTGGTTGTGGAGGGAGGACCGGTGGGCGAGCCAGGGGGGGGCGTCTGGCGGAGGGGGTTCGGGAGCAGAGGCGACAAGGCGCCGTGGAGACCAGGTTTGGTGAGCGAAGGCGAGGAGTGCTTTTGTAGCGGGGTGGGCAGAGGGCCCAACGATAGCGATTAGCTCCTCTGGGAGGAGCAGCCAATCGAAAGCACAGAGCCAATGAGCGAAGCCGAGTGGGTAGTGTGCAGCGAGAGAAGCGACGGGTGCGACAGTGTGCTCGGCGCGGGAGCGGAGGGAAGAGTCTCCGGTGAAATGAGCGAGGATGAGAAGGGCTTCAGCGGCAAGGGAGTTACCGCAAGGAGTGGCGTTATCTTGGAGTTGTTTAGGGCGGAGGAGGAGTTGAGGGGCATCGTGAGGGGTGTCGAAGAAGCCGCCGTCAGAATCGGCGAAGCGAGCGATCATTTCGCTGGCGAGGTCACGCGCGATGCGGTACCAGCTGATGTCGGCGTCTGCCTGGAAAAGTTCGAGGAGCGCGAGGATGAGGGCAGCGAAATCTTCGAGGAAGACATGAGGGGAGGGGTCACCATGGAAGCAGGAATGGCGTAAAACACCGGCGGGGCGGAGGAAGCGAAGGAGGGAGTGCATATGTTGTTGGGCGACGGCGGTATAGCAGGGGTCGAGGAAACGGCCTGCGGCGGCGAAGGTGGCGAGTGTGAATGCGTTCCAGGAGGTGATGATTTTATCATCGCGGAGGGGGCGGGGGCGCTGATTGCGGGCAGCGAGCAAGCGGGCATGGCAGGCGGCGAGGCGGGTGTGGACATCGTGAGGTGTAAGATTGAAAGAGGCCGCGAGTTCGACGTCATCAAGCGCGCGTTGGAGGATAGTTACACCTTCCCAGTTGCCGTGGTTTGTGACAGCGTAGGCACGCTGAAAGAGTGGCCAGTCAGGGCCGAGCAGGCGAGCGAGCTCATGAGCGGACCAGACATAGAAGCTGCCTTCCTTACCATCGGCGTCGGCGTCGAGGGAGGAGGCGAAACAACCGGTGGGGAGTGCTAACTCGCGTTGCAGAAAGGTGAGGGTTTCCTCGGCGATGCGGCGGAAGAAGGGATCACGCGTGCAGAGCCACGCGTGGAGGTAGATGCGCGCGAGGAGGGCGTTGTCGTAGAGCATTTTTTCGAAGTGCGGGATGAGCCAGGCAGCATCAGTGGCATAGCGCGCGAAGCCGCCGCCAATGACATCGTAGATACCGCCCCGCGCCATGGCGCGGAGGGAGAGAGTGACGCAGCTGAGGGCATGTGGGTGGCCGTCGAGGTGGCGGCGGAGAAGGAAGTCGAGGGCCATGGGCTGGGGGAATTTTGGAGCGGGGCCCCAGCCACCGTAGAGAGAGTCATGTTGCTCACACAGGGTGTCAGCGGCTTTGAGGAGGAGGGTGGGGGAGAGGTCAGTACGTTGTTGGGAGAGGAGCTGGTGGCGTTGGAGCTCGAGGCGGATGCGCGAAGCGACGTTGGCGACTGTTGTAGGGTGAGTGCGCCAGATAGCGAGGACGCTCTCGAGTACCTGACGAAAACTTGGCAAGCCATAGCGAGGTTGAGGTGGGAAGTAGGTACCTGCGAAGAATGGTTCGCCTGCGGGGGTGAGGAAGATCGACATTGGCCAGCCACCGCTGCCAGTCATGGCAATTGTGGCGGACATGTAGAGGTGGTCGAGATCGGGGCGTTCTTCGCGATCAACTTTGACTGGCACGAAATGTTCATTGAGGAGGGCGGCGATGGAAGGGTCTTCGAAAGATTCGTGAGCCATGACGTGGCACCAGTGGCAGGCGGCGTATCCGATGGAGAGGAAGATGGG
>JAOACZ010000072.1 GCA_026417575.1 bacterium | reverse complement strand
GGAGTGAAGCGAGCGGGGCGGGAGCGTGCGAAGGAAGCGGGCACCGAGGCCGGTGCCCCTCCATAAGAGGGAATTCGAAAATTGCACGCGGGTGAGTTTTGGTAGAAAGGTGGCGATGGTGCGGAGTGAAGCGAGCGAGGCAGGAGCGTGCGAAGTAAGCGGGCAGTGAGGCCGGTGCCCCTCCATAAGAGGGGAATTCGAAAATTGCACGCGGGTGAGTTTTGGTAGGAGGGTGGCGATGGTGCGGAGTGAAGCGAGCGGGGCGGGAGCGCGCGAGGGAAGCGGGCACCGAGGCCGGTGCCCCTCCATAAAGTGGGGTTTCACGCGGTTGCGGTGGAGTGGGTTCAAGCGACGATTTTTATTGATTGCAGATGGCGGTTTGGGTCGGTTAGGTGCGTGCGCGGTGTGAGCGCGCGAAGGAAACGGGCAGTGAGGCCGGTGCCCCTCCATAAGAGGGGAATTCGAAAATTGCGCGCGGGTGAGTTTTGGTAGGAGGGTGGCGATGGTGCGGAGTGAAGCGAGCGGGGTGGGAGCGTGCGAAGGAAGCGGGCACCGAGGCCGGTGCCCCTCCACAAAAGGGGGTTTCGTGAGTTGCGCGCGGCGAGGGTGGTAGCCATGCAAAGGAAATGGCAGAGAAGGGCGGCTTCAATGGAGGTGGAGCGGAGATGTTGTGAGGAGAAGAAGTGTTTGACAGGGTTAGGGTAAGTGGCTATAATTTACCCTGTTGTAAGGAAGACAGCGATGGCAAATGAAGGACAGAGCTACACGGTATTAGCGCGGAAGAGGCGTCCGCAGCGGTTTGGGGAGGTGGTGGGGCAGGAGCACGTGACAACGACGTTACAGAATGCGCTGGCGCAGAAGCGGGTGGGGCAGGGGTATTTGTTTATTGGGACGCGGGGAGTGGGGAAGACGACGATAGCGCGGATTTTTGCGAAGGCGCTGAATTGTTTGAGTGGGAAGGAGCCGGTGGTGGAGCCTTGTGACCGGTGTTCGATGTGTGAGGCGATTCGTGAGGGGACGTGTTTAGACGTGATTGAGATTGACGGGGCATCGAACCGAGGGATTGAGGAGATACGGCGGCTACGAGATTCGGTAGCGATTGCACCGGTGAGTGCGCGGTACAAGATTTACATAATCGACGAGGTGCACATGTTAACGAAGGAGGCGTTTAACGCGCTTCTGAAGACGTTAGAGGAGCCGCCAGGACACGTGAAGTTTTTCATGGCGACGACGGAGGTGCATCGGGTGCCGGCGACGATTTTGTCGCGGGTGCAGAAATTTGAGCTTCGGCGGATTGGGTGGAAGAGGTTAATGGAGTATTTGGAGGGGGTAGCGAGGGGGGAAGGGGTGGAAGTAGAGGCGGGGGCGTTGGCGACGATAGCGCGGGCGGGGAACGGGAGTGTGCGAGATGCGCTGAGCGTGTTTGATCAGGTGTTGGCGCTGGCGGAGGAGAGGGTGACGGAGGAGCAAGTGACGGCGTTGCTTGGGTGGACAGACCGGGAGATTTATGCGGGGTTGCATGAGGCGATAGTGAAGCAGGATGTGGAGGGGGCGTTGAGGTACGTGGAGCAGGTGATGGAGCGTGGGCGGGATGCGGAGCAATTTGTTTTGGGGCTGATCCAATTTTTGCGGAATGTGCTGATAATGCGGACGGTGGTGGGGGGAGAAGAGGTGATCGAGGAGCCGCCGGAGTTTGTGGAAGTGATCAAGCGTGCGGCAGGGGAGTACACGGTGGAGCAACTGTTGTACAGCATAGATGTGCTGTTGGAGTTGCTGCCGCGGATGGCGGGGACGGAGGCGAAGCAGACGAGCTTAGAGTTAGCGGTGTTGAAGGTGATGTATGGGCGGCGGCGGGTGGGGATAGATGAGATATTTGCGCGGTTGGAGGCGTTGGAGGGTGGGGGAGGGGGAGAGGTAGTGGGAAGTGAGGCTGGGGGGGGGGGAGTAGTGGGAGAGGGG
>JAOACZ010000053.1 GCA_026417575.1 bacterium | reverse complement strand
TAGTACAACGGCGTCGCATACCCTGGACCAACACTGAACAAATCCCCACGATTAACCCGCAACTGCTTCCCCCCAGGTGTCGAATACGGCGCTAACCGCACTCCACTCTCCGTACTGCTCACTACCCGAAATGATTCCCCTTTCATCGGACCACTGAAAAACCTCACCGTCTGATTTTCCCATACGTTCGCCTCCCATCTCACCCCCTCCCCGACCACTACCCCGCTCGCCGCACCACGTACCCGCCCAAACGCTGGCTCCCACCCGCTCACGTGCGCACCCTCTTCCTCAGGATCTAACCGCACCCCCGCCACCGTAAAATGTCGCGCTAACGCCTTCAATGTCCGCACACTCGCCTTCCCTCGCCGCTCCATCCCTATGTTCTGCCAATCCTCCGCCTTCCGCACCCGCTGTAGCTCTCCCACCGATACAAACCGGTTGTTCTTCACATATGGCCGCGCTACCGCACCCCGCGCAAAAGTGTGATTCCGCGCCTTCCGTTCCGTTCCCCCAAACGTCGGCCGCGGATTCTTCACCCACGTGTAGTGCGTCGGGTCCAGCTTCTCCGTCGAATACCCTATCTCCTCCATCCGTGTCGACCCATATGTCACCGTCCGCGCCGTAATCTGATTGTACTCGTTCTTCAGCGTCATCGAAAGAAAACCCCCCTCCCGCGGCATCCCCAAAATCAAAATGTCGTCACCCGCTTTCAAACTAATGATGTTCACCTGCCCAAAATCCAACGTGTCGCGGCTGTTCCCCAAAATCGTGTTCCGCAAACCAAATGGCGCGTTCTGATCCTTCCGTGGCGCCCGTAAATGCCACTCCGTCATCTCATACTTCATTTGATTGTTCCGCCAGTTCGCCCCCTCACACTTCACCTTGCCCCCGCTCACCCGCGCAACCTTGTACCGTACCCCCCATAACGCGTCCGGTAACTCATACACCGGATACCCTTCACTGGCACTCGTCCCCCACCTCCCATCCCGCGGCACCCCATAATCCATGTCAAATATACGCCGATTGTTCGTTAAGTAAAAATATCCATTCCCCTGTATCATCGGATTCGGATTCTCGTACTGCCCTCGCCGCAGAAAACTATATTCTAACGCCCGATCTATCACCCCTACTTGATCCGCGTACGCTCCCGTGTTTATCACCACACGCCAGTTCCGTAAACTTATCGGATGCTCACTAATGTTTATCAACTCCACAACGTCCGGTCGCATCGCATGAAAATCCTGCACCACCACCTTGTTCTCATATGCCTTTGACTTCGAAACCCGATTCGCTCCCCCATCGTACCCCGTCCCATTACACGTACTCACCAACACCTGCAAATACCCCCGCTGCGCCCGCACCGGCTCCCCATTCCTGTAATACCACCGCAGCAACCAAGCCCGCTGCACCCCACCAGGTAGTTGCAACGTGCTCCCCTTCAAATCCTCCTTCGTCAGCTCCAACATCCTCGTCTCCGAATACCGCGCAGCATCCCCGTCTACATCTAAATTCGGGTTGAACCCCTTCCATGGCATGTTGTGCGGCGACTCTATCTCCCCCGGTAAGTTCTGCTCCGCTATGTAAATCGAATAATACAAATTCTTCGGCGGATCAAAATCTGGATGCGTCTTCACCGGCATCGCAAAATAATCACTGATCTGCGGATACAAACACACCAGCCCCCCTAACGTCTTCACCCACCGGTTGTCTATACGTACCCGGTTAAAAATGTTGCTCTCCGGTCGTGGTGCTACTTGCGCAGCTAAAAAGTTGTACGCATCCTCACTCACACACGCCACCGTCAAATACTGCCGCGTATTCCCCACTATCGGATACACCTCGTATGCCGGCCGATAATTCTCCTCCCCTTTGTACACAAGTAAAAAAGCGTTCTTCCATAAATCCTCCGGCCACCCCCCTAACTCACGCCGTAACCGTCGAAATTCATTGTACGCACCCGCCGGCGACATCCGCACCGGATCCTCATGCAAACTCACCTGCGCCGCAAGATAAAACGTCGCCCGGACCCCGTTCGTTATCGCTCGCACTGTCTCGCGTATCGGCGCGCTTACCCGCTCAATCCGCCAACTGTACTCTTCGCTGCTCGGTTTGTCAGGCCGCAAATACCACCACCCAAACCGTTGCACGTATACGTACCGCCTATCCGCCGGATCGTTCGCGTCCGCCCGCACCGTAAAACTCCCATCATTCGCCAACACCTCGTTAAAACATACACTCTCAACCCCGTACTCGCTCCCCACCGTCGTTAACACATGATTCTCATCGCGATAATCCATGATATTCCCCACCAACCCCCGCATATTCCGCGCACTCCCCTCAAACCGTTGCTCCTCATTCGCTATCCGTAGCACCTTGTCCAACTGCCGTCGCGATATCTGATTCACATTCACTTGCTTCCGCCACCGCCGCCCCCGTTCGTCCCACTGCCTCTGCGCACTCCGTGAGTACACGGTCGCATACCGCCGCAACGTCCGATATCCTGATACCCCCATCTCCTGCCCACCCATCCCGATCACGCCAATCTCACGTACCGACGAAAACGCACGGTCATCCCATACCGGCGCTAACGGATTATACTCTTCCTGCTCATCCACCCCCTCATCTATCTCGTCAACTATCCCGTTCGCGTTGTTGTCGATCAAATCTGTCCCATACGACGACCCAGTGTTGTTGTCGTCAACATTCGCCTGCCCAGGCCGTAAATCTCGCCCGTACCGGTACCGCAGCAGATTCTTCCCAAATGTCACAGAAACCGGTAACCCCGCCTCCTTCCCATCCGTCAGCAATAACTCAAACGGCCCCACCCCTTGATGCTGCTGCTGCCGCCCAAGACTACTCGCTACGTTAACATTGATTTTTCCCCCCTCATCCTCTACCAGCGCCGCATACCGCCCTATAAGCTCCTTCCTCTTGTCATACACGTAGATCCACCGCGCTTCCCCACTCTCACCCCGCCCTTCTTCCCCCGGCAATCCATCTACATCAACACGATCTCCCTCACCAGCCCCCGCCCGAAACGTCGCCGACCACCCTTCCTGCTCGTCGTCCCACGCCGGTTGCTCCACCGCATCCAACCGCAGTTGCGCCAACACATGCTCTTCCGCCGCCCGTGCCAACATCTCCGCTTGCACTTTCCCCATCTCCACCCCACTCGCCGACGTCTCTAAACCCGTGTGCACCGCAAATACTGCCGCCAGCACTGCCAGCACCGTCAGCACTGCCAACACCGCCACCAACGCCACACCCCTCGCAGCGCCCCGTCGCTTCTCTGCTCCTTTGCCCACTCCTCTCATGCCCCAAACCTCCTCCCCACGCCAGCCTTACTACCACTGCCTACTTAAGCTCCTCCAAAACCGCCCCACGCCCCCTTCGCCTTTCCACTAACTCTGACGTCCTTTCCTCACGCACTCGCAACGGTAAACTGTCTGACCCACCATAACGCTCCAATTCGCGCCGCCCCATCATCTCTTCGTCTCTCAAACGCTCCCGCCCTGTCATCCGCCGCCCCCTCGCTACCTCATACCGCGGTTCCACCTCCCCTCTCCTGTACGTTCCCAGCCGCACAGGTGCCAACCCTACCTTTTGCTCCACCCCACCAACCTCACTCGTCACCACTCCCGCACTTGCCATCCCCGTTTCCGCTCTTTCACCCATTAATGACCATACCCCCCTCGCTCCCCCCTCATTTACCACCTTATTCCCTTGCCTACCTGCACCGCTTTCCTCCACGACTCCCTTCCCCTCCTCGCCCCCAAACATCACCCACATTATCCATACCACGCCAGCTGCACCCGCTCCCGCCAGAATAACCCTTGACCACCTCGACAATCTCACCTTCATCCCCTCACCGCCGCCGAATTAAACACGTCAAAACAATCACTCCCACCCAAGCTACACTCCCTTCCGGCACTACCGTCACCCGCACGCTGTTCGTGATATCCGGAAAGCAACTGTTCCGCAACGAGATAATACCCGTGCTGTCTACCGCCTGATTCGCTGGTATCGTCACCGGCACTAACCACGACTCCCCATCAATGCTTACGTGCTCCGGTACGCTTATCCACGGATAATTCGTCGCCTCAATGTCCACCTCCGCCCGAAACGGACTGTACACCTCAAACCATTTCTGCGTCTCCCCCTGCACAAACACTAACTCCTTCTCCACCGTATCAAAAAACCCATTCCGCACCACAAACACCACCACATCATGCTGCACACTCGGCAAGTCCATATTCGTAAACCGTACCGTCCCCGTAGTACCCGCCGGCTGCGCACTGATCTGTATACTCGTGTACGCGTAACTGTCATTCACATTCAGCGTAGACGGCGTCACTGTGATCCACGGCGAATTTATCGGCGTTACGTTAATGTTCACGTTAAATGGCGAGTACGCTCGCAACGTCACATAATCCGCCTCATTAGCAAAAAAGTACACCCACCGCGCATTTAATTCAAAATATCCCGGACGTAACACAAACACCGGTACATTGTAACTCACCTCCGGCTCCGCTGCCGCCTGAAACCACAAATCACCACGCGATAGCCCCCAGCTGTTCGTCGCCGGCTGATTCGCCGGTACTGTTACGCTCACCTCCGCCGGGCCCCCTCCCGTTACCATCACCTGGCTCGCCACTGTCACCCACCCCGCATTGTTACTCACATTCACTAACACCGCAAACGGGCTGCGCAACCTCACTACATCTTGCGTCTGACCCTGCACCATTATCAGCCGGTCAGGCAGTACGTCAAAGAAGTTTGTCGTCGCCGGCGGTATCCCCGTCACATACACACTCTCCGGCGTCACAATCACTTCCCCTGTACGACCCCCTACCCACGTCACCGAGTTAAAGTCTCCGTTCAGCTGCTGTTCTCGTGACCACAAAATCTCATTCGTCCGGTACGGGTTGCTCGCCTTCCCTACCTTCACTGTCAGGTTGATGTCACCAAGCTTCATTGGCTTCACTAATGATCCCTGCGCATACCCAAGAAAATCCGCATCCTCACCTATCCAGTCCCGCAACCCATCTACATCTATCTCCAATGACACCGGCCCGTCCTTCGTCCCAAACGCCACAAAATAATTCGTAAACGTATTGACATATAGCTCCCCTATCCCGTTCCCACCCGGCTGGATCCGCCCCAAAAATCGCACCGCGCCCGCTCGCACATTCCGAAACCCCGTATAAAATATCCCCTCCCCGCTCACAGTCCCTGTAAGATCGTTCGTCCACACCCTCCCGTCATTTACCCAGTACGGATACATAAAACAGCGCTCATCCACTTCAATCGAACCTGGTAACTCCCGCTGCAGCCAAGACGTCACTCCGTCCCCACTGTACGGTGTCGCTAAATATCCCCCATCCCGCACAACAAAGTCCATGTCAATCCGTTTCCCAGCTAAAATCGCCGTCCCGCGCTGGTACTCGTTCTTGCAGTCGTACAAACTCGTCACGTAGATCGGACAGTCAATCACTGTCGTACCCCACGCTGCGTCAATTACAAATAGCGTCGACCCATTGATCTGTAATTCCCCGGCGCCTAATACCTTGCTGTTGTCGTCAAACGTTAACCACCCCGGCGCCGTCTTTATCACTTTGTATCCGTTCCCCCGTATCTGTGTGTCGTCCCAAAAGTTCATATCTGCATAATCCGTCACCCCTAACTCATTCTCCACACACACGTTCGCTATCTGCAAGTCATTGCTTAAAATGAACGTCGTGTCGTGGTAGAACCTCACCTCCTGGTTGTTCGCCTGCCCGCTCACCACTGGCGTCACATTCGTGTGTATCAACTTGCTGTATCCCTTCTGCGGATTCAAAAACACCACCAGCGGGCTGTTCGCTGCTGTAAACAATATGTGCCGACTCCCATCGTTAGAGAAACTCAACGCTATGTCCCCAACATACTTGTTCTGCGTAAACCAAGTTTGAAAATGCCCATAGATCTGCGTCTGACTGATGGGCACAAATAAATTCGCCACGTCTCCAGGATTCCTTGGCCACAAGTTGCTATTCGCCGGATCACCAATCACTGTCCACCCATTCGTCACCTCCCACCGAAATGTACCCGGCTGCGTTACGCGCCAGTAGTACGTGTCAGCAAACGTGCCCGCGCATACACTCGTCATCACCACTATCGCCATTACTCGTTTCATCTTCTCGCTCCTTCGTTCTGGCAGCCCTCGGTGCCGGTTATCACTCACTCCATACCCGTCCGCAAACAATTTTAATGCCATAGTCTATCAAAACCCTTGCCACCGTGCAAACGCACCGCATTCCTTAAACCACCTCCTACACCATCGTATACCTCGCCTAAAAAACATACCGCCGTGTTGCCCACACCCCTACCACCCCAAACCATAAGCCGCTCACTCCCTCAGGAATCACGACCGTCCCCTCCACAATCCCTGGCCCTGCCCGTGGGTCATTGTGTTGCACCACCACTATCACCCTCTCCGCGCCGCTTCCAGAACCCAACGGCATGCACTTCACCTTCACTGCCGCTGCTCCCCCAGGCCCCACCGTCGCCTCCTCCGGATCAATCTCCAACACCCGCCCTTCTTCCCGCGGCCTTATCCGTACCACCAGTCCGTCCCGCACAAATGGCTGATTGTACGCTACCTGCACCGCCGGCCCTCCCGGCCCTGCGCCTCCCTGTATCCCAATCGTGTTCGTTACAATCCCACCGCTCCTTAAATATTGATACTCAATCTCCCCATTCCGTCTCAAAATCGCCTGGAACGTTACCGCCGTGTTCATCCCATACACCGGCACCCCCTCCCACGTCACGATGCTTTGAAACCCATCGCTGTACCTCCATACCCTACCACCACTCAACGGCTCCAAATCACACCACAACGGCGCCACAAATACCGCCGGCGCATACGTCGTCGTCGTCGGTAAACTTCGATTCCGATAGTAAAACGTCCCATTCGTAAAACCTATCCCCCCATTCGCTCCAATGCTCATCCATTGATACTTCTTCCCGTACAGCGGAAACATAAACCCCACATCCATCATCCCGCTCATCCCATCATTGTCCCCAACCTCAACAGCCGCCCCTATCCGACTAATGTCTTGCCATACCAACCCCAGTCCGTTGCTCATCTCGTTGCTCACCCAACTGTACCCAGCCGTTCCAAGTGCAACCAGCTCCCTCACCCTCACCTCCAAATCAGCTAAACCCGTGTTACTTACCACCAACAACCGCTCCTCTCCCTCCACCATCTCTACCAGGTTGCTCATGATCACAGCTATGTGTGGTACCCGCACTACGCTTATATTCGTCCCGTTCGTCCAACGCCTCCCCTGGTGCTCCACTATCACCGCGACCTCTTGCTCACCCGCAGGACAACTACTGTCAATGCTCAGCGAAAATAACACCATATTGCTCGCTTCCGCACCAGCCGCTACGTTCACATACTCTTGTACATCCGGCATCTGTACACTGACCCACGCACTTCTCCGTTCCACCCTCACCCTGTCTCTTATACACATCT
>JAOACZ010000229.1 GCA_026417575.1 bacterium | reverse complement strand
ACCACATCCCGCTCCGGATCTATCTTCATCCCCAACTCACTCACCACCTTGTTGTTCACCCGCACCCGCCCCTCCATAATCAACTCCTCCGCCTGCCGCCGTGAACACACTCCCTCCATCGCCAAAAACTTCTGCAACCGTACCTCCATACTACCTCCCCTTACCTCCCCCAATTACACGATCAAAAAACGCTATCGCATGATCGATGTCCGCACACCCACCCTCAACCTCTTCACTCGTCAAAAATCCGTCGTCGTGACCATATGGCCCAACTACCAACTCCGCCCCCTCCCCAAACTCCCTCTTCATCCCTTCTAACCACCGTAATGGTACCTGCCGATCTCTCTCTGACCCAATCAGCAGCACCGGCCGCCCGCGTAACTTCTCCGCCACCACCCTCACATCCACCTCTTCCGCTCGCACACCTGTGCGCCATTCCATCAGCTTCAGTCCTAACGCCACTACCGGTACCGGCGGTATCCAATAAAATACCCACGCATAATGCTTCACCACCTCCCGCAAACTCGGAAATGGGCTCTGCGCTACGACCGCCCTTACCCCTTCATCCCGACCCGCCGCTAACAGCGATATCGTCCCGCCAAGCGAAAAACCCCAGTACAATATCGGCTTCCCATCCGCATATTCCCGCCTCACGTGCGCCGTCACGCGCACCAAATCCTCCGTCTCATAATACCCGATCGTGCAGTACTTACCACTGCTCTCCCCATGACGCCGTAAGTCGTACAACACTAACCCATACCCAGCTCGGTGAAATTTCACCACATACGGTAATACACCTTGCTTGCTGTCACCTATCCCGTGCGACACGATCACAATCCCCCGCATCCCCTCCGCCGGCACATACCAGCACCCAAGCCGCGCTCCCTGCACTCCTGCAACGCTGAACCTCTCGTACCCAATCCCAAAATCTAATGGCGTAACCTCAAACGTACTAAACGTCCGGTAGCTTGTCAGCAAATACGAACACACCACCGAGCCTGCTACCACCAAGATCCCACCATACATCACCACCTTCCCCACAACCTCCACCCATGCCATCAACCCCTCACTGCTCATACTGCCCGCACCTATCTGCCCCCCTCACACCGTAACGCCCGAAGATGCGCTAAATCTCGCCGCACCTGCTCCCCCTCATCATGCACTACTGCCATCCCCCGTCCCACACTTAAACTCACATACTCGCCAAACCCCGCCGCCCGCGCCCGCTGCACCGCCTCGTCAAACTCCCCACGCTCGACTGCATCCCACCGCGTCCCCCCCAGCTCCATCAATAACATAAAATCCTTCGCCATCTCAACCGCCGCCTCAGGCCCCTCCCCCGCGTGCGCTGCCAAATACCCCGGATTGTACACTAACCCGATGTTCTCACGCTCAACGTCATCCAGCAAATCCACCGCATCGTCCATGTTCCGCGCTAACGTCATCTCCCGCGGCTCAATCGCTAAACATATGTCCAAGTCCCGCGCACATTCAGACGCTTCCCGCAGCGACGCAATCGCTGCCTCATACGCCGGCTCCCACTCCGCCTCGCTCAAATACACCGGCGTCGCCACCGTCACCAACGGACACGCTAATGCATGCGCCACGCAAATTAACCGCCTCAGCCGCTCCGCCTCCTCCCCCCACCGCCCCGTCATCTGGTACCCACTAATGCAGTGCAACTCCACTTCCTTCGCTACACTGTGTCGTACCCACTCCCCACCCTTCCGAAACGAAAAACCCTCCAAAGAAAAAATGTCCGGTCGACTACAGTCCAAATTCAACCCGTCAAAACCATACCTGAACGCTAAGTCAATCAACTCCACCATCCCCTCCGCCCCCGCTGCCGCAAGCAGCGTGCTCGAACAACTTATCTTCCCAGAACTCGTTACCCTGCTCATCGCATCAACGTCTGATGTCGCTGCGGCCCAACCGATACCATCCTCACCCTCGCACCCGTCGTCTCCTCTATCGCTTGCAAATACCGCCGCGCCCCCAACGGTAACTCCCGATACGTCCGACAACTCCCTGTATCCGTCTGCCATCCCCGCACTTCCCGCATCTCCGCCGGTCGACAGTACGCCAAAATACGCGCATCCGCCGGAAATTCTTCCAGCATCGCCCCACTCTCCAATCGCTTTCCATTGTACTCTACCGACGGCCCTTCGTACCGGTACGCCGTGCAAATCTTCACCACCGGCAATACATCCAATACATCCAACTTCGAGACAATTACATCTGGCCCGTTCATCTGAACCGCACGCCGACACGCTACCGCGTCAAACCACCCCGTCCGCCGCGGCCGCCCTGTCGTCGTCCCAAATTCCCCCGCAATGTGCCGAATCACCTTCCCCAACGTGTACTCATCCCTCGCTACCCCCGCTAACGCCACCGCTTCCTCCCTGCTCATGCGCGCCCCCGCATGCTCATTCGCAATCGCCGCCTCCGTCCCTAACTCCGTCGGAAATGGCCCCGAACCAACCCGCGTCATGTACGCCGACATTACGCTGTACACCCGCTCTATCGCCCGCGGCGGTAATCCACTCCCCGACGCAAAACCCGCCGCCCCACAACTCGATGACGTTACATACGGATACGTGCCATGATCAATGTCTAACAGTAATCCCTGCGCTCCTTCCATTAAAATCTTTCGCCCCGCCTGCCACGCCTCCCACAAAAGCTTCCGCGTCTCCGTCACATGCGGCCGCATCGCCTCCGCCCACCGAAGATATGACTCCGCAATCCGCTCCGCGTCAAAATGCCCCCCACGCCACCATAGCCCACGCTCTTGATCCGCTCCGCTCATCCACTCCTCTATTTGCGCATCACTCACCCCATACACCTCTCGCACCACCTTCTCCTTCTCCTCCGCTATCACCCGCACCTTCTCCCGAAATAGCTCAGCATCATAAAGATCATTCACCCGAATCCCCCCACGTAATACCTTGTCCGCGTACGCAGGCCCAATCCCCCGCGCCGTCGTCCCAATCCTCCTACCCCCTAGCGACCACTCCCGCGCTCGATCTAATACCCGATGCCATGGCATCACCACATGTGCGTCACCACTGATCCGTAACCCGCTCACCTCTATTCCCAGCGCTCGTAAATGCGAAAACTCCTCCTCCACTAACACCCGCGGATCTACCACCACCCCGTTCCCAATCACGTTCACCGTCCCCGGTTGCGCTATCCCTGATGGCACATGATGCAACTTCACCCGCTTCTCTCCTATCACCACCGTGTGCCCCGCGTTACACCCCCCCTGCGCCCGCACTACCACATCCGCCTCCCCCGCAAATTCATCCGTAAATTTCCCCTTCCCTTCGTCGCCCCACCCCGCCCCGCAAAGCCCCACCACTTGCTCTCGCCCAAAATATGTCTTCATCCCACTCTTCCTCCCTCGTACCTCTCCTATCATTCAACTCCTTAACACCCTCGCCCTCACCTCTTCCACGGCGGCGTCTCCGGTAGGTACTTCTTAAATTCCTCCACCAACTCTTCCTGATACGCACCCTCGTACCGCTCTCCTAAAAATCGTTCAATCCCCTCCTCTACCAGCCGCGCCCACGACTCGTCCTCGTGCCCAGGATTGATCGGATAAAACAACGCCCCATTCGCTTTCGCCGCCTCGTAATCACCCCACGCGTCCCCTATCATCAAAATGTGATTCCCTGCATACTTCCCCCGCGCAGCTAAACCCAAATGCTCCTTCTTCGTCCCACTCTCCTGCCCCGCTATCAACGCCACATACTTATCTATCCCATGCTCCCCCCACTCCTTCCGCAATGCCGCCTCAGGGGTCGCAGAAACTACCATGCAATCCGCCTTCCCTCGCAACTTTTCCAGTGTCTCCCGCACCCCCGGAAACGGCCCCACCCCACGAACCATCTCGTCTACCGCTTTGTTCACCGCCTCACTCCACCTCAGCACCTGTGCTAACTCCGCACTCCCCGTCTCCTCTACCGCCTTCCGCAACGCCGGATTCCCTAACTTCGTTTCCCGCTTGATCCACTCCTCTAACGCCGGGAACTTCGGCACTCGCGCCCCCCGCCGCTGCACCTCCGGTCGCTCCCGTAACCACTCCAAACACATCACTACCTCCGGAAACCGATTCGCTCCACGCCAACGCGAATACAAATTCCCAAACTCCCATACCTCCCGCGCATACTTCGACACACTTTGCAACTCAAACACGTTGATAAAACACGGACAAAAGCATTCCTTATGCTTCAACTCCATCGTGTCAAACGCACACCCGTCCGAATCTATCCCCACAAAAAAATCGTTCCGTGGCTTGAAATCTCGTAGCACCTCAACTGACATACGCTCTCCTCCGTTACACTTCAAATGCACTCTCTACCGCCCATAACCCTAACGCCGGGTTCTTGATAAAAAAGACCTTCTCCCCTTCCACCTCGTTCTCACCAGCCTGCATCTTCTCTGGATCATACCGGGCCATCAGCTCCCCCAAATCTCCGTACTCATATCCCACCCCCTCAATCTCCTCCCGCCTCATCTTGCCCGGCGCATATCGTATGCGAAACCGCCCCTCCGACGACCCGTGAATTAAATGCGCCGCCGCCGACAAGTTCTCCCGCAGCTCTTCCTCTCGCTCAACTGCCGCCAACGTCGCCTCCGTCCCACGATACCCATATCTCCTAATCAGTCGGTCGATCTCACCATCCTCCCCAAACATCTCCACCCCGGGCCCCAGTATCACTAACTCACCCCCATCCGCCATCGCCATCCGCGTCCGATAAATTGCTTTGTTCCCTAACCACGTACTCTTAAATTCCCGCTCATCCAAATACACAACCACCTTCTTCAATCCCGTCTTCACCCGTGTGATGTTCAAGCGCTGGCTCAGCGCCGCCGCCTCCCGAAACGGCGCCCGCCCCCGCCCGATAAACAATCCTGCCATCCCAAATTCCCCGTTCCCACATTCCCCCATCACCGTCTGCACATACACAATCGGTAAATCACTTAAATACCTCTCCTCCGCATAATCACATACCGCCCGCACTGGATTGTCCGCACGCCCCATGATCCGCTCCATATTGCACACCGCCCCCAAAAAATGCGTCTTGTTGATCGTGTCCTTCCCACCTACCCCCACCAGAATGTTCTTGTTCCCATTCGCCATCCCTATCACTTCGTGCGGCACCACTTGCCCAACTGAGATGATCATGTCGTACTTCC
>JAOACZ010000152.1 GCA_026417575.1 bacterium | reverse complement strand
GAAGGGGGAAGAGGTGAAGGAAGATGGGAGAGCACCGGTGCGGGTGTATGTGAGCGTTGATAAGCCGATAATTCGTGTGGGGGACTTGATTCGGTACACGATTAGTGTTGACAGCGAGACGGGTGCGGTGGTGCGGATGCCGGCATTTGCGGAGCATCTGGGAGGTTTTGCGATAAGTGATTGGTTGAGGTCAGAGGCGGTAGTGAAGGGATCGCGGCGTTTGCAGAGTCACACGTATGTGATGGAGACGTATTTAACAGGGACGTATGAGATTCCACCAGCGAGGATTGAGTATGAGTTGAATGGTACGACGAACAGTGTGGAGAGCACGGCGATTTGTGTGGAGGTGCGGAGTGTAGCGGAGGAGGGAGATGTTTTCAGTGGGATACGGGACATCAAGGGGCCGGTGAGCGTAATGGGACGAGAGGCGCGACGGTGGCGAGCGTTAGCATTAGCAGCGGTGATGGCGTTGGTGTGCGGGGTGCTGATAGTTCAGTTTGTGCGACATGTGCGGCGTCGGCCGAAGCGGGTGGAGCCACCGCCGCCGGCGCACGTGGTTGCGTACGCGCGGCTACGGGGGTTGCGGGCGAAGGGATTAGTTGAGGCGGGGGAAATGAAGGAGTATTACTACGAGTTGAGTTTGATAGTTCGGCACTATATCGAGGATCGGTTTGGGTTACGGGCGCCGGAGCAAACGACGGAAGAGTTTTTGGGGAGTTTGCGGAGCGGGAGCGTGCTGAGCGAAGCGCATCGAAGGTTGCTGGAGGAATTTTTAACGGAGAGTGACTTGGTGAAATTTGCGAATTACGCGGTGAGGGAGGAGGATGCGGAGCGGGCGCACGATCGGGCTGTGGCATTTATAGAGGAGACGCGGGAGCGGGAGGAGGCAGTGGGAGGGAAGTGATGGTACGGTTTCAGGATCCATGGTGGTTGCTGTTGCTGCTGACGATACCGTTGGTAGTGTGGCGGTACGTACGTGCGGAGCGGGGGGCATTAAAGTATTCGAGCATCGAGCGGCTGAAGCAGATACGACCATCATTTTCGTTATATTTGCGCCATATTTTAGTGGTGTTGCGGTGTGTGGCGATAGGGTTGTTGGCGTTCGCGTTAGCGCGGCCACAGCGCGGGCGCGAGGATACGCGGGTGACGGCTGAGGGGATTGACATTATGTTAGTGTTGGACACGTCGGGGAGTATGGTTGCGGAGGACTTAGCGCGGAACAAGAATCGGCTTGATGTGGCGAAGGAGGTGGCGAAAGAATTTGTGCAGAAGCGAAAGAACGATCGGATAGGGTTAGTGGTGTTTGGTGAGGATGCGTATACACAATGTCCATTGACATTGGACTATGGGGTGTTGTTGCAATTTTTGGACGGGGTGAAGATAGGGATGGCAGGACAAGATCGGACGGCGATAGGGGACGGGTTAGCGACGGCGCTTTTGAGGATGAAGGATTCGCCGGCGAAGAGCAAGGTGGTGATTTTGCTGACGGACGGAGAGAACAACAGTGGGAAGATATCGCCGATGACGGCGACGGAGATGGCGCGAACGATGGGGGTGAAGATTTACACGGTAGGGGCGGGGACAGAAGGGATGGCTCCGGTACCGACGTTAGATCCGTTTGGGCGGCGGGTGATGGTGCCGATGCAGGTTTCGATAGATGAGGAGTTATTGCAGCATATGGCCAACGTGACGAGTGGGCAGTACTTCCGGGCGACAGATGCAGGAAGGTTGCGGGACGTGTATGCGCAGATAGACCGAATGGAACGAACGAAGACAGAAGTGTTTCACTACATGGAGTGGCGGGAGTTATTTGGGCGGTATGCGCTTGCGGGGGGTGTGGTATTGGTGGTAGAAGTGGTGTTAGGGAACACGCGGTTGAGGAAGCTGCCATGAAGGGGCGCAGAGGTGAGAGGATGGGAGGGTGAGAAGCGATGCAGTTTGGAGCGTTAGAGTACATACACGGGTTATGGGTGGTAGTGGGAGTGGCGTTGTTTTTATGGTGGAGTTGGCGGCGAGGGCGTGAGCTATTGGAGCGATTTGCGCATGTGGAGATGCTGAGGCGAATGATGGGGCAGGTGAGCATGCGAAAGAAGGTGTGGAAGCAGGTATTGATAGTGTTGGGGCTGACGATGGTAGTGGTTGCATTAATGGAGCCGAAGTGGGGGTACACGTGGGAGCGAGTGGTACGGCGCGGGGTGGACGTAGTGGTGGCAGTAGATGTATCGCGGAGTATGTTAGCGACTGACATGAAACCGAGTCGTTTAGAGCGGGCGAAGCGAAGTGTGCTGGACCTTTTGAACATAATGGAGGGGGATCGGGTGGGGCTGATAGCGTTTGCGGGAGGGGCGTATATTTTATGTCCGTTGACGTTGGATTATGGTGCGTGCAAGATGTTTGTGGATGAGTTAGGACCGCAGTTAGTGAGTCGTGGGGGGACGCGGATAGGGGATGCGATTCGGAAAGCGATAACGGTATTTGAGGGGCAAGAGAAGAAGCACCGGGCATTGATCTTGATTACGGATGGCGAGGATCACGAGAGCGAGCCGGTGAGGGCGGCAGAAGAGGCAGCGAAGCATGGGATACGGATTTTTTGCATTGGGATAGGGAGCGTGGAGGGGAGTCCGATACAAGTGCAAGATGGGGAGGGGCGACAAGCGTATTTACGGGATCGGAGTGGCAGGGTTGTATTATCGAAACTGGGTGAGGAGACGCTGAAGCGGATTGCATATGTAACAGGAGGGGCGTACGTGCGGGCCACGGCTACGGGGCTGGAGTTAGATATATTGTATCGGGAGCGGATCGCCACGATGGAGCAGAAGGAGTTAGAGAGCAGCCGGCAGAAGCGGTACGTACAACGGTTTCAATGGCCGTTGGGATTGGCGGCGTTAGCGGTGATTGGGGAGGCGCTGATTGACGACCGGCGGCGAGCAAAGGCAGGAGGAGAACGATGAGGGTGAGAGACTGGGTATTAGTGGCGGTGTTGTTTGGGTGGAGGGCGGTGGCTGGGACAGTGCCTGTGTGGAAGCAGGTGGAGGAGGGGAACAAGTTGTTCAAGGAGGGGAAGTACGAGGCGGCGCAGCAGGTGTATGCGACGGCGCAAGTAGACGCGCCGGAGAGTGCGGAGATTGCGTTTAATCTTGGGACGACATTTTACCGGCAAGGGAAGTATGAGGAAGCGCTGCGGGCTTTCGAGAAGGCACTGGGGTCGGAGGATGTGGGGTTGGTGGCGAAGGCGCACTATAACATTGGAAACGCCCTGGTGCAACAGGGGAAACTACGGGAGGCACTCGAGGCATACAAGCGGTGCTTGGAGCTGACGCGTGACGACGAAGACGCGAAGTACAACATTGAATATGTGCAGCGGAAGCTGAAGGAGTTGGCGAGCAAGCAGAAAGAGGAGCAGGAGAAGGATCCGTTGCATAGGTTGTTAAAGGAACTCGAGAAATTGATTGGGTTACAAGCAAGGCAGGTGGTGGAAACGCGTGCGTTGCAGAGGGAGGGAGGAAGGGTTCAAGAGGTGCTGGAGGGACTACAGACGAATGAGGCGAGATATGCAGGGAAGGCGGGGGAGCTGGCAGAGGGATTTCGGGATTTACGGACGAATCTGCCGCCTGAGCAGTTGATGCAGGGAGCAGGGAGGGGGGCGGGTGGGCAAGGGGTGGCAGAGGAAAGGGGGACGCGGGAGCTGCTGAAGGTTTTTGAGGCAATGGCGAGCGTAGCGAAGCCGATGAATGAGGTGGTGCGGGGTGGGGATCATTCGTTAGCGAGCAACGCATTAGTGTCGGCGAGGGAGAGGTTGAAAGATATTGGGCAAGCGGCGGCGGATGAGCTAAGCAGGCAATTTGCGGATGCGGGTAGGGAGACGCTGCAGAAGCTTGAAGAGGCGTTGAGGGAGCCAGGAAAATTAGAAGAGGCTGGTAAGGCGTATGATTCGCTGATGGAGAATTTGCAGCGGGAGCTAGGTGAGCGGATGAAGCAGGGTGGTGTACGTGGGGGAACGGAGGCGGCTGGGAAGACGCTGGGGGAGAAGATTGAGAAAGCGATTGGACATTTGGAGCGGGCGTATACGAATTTGAGTCGAGCGGCGGAATTATTGAGAGGTGAGTGGACGAATGCGATACCAGTTCAGGTGGAAGGTTTGGAGGACTTGATACGGGCGCGGAAGGAATTCGAGGATGAGGAGCAACAACAGCAACAGGAGCAGGGGCAGCGGGGGGGTGGGGGAGGGGAGGGAAAGAAGGAGAAGAAAGAGCAGGAGAAGGGGGGCGGTGAAGGGAATGAGCGGGATAGGAAAGAGGGGGAGCAGAAGCAAAAGCAGGAGCAGCAGCGAGGGCAGGGGCAAGAAGGCGGGGTGCAACGGGAAAAAGGCGAGCGGGAGGGGGGAAGGGGTCGGCGAGAGGAGCAGCCGCAGATGACGGCGGAGCAGGTGGAGCAGATACTGCGAGCGTTTGGGGAGGATCAACGGAATCAGCAGCGGGCGCGGTGGCAACGGTTACAACAGGGGTATGTGCCGGTTGACAAGGACTGGTGAAAAAGACTATACTGACGCGAATGGGTAAGAGAATCCAGAAGATAGTTGAGACTGCGGTCGTGATAGGAGTGGCAGCGGTCTACGCGGGGGAGGTGCGGGTGACAGCGAGCGTGGACCGACAGAGTGTTGCGATGGGGGAGCGGCTGACGTTGGAGATTGTGGTGGAGGGGAGCCAGAGTGCGAGCACGCCGGTGTTTAAGGAGTTACGTGGCTTGCGGGTGGTGCAAGGGCCGGCGACGAGCACGCAGGTGAGCATTATCAATGGGGCGATGAGCAGCAGTGTGAGGTTCACGTATGAGTTAGTTGCGACGGGGGTAGGGGAGCAGGAAATTGGGCCGATAGAGGTGCGAGTGGGGCGGCAGGTATATCGGACGACGCCGATGAAGATTATAGTGACGGAGCAGGCGCGTATGGGGGGAGGGGTAGGTGCTCAGGCAGGGAAGGCGGTATTTTTGGTGTTGCAAGCGGATCGGACGAATGTATATGTGAATGAGCAATTTGTTGTGACAGCGACGCTGTATTATCGAGACGTGCAAGTAGCGAATGTGTCACAGCCGGAGGCAGCGCTACAGGGGTTTGAGGTGTATGAGCAAGGGTATCAGCAGGGGGAAGCGGTTATAAACAACTTACGGTACCGTTACGTACGGTTTCCGATGATTGTGTTTCCGTTGCAAGCGGGTCGGCAGCGTGTGGGGCCGGTGCGGATGAAGGTGAGTGTGCGGGAGCCTGTGGCGAGCCGTGCGCGGGGCTTTTTTGACGATGGATTTTTCGGGGGTGGGTTACTGGACGAATTTTTTGGTCGGTTTCAGGTGGTGGAGCATGAGATTGAGTCAGACGCGGTGGAGGTAGAGGTGAAGGAGATACCGGAGGCGGGGCGGCCGGCGGGGTATAGCGGGGCGGTAGGGGAGTATGAGTTGCGAGCGAAGGTGGAGCCGAGGAGTGTGCAAGCGGGTTCGGCGGTGACGCTGACGGTGGAGTTAATTGGGGCGGGGAACATCAACAATGTGAGCATGGGGATGTTGACGAACGCAGCGGAGCTACGGGTATACGATCCTGAATCGCGGCGGG
>JAOACZ010000126.1 GCA_026417575.1 bacterium | reverse complement strand
AGATGTGTATAAGAGACAGTTACTGCAAAGCGGCTCGCGCTCTGGCATGCTCGGCGTGGTGTTAGTGGGAGCAATGGGAGGAATTGCATTTGGGTGGAGGAGGGTCCAACGGGGCATATCATGGCGCAACGTTGGTGTGAGTGTGGCGAGTGTGGTGGTGTTGGCAGTGTGTGTGATTGCGCCATTGTTCTTTTCCACGGCGGGGGAGGAGAGTTCGGCGGCGCCGTTACTGCGACGGCTCCACGGGTTTTACGAGCGACTGCAAAGTGGCAGCACCAGTATGATAGATCGGCGTGAGCTGCAATGGGAGCAAGCGATTGCTATGTGGCGAAGATATCCGATTACGGGTGTGGGTGTGGGAGCGTTTGCGGTCGAGCTGCCCAATTTTCGGCGCACAGCGTACCGGGACACACCGGTGGACAATGCATGGAACCAGTATTTACAATGGTTGGCGGAACTGGGGCTTGTGGGATGCGGGCTGTGGTTATGGTGGATAGGGGCGTACATACGCGAAGTACGCAAGGGAGATGCGGGGAGGGGAGGGCGGGAGGACAGGGTGGCATTAGTGACGCTGGGAGTATTTGCAGTGCTCTTAATCTTTGGCGCGCATCTCCAGGCAGCCGAGGTAGCCTGTGTGGTAGGAGTCTACGGAGCGTTGGTGATGGTTGCGGGGCAGAGTGTGCCCGTCAGCTTGCGCAAGCTGAGCGCACATGACATGCTGACGTTGGGGTGTGGTGTGCTCCTGGTATGGGTTTCGCAGTGGCATTATGCGACGCGGTTGTTGTCCTACGAAGCGCAAGAGTCGTTGAGGGCGCGCCCAGCAGGGTTTGGTTTTTATCACGTTGAGGACTGGCAGGGGCAGTTTAGTTATCAGTGGGCGCAACGGTATGCCGGGCGTGAGATAACCGTGCCGGAGCAGGCACGCGTCATGGTTCTCCGTTTGGCGGCGTTCGACCCGGATATTTCTGAGCAGCGGCCGAAGCGAGTTAATGTGCGTGTGAACGGGGTGTTGATGGATACGTTGTTTTTGACGGACAACAACTGGAATGAGTATGAGGTGTATGTGTACCAGACGCCAGCAGGCCGAGCGGAGTTATCTTTGGAATGTGATCGTATTTGGCGGCCACCGCATGAAACGCCGCCGCGTGCGTTAGGAGTTGCATTGGCGACGGAGATCTGGTGGCGCACAGAGCTGAAACGAGGAGCGCAGGGTTTGTCAGAATGGTACGAAGATACAAGTTGCGTGCCGGCTGTACGGTATCGCTGGGCAGGCCAGCGAGCTGCGTGGATGGTAGCGGTGCCGAGTAATGGCGTACTCAGTGTACGACTGCGCTCACCACGGCGGATTCCGTTTTACCGCGATCCTGTGCGAGTTAAAATGTGGTTCAACAACGATTTCCTGGGAGAGATTACATTGCCACGCGACGGAAAAACGTGGTACGAAGAAGCGGTGATACGCAGCATGGCCTTGGCGGAGCAGCGCGGTGTGTTGAGTTTGGAAGTGAACCGAACGAGTCGTGTGCGGATTCCTGGAAGTGTGCGCACCCGGCGCGTGGGGGTGGCGGTGGCATCAGGGCAAGAGTAGGTGTGTATCAATGCCCGGCAGCGAGCGCACGGAGGTCGGTAATTATTTCCTGAGAGAAGGTAGGTGAGCGCAGGGGAAGGAGACTGTTGTTGTGCCACAGTGGCTCGCGGGCAATAGGCACGGGACTTTCGGCAACAGCTGCGGGCCATAGCGATGTGTGCGGCACAGGGGAATACTCAGCTAGTTTAACATTGAGGCCGAGGTACTCGCGCGTGTAGAGAATCGCCGTGCGGACTTCATCCACTGTTTGGCCGGGCAATCCCATCAACAAGTACACACCGATTGTGTTCGGACGAAAGCCGGCAGCGGTGAGTGCGGAAAGACAGCGAGCGACATCGTTGAAGGCGTATTTTGGGCCGGTGGACGCGAGGCGTGCGGGGTTCACAGTCTCCAGACCGAGACGAAGTGTCGTAAAACCTGCAGCGTAGAGACGCTCTGCAATGGGCGCAGTGACGCAGCGAACGTGCATACCGTTAGGAGTGTGCCAGCGCAAGTTGGGGAGGGCAGTGCAAACATGATCGAGGAAGGGCAGCAGGCGCTTTGAAGCATTAACCAGGAGGGCGTCATCGTAGAACGCAACGTCAGGTGCAGGACGCAGGTCATAGAGTTTGAGAAAGGCATCAGCGGCGTGGGCAGGTAAAGTTTCTTCAAAGCGAGGGCAAAGGAAGGGAGTAGCGCAGTACGCGCAGGAATTAACGCATCCACGTGATGTGCGCCATGGGATGTAGGAAAGATGCGGGTACAAATCCAGTGCGGGGGCGGGCCACTCAGCGAAGGAGGCGAACTTTGGGGGCGGGCACCTCTTCACGGGAGCCACGGCGGCCACACGTTGGAGAAACTCATGTGGGTGGGAAGTAGTGAGAATGAGGTCAGCGCCGGAGTGTCGTTGGGCGTGTGCCGGGCACAGTTGGGCGTACGTTCCGCCGAGCCAGACAGGGACATGCGGGAGTACATGTTTGATGGTTCTGATCGCATCTTGGACACCTGGGTACGTATAGGTGAAATGCGATGTGACGACCACGAGATCAGGGGTGGGCATAGTGGCGAGAATTTCAACTGCGTGGTGTTGGGAGATGCCGTAGCGATAATAGGTGCGGGGGGGGGGGGAACCGGAGAGGGGCCAGTCAACTGGGCACTTGGGATACTGAGCGGTGCCGAAGCGCTTCAAGACCGGGGGTTGCACGCCGGCATGAAGATCAGTGGTGTTATAAAGGTGGACATCGAGGAAGTCGAGGAGCATTACCTCGCAACCCCAGGCTCGTGCAGTGGCTGCAAGGTACAGAAGGCCCAAGGGCTTTGCCCACAAGTCAAAGGCAGCGAAATCGTAGATTGGTGGATTGACGAAGAGGATGCGCACGGGGTCAGCGGCGGATGACTAGCCGTGGGCGCGCAAGGATGCCGCAGGGCACAAGTTGGTATGCGTCAGTCCACTGATCACCGCTGGTGACAAATTCGTGTGGCCCAGTCCACGAAGGCCACTTCTGAGTATGGTGAAGCGGCCCATGGGAGTTACGACGATGGCCGAGCACCTCGAGTGAGAGGGTCACTGCGCCGGATTGGAGATAGGAGGTAATCTCAACTTCGTTAGGCTCCCATGCAATAATGCCGGCTTGCTGCCCATTGACGAGAACACGCACGGCTGTGCCTTGGTAACGCGGCACCTGAACAAACACGTGTTCATCGTGGGCATGGGTTGGCGTTAAGGTTGTGTGGTAGGCGACATTGCCGGAGTAGAAGGTAAGACCTTGGGGGACCCAATCGCCGATGCGGAGGGAGGTAGGGAGGGGGGTGATGATGACGTGTTCACTTCGCACCGTAGTCCCGAATTGGCCGAGCAGGTAGACGATTTCCAAACCAGCGTATTGCGCGTCGTAGCGGCAGAGGAGAAGAAGTTCGTTGGTGCCGAGACGCAGTACTGATGGATCTACTGGGATTTTACGTAAGGAAGGATCGACCCACCAGCCACACTCAGTATCCATATTAAGTGGCGTGCCGTTAAGAGTTGCGGAAAAGTTGCCTGGGGACTCAAGCGCGAGGTACATTTCTCCGTGGGGAATGGATTCGACCTCAAACGAGTAGCGCAAAGCCACGGGTATCGCAGGATGGCTAGGAGAGGGTGACTGAGCCCATGGCTGTTTCATTGCGCCACCGCGGTGAGGCAGGTGCAAAGCGTCACGGACAGCCATGTCAACACGAAGGATCTCTTGAGGGGGTTGCCAGTCAGCGTCACCGATGCGGAACGCGGGGCGATCAAGGACGAGGACATTAGGCTCAGATAATGTGATGGGCCATCGTGTCTGGCCAAGGGGTATTGAGCGCACTTCGTGGGTGGTAGGCCGGGAGGGGAAGTGGGTGGGTGTAGGTTGCTTTGGGAAGACGAACAAGCGGCTTGCGAGGCGTGGGAGAGACGTCTCGACCTGCCAGCCATTTTGCGTACGGGTTGCGGACGCATGGTAGACAGCGCCGGTTGCTGGGTCGAGCTCGAGGGGCTGACCAGCGCAATGGGGAAGGCCGCGAATAACGACATGCGGGAACGCGAGGCGGCGGTCACGGACGAGCGGAGAGGCACCCTGCATTTGGCGCCGAGTTAAGCTGGTATTGCAAATGAACAGGTAGGCTGCTTCAGCATCTTCGCGCAAGAGATAAAGAACGGGTGGGAGGGGCTTAGCGTTGCCGTTGGTGATAGAGATGCGGCGGGCCAGGTGTTCGACCGCTGCGACGATTTTCGGCCCTTTGGCCGGAGTGCGTACGCAGAGGGCAGCGAATTTTTTCACGTTCTGCGCAGGTTCGGCGTCGAGCATGGGGGCAGGTGGTCCAGCGAACACGATCAGGCCACCGGCGTCTTTAAAGCGTTGCAAGAGGGCGAGGGTGGATGAGCGCATCGTGAGCAATGGAGGAACGATGACTACTTTGTAGCGTGCCTTGCCCACACGCACATAGGGAGTGCCCTGCCTCTTCTCAACAGTAGCGTGGCGGGCGAGGATATCCTCGTCGCCGTAGTCGAAATCGAGCTGTGCACAGAGCAAGGTGTCACGGAGATCTTGAAGGACACGGTCATAGAGCAGAACTTCTTTGCTTTCGTGCCAATTTCGTTTAACCAGCAGCCACATGCTTTCTACGGGGTGAATGACGAGCAGATCGCGCACCTCTTCACCGCGTGTCATGACAGTGTGGATGCGGGCAAAGTAATCCTCGACGTAACGATAGAATGGCCACCAGGGCGATTGGAAGAAAGTGCTGGCAGGGTAGTCACGTTTGGCCTGGCCCAGCATGGTATACCAACAGAGATGATGAGCGCGCAGATTTATGCCGAGCGCGACCTGCCAATCGCCAAGAGCCTTGTGACCCTCGAAAGAAAAGTCCCAGCCGGTACAGCCATAGGTTTCAGTTAGGCGCCAACGGCGGCCGAACTGATGTGCCACAGAGGCAACTTGCTTGGCTGTATCGTATTCGCGGCTGTGCTCAGTGAGCAGGTCCATTCCGGGGGCTTGCATGTACTCATAGAAGCGCATTGTACTCCCGACCACGTTTGTTTGCGAGGAGAGCGTTTCTTCGCAAAGAATGTGGCCGGTATGCAGGAGACGATGTCGGTCACACCATTCGCCGATCTGGCGGGCGAACGCTTCGACGAAGAGCGAGGTGATGCAGTTATGGTAATCGTAACGGACACGGCGGCTGCGAATACCTTCGACATCAAAGACGACCTCGGGGAGGTGGGAGACGAGATCATACCCGTAACGGCGCTGAAAGATAGCGGGGAGGTTGCGAGTCCACGGCATGGTGAGGGTGTGATCCGGTCCGAGGAGGGGGGAGAGGACACTGCCATGGTGTGGCTCATCCGTAAAGATGCCGGGGATGCGGGTGCCACATTCTTTGGGGAAGCGACGGACATACGCTTCGTGTGTGCAGCGAATAAAGGCGGCGACCGCCTCTTTATTCATTGTGTCAAGGTAGGTGTAGCCGTTGAACCAGTCGCTGGTTGGTTCTGTCTCGAGACGAAAGACGATCAACGTTTCGCCGGGAGATGGATGCGGGAGGCGGCGCGGATTTACGCGTCGCAGATGCGACACCACAGCGCCGTTGACGTGACCAAGAAAGGCCGCGAGGCGAAGGCCGGAGGTGGGCACGTCGGTGGGATTGGTGACGAGGTGAATGGCCACACGCTGCATGCGATACTTGGGGTTTTTGGTCACGAGGCCGCCGGCTGCGCCAGAAGGCCAGCGATCTTCATCGTACAGCCATGCCTCCATATCGCATCGAGCAGCTTCTGTGACTGAAGCGGCAACAGCCTGAAACCATTCGTCAGACAAGTAAGGAGTGACTAGGCCGACCCGTGCGTGCATGAAGAAGCCGCCCATACCCATATGGTGGAGGATGCGCACCTGACGCTGCAGTTCCAACGGGTCGAGTTTGCCATTCCATGACCAGAATGGCTTACCGCGGTAAGCACTTCCGGGGTGCTGAAACGTGGCGAAAAATTTAGAGTTCATTGCTCGTTGTTTTGTGGGTTAAGTGGGTATTTTATCACTTGTGGAGTAGGCTGTAAAGGGAAGGCTCACGGGTGGCGAGCGGAGTGAGACAGAATTTAAGGTGAGTACGACTCAGCAACGTTGAACTGCAGGCCACGGTCAGCGCTAGGGCGTAGCTGGACAACACTGCGCAAGTGACGCGAGCCGACGACGAAGGCCTCGGTGTCGGAGACACCCGAAGGGCGTGATTTAAGGAGCTGGGTCTCGGTGTCAATGCTGACGGCGGACGTGTCGACCGCGAAGAGGTTGGCGCAGCGCTCAAAGATTTCTGGTGACATTCCACGTACGAACAACAGGTCGCCGAGAGCACGGTATGGCTTAAGGGTTGGCGAGCCACCTCGGTTTATGCCGCAAGCGATGTCGTGTGCCAGCTGAGGGGTGATACCTGGGACACTGGCCAACACACGCTCGCTGGCGGTATTGACGTTAATGCGACCGGGTACAGCGACTGGAGAGATGACGGCGAAATTGAACCAAGCGAAGCCGGATTGGAGGACATCAGAGGCGCGCCGGATGGTTGTGCCACGCGCGGCGCGGGGAGAGCTTGTGGGTGTGGGAGCGCGCTCTACCACGCCGTGAGCAGTAAGGCGGAGCTTAAAGTCGCCTGCGGCGGAGACATGCTCGGGACGGATTTTGCCAGCGAGGAAACTATCCTGCTTGCCGTATTGACGGCGCTGACAGAGGCGGTCGTACTGTTCGGTGCGGAAATTCCATACTTCCACATCAAGGGCCGCGTTGTGGTTTTCTTCGAGGAACTCTGTGGTACGAATAGAGTCGCTCAGGCCGTAGAGGTAGAGGTTACAGGTGGTGGGGAGAGGGGGGACATTTTTCCAGTGCCACTCTCCCTGTTCGCCTGCGCGGCGCGTGAAGCACAGTGGGGTAGCGTAGCCGGGGCCGACGGTAAAGAGGTCGCCGCGGAGAGGGCGGAGAGGGAGGCCGGAAGGTGCGGAAAGGGGTTGTTGAGTGCTTCCGCGTTCTTGGAGGAGGAGGGAGCGGGAGGTATTGTCGAACACAGGGAAGCGCTGGCCGCGCATAGGTCCGGTGAGGAAGCGCACAGTATGACCCTTCCACTGGCCGGGTTCCCAGCCGCCTTTTGAGGCGATGATGGTACCGGCGCGGGCGTCAGCTACTTCGTCACAAGCTACACGCCAGCCATTGCGAATCACATCGGCGGCGGCGGCTTCGAGACGGAGGTGAGCGCAGCTGGCGACATCTGCAATTGCGGCGATGCGGACAGGGTTATCACCCAGTCGTTCGAAGTCATCAAAAGCGCTGACGTGCCGCAATTCACCGACGCTGCCGTAAGGGGCGTTTTTGATCTGGTAGGCGCGTTCACCACGGGCGCGGGCGGCGCGATTGAGCGCGAGCCGATTGAGTCCGCTGATAGTTGGGTGAGGACTAATAGTCCAGCGCAGTTTAGTAGGATCGGAGCGCTGGCTCGTATAGTTGAGTTGGCTGGCTTCAATCTTTCCGTAATCGACGGTGCGGGCGCAGACTTGGTCATATTCGTTCTTCAAAGTTAAGCTGACGATACCGCCTTTATGGGGCAATCCGAGGACCATAATGGATTTTCCCACGAGGGACTGATTGAGGATAGTGCGGTCATCGCCAATAGGCTCGATGAAGATCTCGTTACGTGCGCGAATTTCGTCGGCTTTGACGGGGGCGAAGATATTGTGCCAGGAATAGGGGTCTTTGGCGTGTTCTTCGTCGATAATGCGCACTGTTTCGAGGTCAAAAATTTTGGTATCGAGGTTAGCTTCTTGGAGGAAGAAGACGTACCCAGCGCGTCCGGAGGGTGGGTAGTCAACGCGGGTACGGCTAATGCGGTACGTAATGCCCCAGTTGCGTTTATCCATTTGGAAGACGGGTATTTCTTCGGAATGTGCGGTACCCCACATTCCGTCAGCATTTCCGTACCAGCAGTCGAATAGTTTTGTGTCGTTGACCAAGTAGAAGTGGCCACCGGGGGCGATCACAGGATTGTTGTTGAGGACAGAGCGGCCGGCGCGGCGGTCATAGTATGACGTACGCTCAATTCGACCAATTTCGGTGGCGAGACTACCGGTGTTACAGATGACGCGCCAGTTGGCGAGGGAGACTGGGGTCATCGAGGCGTTGTACATTTCGACGACTTCGGGTGCGATCAAGCGGAAATACGAGAGGAGTTGCCGGCGATCGCCAGCTCGAGCGACTTCTTTTGAGGATTGAATGAGCAGAGTGAGCCATCCACCGGACTTGGTGCGAACGGGCTCGCCGTCATTGTACCACCATTCGCGCGTGAGATCAGTGTCGCTCGCGTAAGGGCCGTCGACCTTGCCAGAGACACCAAGATCGTCAGGGTATCCGTTGGTGAAGCGGCCTCGTTGGGGGCGACCGATGACGACCTGGTAGTAGCGGTTGGCGACTGGTTCGCGTGCGCGCATGAGGTACATCTGACATGTGCGCGGCAAGCAGGCAATGGCGGTGCGGTTTCCCCAGGCGTTAATCGTGACACTCAGATCATAGGAGGTGGGGGACATGCCAGCGGCGGCAAGTCTGGTGAGGAAGGAGGAGGCGGGGGTATTGGCATCGCGATTGCGGAAGGTAATGGATTCGCTATCGCTGGCGATGATTTCGAAGCAACCGATCGCACTTGGCGCATCGGACCTCTCTTTTCCCCAGGCATAAATCATGGCGTGCGCGTTGCGAAAATAGTTGTTTGGCAGACGTGGGCGATTACCGACACTCATGTTAATCTTGCGCAGGACGTCCATGAGGTCGTTATAGAAGCGGGTGTAGTGCTGGTCGGTACCGAACACGTGCACGCGGCTTCCGGAGGAAGGCCAATTGCACCAGGGGCGACCACCTGGCAAGGTGGCGGGTGGTCTGAGCGTGTTGTAGGCGGAGAGTTGCGGGTGGCCGCTTCCGGAGGGGCCAGGGACGTTAGGCCACTGGATGCGGATGGTGTTATTGTCTAGTACCGTTAAGCGCCCAGAGGTGATGGCATTGGTTGCGGCGACGCGCCAGGCTTCGCGGGGGTCGAGGTTATAGTAGTACTCGCCACTGGGCATCATGGGGTCATCTGGGACACAATTAAAGACGGTATCGACGCGGTAGAGGAGGCGTTTACCGTCACTGCTTCCGTAGCGTGCGCGCCACTGGTCGCGAGTGGGTTCACTGAAGCCGGGGGTTGAGGCACCCAGGTCGGGGTGAATACAGTAGGAGGCGTCATTGGCGAGCATCTCGCTAAAGCAGATGGCTTCGACGCCATAGGCCTGGCCGACGGTAGAGAGGACGTGGTTTTCGTCGCGGTAGTCAATGATATTTGCAGCGAGCTGATCAGCCATTGCGGTGCGCCCGACAAAGGGTCGGCGGGTGTTGGCGGTGGAGAGCATGCGCCGGCATTCGCGGCCAGTGATGGTATTAATGTCACGTTGGGCGGAGGGTAAGGTGGGAGAGCCTGGGAAATCAGTAGAGTAGAGTGTAGCGCGACGAGGGATTTCACGGCGTACGGCGCGCCGGGCTTGCAGTGGCAGGCGAAGCGGGGTATTGAGCATTACGCCGACGGCTTCGATAATGGAGGAAAAGCGTCGATCGTCGCCGCGCGGGGAGGTAATGGAGTATTCGCCGGGATCTTCCACGCCTTCGTTTTCTTCGTCAATAATACCGTTGGCGTTGTTGTCAATGCCATCATTCATCAGGCGGACGTTGTTTTGGTCGTCGTCGCCGCGGGCACCGGGGACGCCATTAGGCCCGTAACGGAATGCGACGAGACGCTGGGCCATTTCGGGGCGGAGACCTAGTGCGGAGGCGAGGTTAAGTTCGCCGGGATGCCAGCCGCTACCAGGGGAGGGGTGGGTTAGCCACGCTACGTTTAGGTTGACTTTGCTGGATTCGTCTTCAAGGCAGAGGCGGTAGCGGCCATGCAGTTCACCGAGAGGCGAAGTGACGTAGAACCACTGATTGGACAAGTGTGAGTTATGTCGTGACCAGAGGGTAGCGAGGGTGCCGCGTTGATACGCGTCCCAGAGTAAGGCATGGGCGTGGGCGTTAGCGGAGCGTGTCAACAGATCGAGCTGGAGATTGTGTTGGCTTTCTTTCGCCTGGAGGACGTCAATGCTTAAGAGCGTCGCGAAGGCGGCGCTTAGCACGGCGAGCACGGTGAGCACGGACAAGACGGCGACGAGCGCCACACCGCGCGCGCGGCGATCGGCAGGATAGGGGGCAAAAGAGTTCATGCTTTGAACGCTCCTGAAGTCATGCCTTGCATAAATGCTCGCGTTGCACATGCGAATAAGAGCAACAATGGGATGCTTGTGATGACATAGGCGGCGAAGAGCATGCCCGGATTAGAAGCGCTTTCACTTGCGCTCATGACGTACAAGCCAGAGGCAACGATATGATAGCGGGGGTCGGTGTTGACGATAAACGGCCACAAGAAGTTGTTCCATGTACCGAGAATATTGATAATCAGCACGACGGCGATGACTGGGCGCGAGAGGGGCAGAAGCAAGTGCCAGTATAAACTAAACAAGCCTGCGCCGTCAATCTTGGCTGCGTCGAACAAGTCTTGGGAGAGGCCGTCAAAGAAACTTTTGAAAACGAAGATAGCGAAGACTTGTCCACCTGCCACCATCGGTACGATCAGTGCGCTGTAGGAGTTGAGGAGGCCGAGGCGTTTTATTAAAAGGAAGCTAGGGACCAACGTGAGCACTCCTGGGAACATCATAGTGCTGAGAAAATAATAAAACACAACCGTGCGACCTGGGAAGGGGAAGCGAGATAAGACAAAGGCCGTGGCGGTGCCGAGGATGAGCACGCCGGTTGCGACAGCGCAGACCACCCAGAGCGTGTTGCGGAGGTAGGGACGTACGCTTGTCCACGCGTCACGGTAGTTACGCAGAAGGAGGCGGAGGTGGTAGCGCAGCGCGTGGGTATGTGAGAGTGCGAGAGTTTGCTTTGCGTCAGTGATGACAAAGGAGGGGCCTGGGGAGCCGCGGAGCGCGCGCCACGCACAGCTGAGGGCGGCGCGTGCTGCACGAGGCACACCGAAGTAGCCATGGAGCATTTCTGAACTGGTGCGGAACGAGTTGTTGAGGACAAAGACGAACGGCATGAGAGTAGGCACAGCCACCATGAGGAGGAAGAGGTGAAGCCACCAGTGTTTTCCAGGCCTTCTCATGTTGACGCTTGTAACTCTTCGCTGGATTTAAAATACTTCATGTTGAGGATGGTGAGGCCGAAGATCAGAAAGAAGAGCAGTACACCGATAGCACAGGCATAGCCGAAGCGTTGGTACGAAAAGGCGTTATAGTACATTTGCAGGCCGGGGACGTAGGTGGCATATCCAGGGCCGCCGCGGGTGACGATTAATAAATTTTGGAAGCTCTGAATACCTGCGATGATCGTCAGAACGAGCATTAATTTCAGCTGACTCATGACCATGGGGATATCAATCAAGAGGAACTTACGTACGCCAGTACAGCCTTCAAGGCGGGCGGCTTCGTTAACAGTTTCTGGAATGGCGGCTAGCCCGGCATAATAGATGAGCACTTCGAAGCCACCAACCCAGGGGAAACCGATAAAAATGACAGCGCCCATAGCAGTAGCCGGGTCACCGAGCCAGGTACGACAGAACCGTTGTAAGCCGAGAGCACGCAAGAGCTCATTGAGGAGGCCATTTTGGGAATAGATCAAGCTTGTCCAGATCAGCAGCACGGCGACACCGGAGACGACCACCGGCAAGAGAAAGAGCACGCGATAGAAATGGCGCCAGCGCTCGTTTGGCAGGCTGATAATAAGCTTGGCAACGACCAGAGGAACCGACAAGCGGATAAGGACCGCCGCAGTGGTGAAAATGAGCACATTACGAATGGCGACGTAGGTTGTGGGGTCCTGGGTAAAAAACTCGATATAGTTGGCAAGGCCGACGAAACGGACTTCGCCACCGATTTCGAAGTCGTAGAGCGATTTGGAGAAGGCCCAGATGACGGGGAGGTAAACGAACAGAGCTAGCAGGGCTACGGGAGCGCACAAGACGGCGTAGCACGCGCCGATGTGGCGGAGGCGTGGCCAGGAGGGGATGAGGCCAGAGAGGGAGGTCATGGTGGGGGTGGGGATGGCAGTCCTTGCATGGTAGCACGCACGCCGGCCAGCTCATCCCAGCGGCGCTGGAGGGGCGCGAAATCGATATGTTTGCGCCTTGCGAAGCGATGCCGAGCTGCGGCGAGATTACGCTCTTGCCATGAGAGGAGCTCTTCCAGCGTGATGTGATCGTCGAGATAGAGCGGCAGGGTGCGCGAGATAATATCCAAGAATTGCAAGTCGAAGGTGTAACACCATTTTGTGGTCGTGTAACGGCGCTGCAAGATTTCGGCGAAAGGTTGCATGAGGGGCAGAACGGGCACGCCGATGATGTTAGGTATCATCAGGGGGTGCTCATTGACGATTTTCTCGTAATTTTCGGGTGCGGTAAGGAAGCGGAGGAAATCAATAACTTGCGCCAGGCGTGGGGAGGTTGCTGGATTGCCGGTATCGGCGTAGGCACTGCTGGTGACTTCGTACTGGACACCAGCGCCACCGATGACGCACATATCCACATCGGAGGCGAAGGGCGAGGTGTTGGTGGTGAAGCGCGGGAGATAAAACACGCCCCAGTCGAAGCCGATGTCTGGGTCGGCAGCAAGGCGGTAACACAGGGGGGATGCCGACCAAAGCATGGCAGCACGTTGGGTGATGAAGGCGCGGAGCATATCTTCGCTGACGATGTCTTTGTTTGCGAACTGGCGGAAGCGGCGGATCAGCTGCCAGAGCTCACGGTAGCGAGGATCGTGGCGGGTAAAGAAGCCGCGGTCAAACAAGAAGCAAATCTCATCGTAGTCGAGGTAACCTTGAAGGTATACTTCGCGCACTGGATCTTGATGCAGGTCAATCCCGGGCAGAATGTCGTAATAGAGCTGGTCTAGAAACAGATCAACAGCCCAGTCGACGTAGAGGGTGGCTAACATCTGAATGGGAGTATACCCAGCGGCGCGCAGAGTAGACATTATTGTTTCAAATTCGTCCCACGTACGGGGTATTGCGAGGCCGAGCTGGCGAAAGATAGCTTTGTTATAGAAGATGCCAGTCTCTACCATGTCATAGGTGATACAGTACATTTTGCCATCAGGGGCGGTTTTGGCGCGGCTAATGGCTTGGTACTTAAATTGGTCCCACCATTTGAGCGAGCCAGGCTGGCCGGGTTTGCAGTAGGGATTGGGCTGTTCGAGGTATTCGTCGAGAGGGACGTACCATCCTTTATGGACATCCGCCCATACGTCTTCGACGTTCACCATGACGATATCGGGAGCTTTGCCTGCGCTGAGTTGAGTGACGAGGTACTCACGGACGGCGCCGAGGGAGGGCTCGATGGCGATGGCCACGTCGGGGTGAAGCTGTTCGTAGGCGGCACAGACGTCGGCAAAGGCACGGTTAGGGGTGCCCACTCCGCCGGGTGTGATACCGGGTGCGTAGAATGGCCCTGGCATGACACGGAGTGTGAGACGTGCATTACGACGCGGCGATGTGCCGGAGTGGGGGGATGCGCTACCATTTGGCGGGAGGAGGGCCCATCCACCCACGAGAAGTGCAAGGCCTACACAACTGTGCCTAATGACGCGAACGAGGTTCATAAGGCGGGCGAAGGGGAAGAAAGGAGACGGCGATAGGAACAGACGGGGGGCGCGAGCAATCCCGCCGGATGGAGCACATACGCAGGCGTGTACCATTCACCTTCGGTCAGGAAAGAACCGGGATGACACATATCGCGTGGTCCGAGCTGGTGCAGCGGGCCGAACGTATTGCGGCGGGGGAGGACAACTTCGATGATAAGCTTATGCGCGCCGCGATGGAGGGCGGGGGTGATATCTACCTCATGGGGTGCCCAGGGAAGGCAGGCAATTTTCCCGCTTTCGTCGTAAATGTTGACACAGGCACCGGCGTGGGCTGGTAATTCAAGGAATACATGTTCGCCGTCGTGGGGTGGGGGAGGCGCGGGGAGTTGATACCGGACGGCGCCGGAATAGAAAGGCAAGCCTTGTGCAGTGAGGCAAGCTGGTGCTAGTGTGCGTGGCAACCGCGTGATCAAGGCGCGTTGGGGGTGGGCTTCGACGCCAAACGAGCCGAGGAGGTAGATAGCTTCGAGGCCGGACATATCTGTGTACGGCGCCTCGAGGGAAATGACGTTGGTGCCGAGGCGGAACAGGTGGCCTGGTACGGTGGTGGTCTCAAAGGCCACGTCAATCCAGTGCTGGGGACGTTCTGGGAAAGAGATTGGTTGATTATTTAGCGTGACGCAAAACGAGTGCGGCGTTTCCATGCAGAGGAGGCAGTCAGTTTCCGGGAGTTCTCGCACGTCGAAGGAGAACTGAAGTCTGACGGTGCCGCGCACGGCGCTTGCTTGTTCGCGTGCGTATTTCAGCTTAAACCATGGCTGCAAGGCCATACCGCCACGCGGTTCCAGTCCAAGCTTCTGGCGGACAGCACGATCAATTTTCAAAATATCTTCTGGAGCGTGCCACGCTTCGTCATTGAGTTGCCAGCGGGCGAAATCGAGCACGGCGACATTGGGCTCCGTCAAATCAAATGAGAAGGGGCCGGGTATTTCATGGCGACGAGTTTCTTGCCAGCGTGGGCGCGTGGGTAAAGAGCTGAGACGATGCGGGTGTGGATGAACAACGAAGACACGCGAGCCTGCTGGCGCGCAGTCGGTAGTTAGCGTAAGCGTTGTGCTGGTTTCTTCTGCCGGCGTAGCGAAGCGTTCGCCGGTGAGGCAATCGTACTCTTCGACCGTGCCGCGCGCGCCGCGCAGGACGACGAGGAGCGGGCCGGAGGGATGTGAACGGTCGGTGTTAACGAGTCCAATAATCCAACGCGGCCCATCCCGCCGGAGCGTGGCGAGAACTGAGGCGGCATGTGTGCCATTGGGGTGGCGGACCTCGAGAGCGAAGGGAAGCACTGCACGGCAGGCGTCGGCTAGAGCCTGTTGTTGCCATGGCACGTGGAGACAGCGTGCGGCGAGTTCACGCGGTGCGTCGGATGGGACTGCGTCAAGCAAACTTGGTGGCTCACCGACAAAAATGACCCGCCCGCCGCGGTTGGCGAAAGCTGAGAGGATGGCAAGGGTGCTGCTGCGGATGGTAGTCATACCTGCGACGATGGCGACGCGGTAGGCTGCGAGGCCCAGGAGCAAGCGCGGGGCACCGTCTGCGCCTGTGGCGAAGTTGTGGAGGCGCGCCAACATCTCCTCGTCGCCGTAGTCGAAACCAATGTGGGCGGCAAGCAGCCAGGTGTTCAGCGTGCGAAACTGTTCTTGGAGCTGCTGGACGACGGGGTCAGCTTCGGTAAAGTCAACCCGCATCTGACACCATAAACTCTCAACAGGGTACAAGACGAGGACTTCATTGCACGCGCTGCCTTGCGAGAGAAGGTACCCGAAGCGCGCGAAGTAATCTTCGACTACATGATAATCGCACCACCAGGCAGACTGGTGCAAGATGCTAGCGGGATAATCGCGTTTTGCCTCACCTGCCATAGTGTACCAGGAGAGGTGGTGGCAACGGAGGTTAACGCCCAACAAAGTTTGCCAGTCACCGACGGCCTTGTGCGCTTGGAAATCAAATTGCCAACCGGTGCAGCCGTAGAGTTCGGAGAGAACGAATGGCTTACCTGTCTGACGGGCGACGGAGGCGGCCAACATTGGGATCCAATAATTGCGCAGACCCTCGGTCAAGACATCAATTCCGGGATAGTCCATGCGTTCGTAGTAGCGCATGGGTGAGCCGCATGCAACAGCCTGGGTGAGAAGGGTGCGTTCTTCAAGAATGTGGCCAGTGAGGAAGAGTTTATGCTGACGACACCAGTCCCAGCAGAGTTGGGCGAAATTATCCAAGTAGAGTTCCACGATGAGTTCGACGTACTGCCACTTGACGGGGTGGGCTCGGCGGCCTTCAGGCTGGAGAAAGAGGGCAGGTAACTGGGCAATCAAGTCGGTACCGAAGCGGGCATGGAATGCTGCGGGGAGTGCGTCTGTCCACGGGCATTGCCAGGTAGGCCTGTCATTGGTGCAGAGAATATCATTGAAAAGAGCACCGCAGGTGGGCTCGTCGGTAAAGATGCCTTTGATGGAAGTGCCGAGCCGGGTATCACAATAGCGGGCGTAGCGTTCGTGGGTGATCTCGAGAAATGCGCGAGTTGCGGCGGGGTTGAGCGTGTCAAGGTAGGTGAAGCCGTTGTAAAAGGTACTTGGGGCGTGTTGGTGCACGCCGAAGACGAGCAAGGTGGCGTCTGGGGAGAGGTGGGGAAGATCTGCTACCGTTACACGCTGCGCAGCATAACAGTCATATGTGTTGCGCAGGACGCAAGTAAACAAGGCGATGTGATGTTCGCTGGGCACGTATGTGCGTGGAGTCATGATACGCAGGTAGAGAAACTTCTGGCGATTGCGGGGGTCACGGGTTGCCTCGCCGCCTGCGGAGCCGCTGGGCCAACGGTCTTCGTCGTACAACCAGGCTTCCATGCCTAAGCGTGCGCCCTCGTCTGCACATGCATTAATCAACTCAAACCACTCTGGGCCGAGATATTCGGTGACCAGCCCGACACGGGAATGCATGAAGAAACCGCCGAACCCCATGGCGTGCAGCACATGCACTTGCCGCAAGAGTTCGTCTTTTTGTAAGCGGCCGTTCCATGACCAGAATGGTTTGCCACGCCAGGCTGCACTGGGGGAAAGAAATTCAGGATAAGGCACATGAGAGGTATCCATATTCATGGTTTCACTATAGCATGCTGGCCCTGGCCAATTCTACAATGAAATGGCCAGGGCAGTGGACGTGCGAGGGAAGCGGCCGGGTGGCGTGTCGGGAGAGTAGCTGAAGAGGAGTGGAGATGGCGCGGAGTGAGTGATTGCGCGGATTATGGAGCAGGTGCCGGCGGGTGTGGGAGGGAACTCAGCTACTGGCAGGGCGCGGGGGTGCGACCGAAGCGCGGGTGACGAGGCGGACAGGCATAAGGTGGCGTTGCCGCGGTTTGCCGCCGCCAAGCAATTCGAGGAGGACGGTGACGCAACGCGCGCACATCTCAGCAATTGGCTGCTCAATCGTTGTCAAGGGAGGCAAGGTGAGGGCACTGGCACTGATGTTGTCGAAGCCAACGATGGAAATGTCGGCGGGACACTGCAGTCCGAGGCTGCGTGCAGTTTGCAGGGCACCGATTGCCAGTTCGTCGCTGGCGCAAAACAAGGCTGTGATGTGGGGGGCGCGCTTAAGTAAACTTTGCGCGGCACGCCGACCTTCCTCCACGCCGAAGTCACACGTTTCCACTTGTTCCTGGGGTAGGGAGACGCCGTAGCGCGCCAAGGTCTCGGTGAAACCGCGCAGTCGGTCGCGCGCGTTGGGGGAGTACGCCGGACCAGCCAGGACACCAAAACGCTCGTGTGCGAAGGCGAGCAAGTGCTCGGCAGCCAACTGTCCTCCGTGGACGTTATCCGCATCAACTGCGGGACGACCGGGTACATGTGCGCTGTTTAAGAGCACAACAGGCAGGGTCGGCGCCTGGGCCAATACCTGGCGGATACCGTCACTAAATCCAGCTAGGATGATCCCATCGACCCCCATGTCATCAAAGTCGTTAATGGTAGTTTCTTTGCTCCGCATTACATGGACTTTCACATCATAAGCGACGTCATAGGCAGCGTTCACGGTGGAGAAGACGACCTGAGCATAGTACTCGCTGGCAGCGAAGTGGGGACTGGGAGGGAAGAGGAGTGCCAAGCTGCGAGCGCGGCCGCTGCGCAACGCACGGGCGTACTGGTTAACGCGGTACCCGCGTGCCAAGGCTTCGCGCTCGATCCGCGCGCGCGTGCTAGCCTTGACGCGATGCGCCGTCGCGGGATTGAGGGCGCGCGAGACGGTGATCAACGAGACGCGAGCCGCACGGGCGATGTCCCGCATTGTGACGCTGCCTGCGGCGCGCCGCCCCCTCTGAGATGACGAGGTTGCCATGAGTGATATTGTAGCAAGCCAGATTAGCGAAAGCAAGCCAATCTGTGGCAGACACATGCGTGTCGCTCGGAGATGGGGCGAGGTTAGAAGCGCCCCTAATTTACTGGATTTGCAAGGGGGAAATGGCGGCGATGGCTCTGCAGTACTGCGCGTTGTCACGTACTGAAAGCACGCGTTTTGCCGGCTTCATGAGAAGCGCTGAGTGGCCTCACAGGGGACTAGAAAGAGAGCGTGGGCGCAAAGGTCAGTTGCCCGGGCCGGGAGACGGCTCTTTGTACTTCTGCGTGGGCGCAGCGGAGGGTGGAGAGAGATTGACGCGGAGATTAACGCGTTGACATTTGGGTGGGGTTTTGGTAACATTACAGGCTCAATGGTAACGATGAGAGAGGATAGAAATGATGAACATGAACAGGCTGTACAACGCGAAGGCGAAAGAGCAGGCGCGGAAGTGGTATGTAATAGACGCCACCGATAAGGTACTGGGGCGCCTGGCGACGCAGATTGCGACGATACTGCGTGGGAAGCACAAGCCGACCTTTACCCCGCACGTAGACACGGGGGATTTTGTGGTGGTGATAAATGCGGAGAAGGTGAAGTTGACGGGGAGGAAGGGGGAGCGAAAGCATTACAATTCGCATTCAGGGTATCCGGGCGGGTTTCGTGTGCGGACGATTCGGGAGGTGATGGCGAGGCATCCGGAGCGAGTGATAGAGCATGCGGTGCGAGGGATGCTGCCGAAGACGACGTTGGGGCGGGCAATGTTTAAGAAGTTAAAGGTGTATGCTGGTGCGGAGCATCCGCATGCGGCGCAGAAACCGACGGTGTTGAGCTAACCGAGGATGGGAACAGCGATGAATGAGATGAGCATGCAGACAGTGGCGAGCGCGGGGAGGGGAACTGGGGCGATGGTGGTAGGAGGGGAGGGGCAGGTGCGGGAAGAGCGGGTTTTTTCGGCGAGTTACACGGCGACAGGGCGGCGGAAGACTGCGGTGGCGCGGGTAGTTCTGCGGCCTGGGACGGGGAAAATTCTGATCAACAACCGGCCGGCGGAGGAGTATTTGCCGACAGAGATTTTGGTGCAGGCGGTACACGAGCCGTTTGAGGTGACGCGTTTGAAAGGGCGATTTGATGCGTTTGTGAAGGCGCGAGGGGGTGGCTTTGCAGGGCAGGCGGGGGCGGCGCGCCATGCGATCAGCCGTGCGCTGAGTTTGATTGACGAGGGCGTGCGGACGCAACTGAAGCTAGCGGGGCTGCTGACGCGCGATGCGCGGATGAAGGAACGAAAGAAGGCGGGGCAGCCAGGAGCGCGGAAGAAGTTCCAATTCTCGAAGCGGTGAGGCCGGCTGGGGGAACGAGTTAGCGAGAGCAGCGGGTGTAACTCAATAGGTAGAGTCACGGCCTTCCAAGCCGTTGGTTGCCGGTTCGAGTCCGGTCGCCCGCTCCACGAATTATGTATGCGGCGGGGAAAGACATTCCTGGGGGAGGCACGCACTAACCAACCTTATGTGAGAAGAGAGACGCGATGGGAAAGACGTACAAGATTGCAGCGATTGGAGGAGACGGGACGGGGCCGGAGGTGTTGCGGGAAGGGATTAAGGTTTTGACGGCGGCGGCGCCGAAGTTTGGGGTGAAATTGGAATTTACACATTATGATTTTGGCGGGGAGCGCTACTTGCGCACGGGGGAGACGCTTCCGGATGGGGCAATTGAGGAGTTGAAGAAGTTTGATGCTATTTATCTTGGGGCGATTGGGCATCCGGATGTGAAACCAGGGATCTTGGAGAAGGGGATTTTGTTGCGGATACGTTTTGAGCTGGATCAGTACATCAATCTACGGCCGGTGAAATTGTACCCGGGGGTGGATTGTCCGCTGAAGGATAAGAAGCCTGAAGACATTGATTACGTCGTGGTACGAGAGAACACGGGTGACTTATACACGGGTGTAGGTGGGGTATCAATGAAAGGAACGCCACATGAGGTCGCGGTACAATCAGCGGTGTACACGCGCTTTCAGGTGGATCGGTGTTTGAAGTTTGCTTTTGAGTATTGCCGGGCACGGAACAAGAAGAAGACATTAGCGTTGTGCGGGAAGACGAATGTTTTGACGTACCTCTATGATCTGTGGGAGCGGGCGTTTCATGAGATGGGAGAAAAGTACTATCCGGACATCACGCGCGAGTATTATCATGTGGACGCGACGTGCATGTGGATGGTGAAGAATCCTGAGTGGTTTGATGTGATTGTGACTGGGAATATGTTTGGTGACATTATTACGGATTTGGGGGCGATTACCCAAGGGGGGATGGGGATAGCTGCGGGGGGCAATATCAATCCGGAAGGGGTATCGATGTTTGAATGTATTGGTGGATCTGCGCCGAAATACACGGGGAAGAACGTAATCAATCCGTTGGCACAGATAGCGTCGGGGCAGATGATGATGGAGATTTTGGGGGAGAAGGCGATGGCGAAGAAGATTGAAGAAGCGATTATGTGGGTAGTAGCGCACAAGCTGAAGAGTTTGAGTGCGGGGAAGATGGGATATACGACGACCGAGGTGGGCGACATGGTAGCTGCGAAAGCAGCGGAATGAGGAGAGTGTAACGACGGGTGAGGGTGAGATGAGGGCATGGAGAGTAGCAATTGCGGGGGCGACGGGGGCAGTGGGGACGGAGATGGTGAAGACGTTAGAGCGGCGGAACTTTCCGGTTGCGTCGTTGAAGTTGTTGGCGTCGGCGCGGTCGGTGGGGAAGAAGATACGATTTAAGGGGGAGGAGATTGCGGTGGAGGAATTGACGCACGAAGCGTTCAAGGGGGTGGAATTAGTGCTTTCGAGCACGAGCGGAGCACTGAGCAAGGAGTTTACGCCAAGTGCGGTGAAGGCGGGAGCGATTGTGGTGGACAACACGTCAGCGTATCGGATGGAGCCGGACGTACCGCTGGTGGTGCCGGAAGTGAATCCTGAGGATGTGAAGTGGCACAAGGGCATTATTGCGAATCCGAATTGTTCGACGATCATAGCGGCGGTGCCGTTGTGGCCGTTGCACAAGGCGTTTGGGATACGGCGGTTGATTGCGTGCACGTATCAGGCAGTGAGCGGGGCGGGGGCGTGGGGGATTTACGAACTGGCGGAGCAAACGCGGGCGGTTTTGAATGGGGAGCCGGCTGTGCCGAAGAAATTTCCGCACCCGATTGCGTTCAATGTGTTTTCGCACAATTCGAAAGTGGCGCCGAACGGGTTTAATGAGGAAGAGAATAAGATGATGAATGAGACGCGGAAGATCTTCCACGAGGAGGGGATCAGAATAAGCGCGACGTGCGTACGGGTGCCGGTGTTCCGGGCGCACAGCGAGGCATTGCACGTAGAGTTTGGGGAGGTGGTGAGCGTGGAGGCGGCGCGGGCGGTGCTCGCGCGGGCGCCGGGGGTAAAGTTAGTTGACGAGCCAGGGCGCAATTATTTTCCGATGCCGATCGAGGCGACGGAGCGGGACGAGGTGTTGGTGGGGCGGGTGCGGATTGACCCGGCGCTGGACAATGGGCTGGCGTTGTTTATATCGGGGGATCAGTTGTTAAAGGGGGCGGCGTTGAACGCGGTACAGATTGCGGAATTGTTGACGGGGTAGGGAGGGCAACGAAGTGACGAATGCGGCTCCGGGAGGGGTACTGGGGCACGTGCTGGGGTATGGGGAGCGCGTCCAGGCGTACGTGGTGGGATTGATTCCGCGGGTGATGACCTGTCTCTTATACACATCTGACGCTGCCGACGA
>JAOACZ010000122.1 GCA_026417575.1 bacterium | reverse complement strand
GTTATCGTGTTCACACCTACCCCTAATACCATCTGCACTTCATACGGATTTACCGCCGCCCCCATCTGCAACACCCCGTTCGTCAAAAATCCCACCGCCGTCACGTGTGCATTCGTACTCCGTACCAGATACCCTGTTTGTTTCATCGGTACGTGCGTAATCACCGCCCCCGGATCCGTGATCTCAACATACGGTTCACCAGCCTGAACGTCTACACGTGGCCGCACAATTGTCACACTGTCCAGCGCCATCACTCCCCCTGCGTTTGTCCCTGCCACCGTAATTGTGTTCAGCCCCTCCGCCAGCGCGATCTCGAAGTCGTACGGACTCACCGCCGGCTGGAGTTGCATGACGCTGTTCAAGATCGTCCCAATTGACACTACATGCGCGTTCGTTGATCGTATCAAGTACGTCGTCTGCGTCCCACTGACGTACCTCACCGCCTCAGCCGGATCTATGATGTCTACATACGGCGTCCCCGGCACGGGCGGCACGATCGGCGCACGCACTATCGTCACACTGTCCGCCGCCCGCACTCCCACTGCATTCGTGCCACTTAGTGTAATCGTCGTTATCCCCTCTGCAAGCGCAATCGTAAAATTGTATGGGTTGGCCAGCGCTACATAATGCGCTGGTCCGTCATTGATCTGTACCGCAAGCGCCACCACGTTCGCATTCGTCGACCGGACATTATAAGTGACCTGTCCCCACGGCACATGTGTCACTACAGTCGCTGGATCAATGATGTCCACGTACGGCGCGCCCGGCGTCCGCGGCTGCGCCGGCCGAATGATCGTCACGCTGTCCTCTGCCACCACGCCCGCAGCGTTCGTCCCAATCACTGTAACCGTATTTATCCCCTCCCTCAATGCCACACTGAAGTTATACGGACTTACCGCCGGCGTATACAGCCTCATCACCCCATCCAGTATAGTTCCAATCGCCACCATGTTCGCATTCGTCGAACGTACATGATATACTGTCTGTCCCGCCGGTACGGTCGTTACCACTACCTCAGGATCCACAATCTCCACATACGGTGCTCCCGGACTCACTATCAGGGTAGGCCGTATAATCCTCACCGTGTCCTCCGCACTGCCCAACTCATTCGTCCCCTCTACCGTGATGACGTTCGTCCCCTCTCCCAACGCCACCGTAAAGTTATACGGAGTCCGCGCTGCCTCATAGCTCGTCGCTTGCCCATTCACTATCACCCTGAGCACCGTCACATTCGCATTCGTCGACTGAATCTCATAGTACGACCGCTCCGCTGCCACATTCGTCACGCTCCCCGCAGGCTCTATGATGTCCACAAACGGCCACCGCGCGTCCGCTATCACCACCGTTTGCGTCACACGCGCTTCGTTCCCGTAGTAGTCCGTCCCCACTGCGACCAATACGTTCGTCCCGTTCCCCATACTCACCTGCGCGTCCCACAACGGCCCGACCGTCGTATCCTCACCCATCCCTCCAGTCAATAAGTTATACACGCGCACCCTGCTCGCCCCTACCTCGATCGTCCCACTTACCGTCCACGTCGCTCCTGCTCCCCTGTTCGTCGCGAAATTCATGCCCCCGTTCGGCGCGGTAATCGCAAAGTTTTGGCATACCCCATCATACACAAATGCTCCCTCTGCCCACTCGCTCACCAACATCCCTGCATCCCTCACCCGCATCCGCAACCACCCACTCGCAACGCTCTGCCCAAGTGCCTCCCGCGCACCCCACCGCACAACATGGGCCGGCGCCGAAATCAGTACGCTCGCCGACGCTAACCCCACCGTCGCCCCGCTTAACTGCGCCCACGGTATCACTTGCCAGTTGATCTTGTTCAAACTATATTCTACTCCAAAAACCTCGCATACATCCGCATCCCCATCCTCAATTCTGAACGCATTGCTTATCGTCCCGCTCCCATCACGTAGCTGTCCAATCGACCCCAGAACATTGCTCACCACCCATCCCACCACCGGCGCATTCGGCCCCGCCACGGTCACCAGCACACTGTCATTCGTCCAATGACCAAACACATTCGTGCCGTACACGTATATCCCGTTCACTCCTGTCACCAAATTCGTTACCACTACATAAAAATGATTGCCAACAAAATTTACTTCCCCCCCTCCCGCAGCAACACTGTTGCTCCACCACATCGGACTCGTCACGTTCACATTCGTGCCTCCCAACGTCACACTCGTCGTGCCAGGTGCCGCAATCATGGGCGTATTCGTAATGTCTATCAACGGCGGCGCGCTGTACGCCACGTTAAGAAGATACTGCGCACTTTGCGGAAACCACGGCCGCGGTGTGTTCGCGTCTTTCACCCGCGCCCGCACATAGATCGCCGCATTGCTTACCAACGCCGGTACAAATCCAAAACTCCCATCACCGCTCAGCGTGTTCACACCCTCTCGCCATAATGTCTCATTCCCATACCGCCACTCCACCAGTATCCATCCACTCTCCAACTGATTGTTCCCACCGCCCTCACTCGCATACACCGATCCCGTCACCACATACGCCGGAGCCGCCACCGGCGCCATGTCAAACGGTATCACATACGCCGGATTTACTACGTCCACTCTCCACGCACCAAAGCAGTTCGATGTCGGCGGCGCGCCCGCATCCATGTACGTCTGCGGTCCGTCTAAATAATATGCCGCGCCAGTGATCGTGTAATCTGAAAACACCCGGTACAATCCCTGTCGCTGTTGCGTCGTGCTCGTTTCAATGTTCCCCATCACTCGACCGCGCGCCTGGTTCATAGCGCTCCATATCAGCCCATTGTAGCCGACAGCCGGCGGCGTCGCCGGGTTCACACTTAATTCATCACCACTTGCGATGTGACTCGGCCCGTTTGTTGTCGGCGGCTCAATTCCGTCATTTCCAAGATCACAAATCCCTTGCACTTTGTTCGTTTGACTCATCACTGCCCACGAGCGCCAGCATACTCCAGAAGCTGCGTTGATCTCGCGATAGTTTAGTGTCGCCCACGCACCTCCATACGCGATCTGGCTGCCGACGACAAGGGTCGCTGTGTAACTGAGCGCCGCCACGCGTTTCCACACCGCCTGCTTCATCGCTCACCTTCCTGTTCTTCTAAAAAAGTCACAAACAAGCATATTGGCCACAATGCATTCTTGCTCGCTGATCCTCAAACCGGCACAAGTTCCTAGATCGCTATATACCAGTGCCGCAGGGACGCTTCGCGCGGCTATTTCATCAGTGCTACGTCCCTGTAACACCCCCGCACCCCCACCTCACCCTAGCCTCCCTGCTCCCCCTTACCTTTGCTCCTTAACCTGTCTCCCTAACCCAACAATCCATACCACTGCCAGCAGCCCTGCCACCCCCGGTTCCGGTATCGCTAATACTTGAATCCACCCCACCGGACTCACTGGCAGGCCCGGGCGCGGAGAAATACCCACCGCTTGAAAACGCAGCATGTTGGTCGCCGGATTGTTCGCTTCTCCCACCAACAACGGTATCTCTTCTGTCAACCACGTCCCCACGCTCACTGCCGCATACCCGTTCGTCCCCAGCGTCACATTCTCCCAGCGCACTGACACCATGCTGTCCGCCAATTGATTGTCTCCCCCAGCCACCGTTGTCCCCACCTCGCCATACCCTGTCAGTGCTCCATCCGCTTCCATATGCCCATTGGTTGGAAATACTACCCCAAATCCCGGAATCACATAGGCTGGATTCACCGTGTTGACCACCCAAACTCCATAGCAGTTTGAAATAGGCGGTGAGATCGCGTCCATAGACGTCGCTGGCCCATCCATGTAATACGCCGCTCCCGTTATCGTGTAGGCAGAAAAAATACGGTACAACCCTTGCCGCGGTTCCGTCGTGGTCGTCTCTATATTCCCCAACACCCGCCCATACCGAATGTTAACTCCATTCCAATTTTGATTATTGTACCCAACCGCTGGCGGCGTCGCTGGATTCACGCTCAATTCGTCTCCGCTCCCTATGTGTAACGGCGCGTTGGTCGTTGGCGGCTCGATGCCGTCGTTCGCCAGCTCACATATCCCCTGCACCTTGTTACTTTCGCTCATCACCGCCAGCGAGCGCCAGCACACCCCGGATCCGGTGCCAATAACCTCAACATACGTCAACCGGGCCCATGACCCGCCCCATGCACTCTGCGTGTGTAGTGCCATCCCTATGACCACACCTACTGCCAACCCACATGTTGCTCTTACTTTCATCGCTTGCCTTCCTTTGTTCATAGAGTGACCAGCTACTCCACTTGCCAACTGGCTGTCCCGCTGCGCTGCGGCGCGAACTTGATCTTGAACCCCATGTCCGCCTCCACCTTGTCGTACCCCGGCGTGCTCGGATAGAAGTTTGTTCCGCCATCGTAGTATCCGATTGCGTCAATGCAGTATTCAATCGTTACGCCCGCCCCACCAGGCCGCTCTTGCCGCAAAAGCACATCTACGGGCCCACTGTTCGGAAGCGCCGGCGCCAACACATTGGTCAGACCGCTCCCCATCATGCTGCGGCTCCATGGTGCAGAATAACCCAGCCACGGCACCGTGCTGTAATTCAGCCCCACGCTGAACCGGTTCGTCGGCACGATCCCTATCCCGCGTATGAT
>JAOACZ010000036.1 GCA_026417575.1 bacterium | reverse complement strand
GCTGCCATGTGTTGCGGGCGGGGTGTATTTATTTGGGTGGCGCGTTCTCGTCGTGGTGATAGTGGCATGCGTGACGGGATTTGTGAGCGAATACATTTTTTGTCGGCGGCGGAAGGAGCCGGTGACGGAGGCGGTGTTTGTGACTGGGACGTTGTATGCGTTAATTTTGCCGCCGACGGTGCCGTGGCATGTGGTGGTGATTGGGATGGTGTTTGCGATAGTGATGGTGAAAGAAGTTTTTGGTGGATTTGGGCGAAATTTTTTCAATCCGGCGATGGCGGGTCGGTGTTTTGTGTACATATGCTTTCCGCTGGCAATGACGGCGGAATGGGCGCAGCCAGCGCCAAGTATTTTTGACGCGCTGCAGAGGTGGATAGAAGCGGGATTCACAGGTGGCATAGATTTGCAGCACTGGTATGGAGCACTTTTGCGATGGAGCACAGCGACGCCGGACACAATTACGACAGCGACGCCGATGGGGTTGATAAAGGTGAACATTTTTGCAGGGAAGGAGCCGAACGTGCCGTCGTTGGTGCAATTGTTGCTGGGGAACATTAGTGGGGTGATGGGGGCGACGAGTGCGCTGTTGATTTTGGTGGGTGGAGCGTATTTGTACTGGACGAAGACGGCGAGCCGGACGATCATTTTGTCGGTGGTGATTACGTACATGGTATTGAACCAGACTTTGGCGTGGCTCGGTGTGAAACCGTTTGTGGGGGCGTTGCCAGTGACGTTGGGGGCGGGGTTTTTATTTGGGGCGTTTTTCATGGCGACGGATCCGGTGAGTGCGCCGAAGGGGGAGGTGGCGAAGGTGCTGTATGGGATATTGATTGCGGTAAGCACGTTGGTGATACGGAATTTTTCGATATTTCCGGCGGGGTTTATGTTTGCGTTATTGATCGGGAACATGTTTGCGCCGATTCTTGACTATGCTGTGAATGCGTGGAAGGAGCGAGGGATGAGGCGGGCCAGGGGAGGTGGGAGATGAATACGGGATGGCGGGAGCGGGCGTGGTATCCGGTGGCGTACATGTTTGTGGTAACGGCTGTGCCGACGATGTTGTTGCTGGGATTATCGGAAGCGACGCGTGAACGAGTGAAGAGGAACGAGCGTTTGGCGTTTGAGCGGGCGGTGATTCAGGCGCTGGAACCGGAGTTATCTGCGAGCTTGCCGAAGGCGCGGTATCATGAGCTGTTTATGGAGCGGGTGGGCACGAATACGTTTTGTGGGGCGTACCGATACGAGGTAGGAGGGAAGGTGGTGGCGTATGCGTTACCGATCGAGGGGCAGGGATTTTGGGCGCCGATCAAGGGAGTGATAGCGATCAACGCGGACACGCAGACGGTGCGAGGGATAAGTTTTTACGAGCAGAGTGAGACACCGGGGCTTGGGGCGGAGATAGCGGAGGACTGGTTTCGGTTGCAGTTTACGAACGTGGTGTTAGCGGAGAGTGATCCTGCGTTGCCATTTGCGTACGCGGGTGGGGAGGGTGCGGTGGATGCTGTGACAGGCGGAACGCAGACGTCGACGCGGTTGGAGCGGTTTATGAATGAGAGGATAGGAGCGTGGCGGAAGAAGATGAGGGGTGGGGAATGACCGAAAGAGCGAAAGAGGCATGCGGAGAGATGAGCATAGAATGGGAGAGCACTTGGGGAGGTGAGAGGAAATGAGTGAGGCTAAGAAGACCGGTGTGGGAAAGATTGCGCTGGAGGCGGTGTGGTACAACAATCCGATCTTCCGGCAGATTTTGGGGATTTGCAGCACGTTGGCGGTGACGAACTTGGTACTGAACACATTAGTGATGTGTGCGGCGTTGACGGCGGTTACTGGGCTAAGTAGCCTGACGGTGTCGTTATTACGAGAGTGGACGCCGCGGAACATCCGGATGATGGTAGAGACGCTGATCATGGCGTTTTATGTGATTTTGGTGGATGTGGCATTAGCGGCATATTGGCCAGAGATGCGGAAGAACTTGGGGCCGTTCGTGGGGTTAATAATTACGAATTGCATTTTGATGGGGCGAGCGGAGGCATTTGCGATTACGAACCCGCCCTGGCCATCATTGGTGGACGGGGTGATGAGTGGGTTAGGGTATTCAATGATTTTAGTGATTATTGCGGTAGTGCGGGAGTTGTTTGGGATGGGGACAATTTGCGGGGTGGCAGTTCCGTATTTTTCGAGTGAGTATTGGGACAAGTGGATAATCATGGTAATGCCGCCTGGGGCGTTCTTCATGTTAGCGTTAGTGATTTGGGCATTTCGGAGCTATGCGCCTGAGGCGGGCGGAGAGAGTAGGAAATGAGTGCGAACGGAGCGTTGTATCAAGCGTTGGTAGTGTGTGTGTCAGCGGTGTTTACGGGGAACATCTTGCTGACGACGTTTTTGGGGATGTGCTCGTTTTTATCGGTGTCGCGGGAAGTGAAGACGGCGGTGGGGTTGGGTGCGGCGGTAGTATTTGTGATGACGTGCACAACGGTGTTGAACTGGATGATGTACTGGTGGGTGTTAGTGCCGTTGCGAATAGAGTTTTATCGCTTTATTTTGTTTATCATTGTCATAGCGGCATTTGTGCAGTTAGTGGAGATGGTGATCGAGCGATACTCGCCGCCGCTGTACTACGCCTTGGGAATTTTTCTGCCATTGATCACGGTGAACTGCGCGATCTTGGGAGCGTCGTTGTTTATGGTGATACGAAATTACAGTTTTGTTGAGACGGTGGGATATGGTTTTGGGAGTGGTTTGGGGTGGATGTTGGCGATAGTGGCTATGGCGGGGATACGGCAGAAGATGGCGGTGGCGCGGGTGCCGGCGGGACTGCAAGGGCCGGGAATTACTTTGATCATTGCGGGGTTGATGGCGCTTGGTTTTATTGGTTTTACTGGGGTACTGCAGTAGCTGATGCGGCACATGGCTGGCCCTGGGAGGGAGAAAGCGGTGGGAGCGCGGAAGAATGGGTGGCAGAGTGAGGGAGGGGAGCGGGAAAACTAGGTTGAGCTTGTGAGAGCGGCGAAAGGAGGTGTCGTGTGTGATGAGGCACCTTCGAAGAGCTAAGCATGGAAGGGGGGGTACGTGTGAAAATTTGAGGTTTCGTGCCGGGAACAAGGGGGAGAGCGTCATAAGGGCGTTGTCAAGTCTGGCAAGTAATCAAGCAGACAGGAAGGTCATTTGATCTGCACGCACGGTGCTCACAAGAGCGGGGCAGCAGGGGCGTCATAAAGTTCGCTACGAGTGCTTGAGGTCGCGTATTCGTTTGCACAGGCAAAAAAGTGGCGCAGGGATTAAGTAGACGCCGGGGGGTGTAAATCATGAACTGTGGCAAGCGGAAGAATGGCGATTGCGAGGGTAATTATTTGATGGGGAAGGCCGTACCCTGCGCAGTCGAAAGCCTTTTCACCATTATTTCTGTAGATGATGATTTGTACGTGTACCGAAGCGGTGCTCCTGATGTGTGTGCCTGCGGGTAGTACTGCCGCGGTAATGGGGCGTGGCGCGCAATATGTCACAGTGTAGAGATGGATAGGGCCAGCAATAGGCAGTAGGCGGAGGCGTGCTTTCTTGTTGACAGAAGTTGATCGTTGCTAAAGAAGGGCTGGAAGTAGAATCGTCACGGCGGAAGGCTCGTGGTGAGAACGCTGAGCCTACGTGTGAATGGCGGAGTTGATCGTACGATTGGCGCGTATGGCGTTTGGAGTTGGTGATGACGAGCGCAGTGTGAAGTTGTGGTGGTACGGGTCAGGTTGGCCTGCAGGGCATCGAGCGCATAAATGTGGTTTGACGGCTCGCGTGGGTGCGATGACGTTGCGTCTATAGCGTGTGAGCTGGTCCGGAGTTACTTCTTTTTTGTTGTGATGAACGTAGGCGGTATTTCTGTGTACACGGCGGCCGTGTGTCGTAGGACTTGCATGCTTGTGAGAAATGTTAGAGGGCTCGTAGGTATCGTAGGAGAGGCATCTTTTGTTTGTGGGTAGGGCTATCTGATGGGATTCGAGCAGTGCGTGGTTTTATGATGCGCAAGTTTGATTAGTCTTCGTTTTGCGCGTGATTTTTTATGCAATCAGCCGCCTGATTTTCGATGGATGAACATGGCGTGTTCACTCCTGTTTGGTCGGATTTATGCGACGAGTCTGAAATTAGTTGCGTGACTATGTGGAAAATGGTATAATACAGACGAGGCGAGGTTAGTCCTACCTTCAGCTGTAAGCCAGCGAGAAAAGAAAAGAGGGGGAAGCAACCGCATGAGTACTAATTACTGGGCTTAGTGGTGGCGGGGTGTGTTCTTTGAGGGACTTATAGTGTGGAGAGTAATCGAGGCAACCGCGTGGGGGCAGTTGCACGGGGCGATTACGCAGGCGGTGAATGCGACCGGGGGTGAGGGCGCGGGTGATACTGACCATAGGGGCTACCGGAGCCGGTGATTATTTTTAACCAAGGAAGAGTAGAAGTTGAAGGCCGGTGCGTGCCGACATGAGCGGACCAGGGGAAGGGAGTGGTGTGGGTGGTGAACTCACGGAGGGGGGCGGGGCGGGGGATAGGGGTATGAAGTGAGTCGCATGTGGAGCAGTATAGGCTGGAGGTAAGCGGCGGACCGTAGTGAACTGTAGGGAGAGCGGGATAGTCGGACTGGTCAGAGGAGTTGGTAAAGTACGTAACGCAAAGGAGGGCGTGCTATGAAAGCAAGTGTATGTGGGATGGTGGTATTTGTAACGGTACCAGTATGGGCAGTGGTGACGAACATCACGAGCGGGGGCGGGTTGTACGGGACGATACAGGCGGCAGTGGATGCAGCGAACAACGGGGACACGCTGTTGGTGTCGACGGGCGTGTACCGGGAGCGGGTGTTTATCGCGCAGAAGTCGGTGAATCTGCTTGGGGGATACTTTGCGGATTTTGTGACACGGACGAGTGTGGCGGCGGCGACGAGCATAACGGCGGGGGGTGCGCCCGGCGCGAGAGTGACAGTGGTATCGAATTGCACTGTTGTGTTGGAGCGGCTATGGATTAGGAATGGGACGAATCTGTTTGGTGGCGGGATGGGGGGGGAAGTAGGTGGAGGAGTGACGGCGCAACAGTGCGCGATAGGGCAGAACATGGCGTGGTTTGGGGGTGGGGTG
>JAOACZ010000033.1 GCA_026417575.1 bacterium | reverse complement strand
ATGTGTACATTATTCAAAGGACTGGAAGTCCGGAACGCCCGCCGGTGCCGGAAAAAATAGATAAACTAACCTATGTGGAGAGGTATATTAAGGCCTTATCCCCCCACCCCGAGGCGGCGGAGATAAGAAAAGGGCTGGAGGTCTACTGCCGCGGGGCGGGCATGGAGGAGGTGGCCGCCGCCATGCAGAGCTGGACAGAGGACACCTCCGACGTGCGAAAAGCACAGGAATGGGTGCACCGTTTTAATTTGTACGTTGAAAAAATAACACAAAATGAAAACGCAAAACCTTATTAATGAAATACTTAATTCCCTCTCCGAGTACCAGCGCATCGAGGGGGAGATACTCTCGGAGATAGGCCCCCACACGCGTGGCGAGGAAGTGCGCAGCGCGCTGGAAGTGTTGCTGTTGGCCAACAAAATAATTAGCCTCAAGGTCACGGCAGTGAACAACCTGCGCGTTTTGAGTGGCGAGGCCGGCACGGCGGATGCCGAAGAACTGATGAAGCGAACGCGCGAGCTGTTACAAAGCGCGTTCGGGAAGCTGGATGGCTTAAAATGAATAAGAACGCGCGGTTCATCCTTGCCCAATACCGCCGACGACGGCGCTTTGCCGTACTGCGCGGAGGTACGCGCAGTGGGAAAACATACGCCGCCCTGCAGTTTCTACTCTTGGGCCTGCTGGCGCGGGAATTCGAGCGCGTGAGCGTCGTGGCGCCCACCGTACCCCACTTGCGCCGCGGGGCGCTGAGAGATTTCCTCGCAATTGCCGAACCCTACATCAGAAATAAGATGTTCAGGTATAATAAGGTGGAGGGCATCATACATTTTGGTAACGCATTCATAGAATTCTTTTCCACCGACAGCCCAGACCGTTTGCGCGGTGCGGGGCGCGAGGTGGTATTCATGAACGAGGCCAACACGCACCCCGTGGAGGCTTTCGATGAGCTGGAGGTGCGCACGGAGAAGTTTATGATTTTAGATTTCAACCCCACGGCGGAATTCTGGCTCACCGAGCGGTTCCGCCAGATGGGCCTATCCCTCCGTGCGCACGAGATAGTCACGACGTACCGGGATAACCCCTATTTACCGACCAGCCAGGTGCGCAGCATAGAGCGCCGGCGGGGCATTGCCGGGTGGTGGCGTGTGTACGGCGAGGGCAGGTACGGCGAGCCCACCGGCGTGGCGTGGTACAACTGGGAGGTGGGCGATGTGGAGGAGCGCGGCGAGCATATCCTGGGTGTGGATTTCGGACAGGGCGCCAGCCCTACGGCCATAGTGGCCGTACGCCGCGAAGATGGCGAGCGCTTCACGGCGTGGGAGTTGGCCTACGGCAACATCTCGCTGCGC
>JAOACZ010000043.1 GCA_026417575.1 bacterium | reverse complement strand
ACAGTACGCGTCCCACGAATAAATAGCAGTGTGTAGTAGATCAGCACCGCAAGTATAATGATCTCCACCACGTGCTGCGGGCGTTGCCACACACGCTCAAGCAAAAACTCCACCTGCGTCACTATTTCCTGGAGCACGCCGCCTTCTGTTCCTCATCGTTCTCACGGATTATAACAAAAGACGCGCCAACGAGCAAACACCCACGTGTCTCACTCCGGCCACCATTTTCATCTCCGTCACCGCTCCCGCCACTCTTACACACCGACGCACACCTCTTCAGCGTCCACCCACTGCGCACACAATCTACACCCACCTTCCTCATGGAGGGGCGCCGGCCTCGGCGACCGCTTCTTCACTCGCACACACCCCACGCGAATCCAACCGACCCAAACCGCCATTTGCAATCAACAAAAATTGTTGATTGATCCCACTCGCCCGCAATTCACGAAACCCCCGTTTCTGAACGGGCGCCGGCCCCGGTGCCCGCTCCCCCACGCGAAACCACACCGCGCGCAATCCACCCATCCCTCATGATGGAGGGCCCCTGACCCCCGCCAACCGATATTCTCGCGAAGCGTTCAGCCAGAGGGTCCGTTCGCCCCCCACGCATTCTCGCTCTCTGAGCTCCCCCGCGCAACTGCTCCACTGCTCAGCCCGATAACATGAAAAAAGGGGAGCGCTCGCTCCCCTTGTGGTCATACCCTATGTTCCCAGGCGACGATTACCGCGCCAGCCTGCGCAGCACCAACCTCCGCAGCGCCAACCCTCCCACCGCTACCACCCCGATCAGCCCCGGCTCAGGTATCACCCCGTCGAGATGGATCATCGCATTGCTTAACCCATGCATATACGCGCCTACGAAACTGACCGTGCCGGCGCTGTCGTTAAATGTGTAGCGGCATATGCGCGTGTCCGTCGCCCCCTAGAGCCTGTCCTCGAGCAACAACAACTCACGCGCATTCGCCCCCATGTGGCCGTTGGTAGCATTTTCCGCCGCGCCGAAGACAAAAACCCGCGTCACCGAGTTTGCTGTGCTGGTCCAACTGCCTGGGGCGGAAACCCAGATGCCATTGGTGGTCAGCAGAATCAGCCGCCCGGAAGGCGACCAGGCGAAATCCTGTATGAGCGCCACCTGGGCAGCTGTATTCGTAACATTGACATACGACCCGAGATAGCCAAATGATTCATCGCCAACAACCCACTGGCGCATGGGACCAGCACCCGTACCGTTGACTAACAAATACCGTGTCCCATCATACGTGTAGAAGCGCATGTCATTTGCTTGCCAGTTACCGGCAGCAGCATTCGTCATAACGGCGCGGTCAAACGCCTCACCGTCGAAGGAACTCAGGCCCGTGGTCTGGTTGGCCACCCCGCCTCCGATTCCCGAGTTGGTGTACACATTGTAGCTCTGAGCTGCGGGCTTCCAAAATGCCACCCGGGTCTGGTTGAACTGCCCGTTCGTGGCAAACCGAGTCACATCAATGTATCTGCCCGCCGCATTTTACGCACGGAGCTGTACGTTGGATGACCCGCTTTGCTCCACTCTCAAGTTCACCACGAACACGTAATTCTCGTCCACGGCGATACCTCGGAACTCAGCACCGCTCAGGTTCTCAAAGTTAGCCCAGGTGACGCCACTGTTGACCGACCCCCGTACCAGTGTACCGCGACCTGTCACGTACAAAATGTCTGCGCTCACAAAGTTGACGCTGACGCTTACCGCCAGCATCACCAGTAGCAACGTACCCGCTTTTTTCTTCTAATTAAAAAGCTTTCCTCCGCCGAATAAATGCCAGCCCGAACAGCGCTACCACACCCGCCATTAGCGGCTCTGGCACAATGAACACAGCCACTTGTGAGTTCGCCTGGTTGAAGCCGTGCAACGCATTGGTCACGTACGTCACCGTGCCAAGATCGTCGTTCAGGATGTAGCGATAGCAGCGCGTGTTGGAAATGGCGTAGATGTTCGTGCCGACGAGGACCATATCGCGCGCGTTCTGCCCCATGTTGCCTGTATCAGGCGTCTCTGTCGCACTGAAGGCAAAGGCAAGCGTGACGGTGACAGAGTTCAAGGCAGGCATAACTCCGGCGTCTGAAACCCAGATGCCATTCGAACTGGTCGTCCCTGTCCCTTGCCCAAGAAGCACCAGACGCCTGTTGGGTGTGATAGCAAGATCGCTGAAGTAATCCGGCAAGGAACCCGATGACGGAATGTTCGTCACATACGTTTGATTCGCCAATGTCCCGTCGCCAACCACCGTCCGCCGCCGCAGCAGCGTCCCACTCGTACCGTTCACAAATTGGTAATCCGTGCCATCATAGGTAACAAAGCACATGTCGTTCGCCTGCCAGCCAGAGGCAAGCGCAACAGCAAACGGATAGCTGCCGAAGACACTGCCATCCCAGCTACTCGATTTGTCTTCCCCGCCTCCGCCACTACCAGAGCTGAGGTACACGTAGCCCTTGAAATACCCGAGCGGCGTGAGGTTAAAAAGGCTCGTAGTGTCAGCAATCGTGTTGGTGATGTAAGTCCCCGCAGGGGTGTAGGCATACACCGGTCTGTCAGCGTCGCCCGTTCCACCGTCACGATTGATGAAGATCACATTCCCATTGTTGTCGGTGGTGATGCCGCGCAAACGCTGGGTGCCAAACCCGCTTACGTAGGCCGTCCACGTCAGCCCGTCGTCGGACTTTTGAATCGTTCCTGTACTTGCCGTAAGGTACAGGATGAATGGTTCGGCGTTCACGTGGTAAGCCACAAGCGCCACCAGAGCCGCTATTCGGAAAAGCAAACGTGTTCTCATTGTAGAGTCCTCCAGGTCATTGGGGTTAGCATATGATAAAGTCTCTTTGGCATGTGCCGCGGACAAAACCTCTTAACGCGCCATTAATATACCATGGCAAGGACCGGCAAATCTTGAACAAAATTCGCGCGAGTTGGACAATATTTCATAAATTTGCTACACTGCGCTCATGAGCGAGCCTATCCTGGTGCAGTCGGCCGACCGGCTCAAGGGCGATTCGCTTCCTTTGCGCTACACCCAAGGGCGCAACGTGAATCTTCCCCTCCACCGCCATGACTGTTGCGAGCTGGTCATCGTCTTACACGGAACGGCTACACACGTCACCGATGCCGGTAGCTTCCCCCTCAGTGCCGGCGACGTGTTTGTCCTTGCCCCCGGCCAGACTCATGGCTACCGTGACGGTGCCGGCTTTTACATCGCCAACCTCCAGTACGCACCAAGCCTGTTGCAACCGCTCCTGGATGACCTCCAGCGCGTTCCCGGTTACCACCTTTTGTTCGAAACCGGCCCGGCCGTCCGGCGTGGCAAGCAGCTCATGGCGCCTGGCCACTTGAACGCGGAAGAGCTCGCCTCATGCTCGGAATTGTGCATGCGCCTGGGGAAAGAGTACGAGAACCGCCCGCCCGGCTGGCAAGCGGTCTGCCGCGCCCTCTTCTACGAGCTCGTCAGCTTCTTGTCCCGTTACTGCACGCGCACCCATGAGGCCGACGAATCGCTCCACGCCCGCATGGGTCATGTCCTCGCTTACATCCGCGAACATTATCACGAACGTATCACCCTGGCCCAACTGTGCAGCATTGCACAAAGCTCGACGACCCGTTTCATCGGTGAGTTCCAGCGCGTCACAGGCTACACGCCCATTGATTTCGTCATTCGCCTGCGCGTGCTGAAAGCTGCAAAACTGCTCCGCGAGGATCCCCGGCGCAGTGTGACGAACGTGGCCTATCAAACCGGCTTCGACGACAGCGCCTATTTTTCGCGCAAATTCCGCCAGATCATGGGCACTTCGCCGCGCCAGTACCGCACGGCCTTGCAACGCGACGCGCGCCTATTGCAGGCCCACGAGACCCCGTCAGTCACTTGACCAGCGCTAAAGCTTGGTACGCGCTGTGCCCAGGCACCTGACTCCCGGGCCACGCGCGCGTGCACGAGCAGGTCGTCTTCCCTCTCACATCTCATTTCCGCTCGTCGCCGGCCTCGGCGACCGCTTCTTCACTCGCACACACCCCACGCGAATCCAACCGACCCAAACCGCCATTTGCAATCGGCAAAAATTGTTGATTGACCGCGCGCACCTGCGCGACCGAACACACGCGAAATGTGCTGGCTCCGGGGCCGGTGCCCCCCTGAGCAAGATCTCGCGACGAAAACCTTGTTTACATTTGCCAAAAATTGTCAAATCGTTTGCCGGCCGGCTGGGGCGCGTTGAAAGGGGTGCCTATTCGCAGCGCGCCCCCCGCTTTCCGAGGCATGTCTTACGATACTCCCGCGGGCTCATTCCCATTGCAACGCGAAACGCCCGCGCAAAGTAATTGCTGTCATTAAAGCCCACTGCTAAGGTAATGTGGGTAATGGAGCGATTCGTCGTGCGCAACAGCACTGCGGCGTGGTTCAAGCGTACGTTGCGTAAATACCATAGCGGGCGAAAGCGAATGTGGCGGCGGAACAAGCGATGGAATTGCGCGCTTGACAAGCCGGACACCTTGACAATCTGTGCCAGAGTCAGCTCCTCGGCGTAGTGGGTATCAATAAATTCGACTGCGCGGGCAATGCCTTCGTGCACGGGTGTTTCTTGGCGGGCACGGTAGGCTCGTGCGATCGTGATCACCAAGTCGGTAAAAAGTGCACGCACAAGAGTTTGGTAGCCGGGCCGGCGCAATTTGCATTCATTGTCAATCCGCCAGGCGAGCGTTTCCACGTGCGTGAACGCTTCGCGCGGCAAACGCGTATGAGCAAAGAAACCGCGCTGACGCGCCGTGGGCGTATCCTCTTCAAACATGCGTTGGAACCCGCGGTGTGCGCGCACATCGGCGCTGTCTGGCAAAAACTCCCCAGCGTCGAACATGATATTCACCAACTTCAGCCTGTTGACTTCGCGATAGCCGTGCGCGCAAGCACCATGGACAACGAGCACATCTCCCGGTGCCACCCGCTGCGCCCCCGCCTCAGTGAAATGCACAGCGCTGCCACTCAGAATGATCGCCAGCTCGGTGTAAGCGTCCCGGTGCGCTGCTCGATCGGGATGTGTGGAGGCCAACGTACATGAGAAGGGAAACGCGGCGGTATACTTCGGCACTGCCGTCTCCACCGCGCCGGCTATGGCCTCGCGCATGCTCATAGGCGTAAAATTGTCAAGGTATGCGCATCGCTTAATTCGCTAAGGTAAAAAGCAAGGTTGTTTTCGTGGCGACACGACCGGGCACCACCCGGCACGGATCACCATCACACGACGAATGTGACTATGACACACGATCGGTTGTTCTGCTCACTGCTCTGGCAGTTTGACGCTCAGCTGTGCAATCACACATGCGGCGCTGCGCGTATATGACGACTTCGATTACGTGGCGAGTGGGTCGCCCGGTTCGCTCAACGGCGCCGCTGGCGGCTTTGGCTGGACAACCCCATGGACGGGTGCGCTGTATCAAATAGTCGAGCCCGGCTTGTCCTACGTGAATCTTGTCGTCACGGGCAACGCTATGCCGCGCTACAGCTGGCCGCAGATCGTCCGCCACACCAGCTTCACCTTGAACGACGGCGAGACGACGTGGCTCAGCGTGCTGGCGTACTGTGCAGACGCGCAGACCAGTGGTGGCGCATGGCTGAAGCTGGGCACGGGCAACGCCCTGAGCATCGGGCACACCTTCAACCCCAATTGGCGCATCGTGGATCGGAATCACTGGGGCGACACCGGCGTGCCAGTCGTGTCAGGCCAAACTGTGTTTCTGGTCGTACGCATGCAAAAGAACCCGGGCGCGAATAACGACAGTGTCTGGCTGTGGTTGAACCCGTCGCTGCTGGTCGAGCCGCAGATAAGCCCGGCCAACCAGTCGCACGTCGGCAATTTCAACGACATTGACACGAGCCGCATAGAAGTGCAGATGAATCACTACATGTGGTTCGATGAAATCCGCATCGGTGATACGTGGCAGGACGTCATGCCGCGCGTGATTTACGCGCGCAGTCCCGACATTGCCCTCTATGAAGGTGCTACGCTCTTGCGCACCAACGTGGGCGTCGTGGATTTCGGTACCTTGAGTGGCAGTGCAACTGCGCAAAAAACTGTGATTATCACTAATCTTGGCGATGCAACTTTGTTCCTCACTGCCTCGAATACGCCGGTGGTTTCGATCGAAGGTGACGGGGCAGCCTATTTGAGCGTCATTGTGTTTCCGCAGAGAAATATTGCCAGCGGAGGGGCGAGCAGCTTTGTGATCCAGTTTAATCCCCCTGACACCGGCGATGGGTCCGCTGCCCCCCAGCTGATTATCGCCAACAACGATCCGGATGAAAATCCCTACACGATCACACTTCAAGGTGCGTGGAACAATCCATTTTACGCCTACGAGCCCTTTGAATACGATGCGGGAACACCACTCCATAACCAAAACGGTGGCCAAGGCTTTAACGGGGCCTGGTTGAGTTCCGGCTATAAAACCGCTGCTGACAGCGTGAGCTATGATCTTCTCGAAGTACACGGCAGTCATGTTGAGCGTGACGGGACCTTCTTCCCCAGCACCCACGCGTTGTCAGCCACATTTGGGGCGCTAGGCCAGACAGTCTGGGTCTCCTACGTCAACGTACCACTGACCAACGGTGTCGCGCAGATCAACGACCCGTGATTAACAGCAACTTGTTCTTCTTCTTCCAATTGCGCCAAGGCTCCCTCGTTCGGCTTCAATCCGGCAAACGTACCTCGCACGTAAACTACCAAATGGATTCGCAAGGCCAGTACGGCACTACCACAGTGCCTGTGACCGCCGACCCGGCCTTCATTGTCCATCGCATCATCTACGACGCCACGCAAAATCGCGTGGACATGTGGATCAACCCGCCCCTGAGTGATACTGAGCCCGGCTTGCCCTCCCACCAGTCGCTCCTCACCACAAACAATTTACAATTTAATGCAGTCGGGCTGTTTGCATCCGGAGGCCTAGGGCCAGGGAACATCTACGGCTTTTACTACCACGCCTGGGACGAAATTCGCATTGGACGGACGTGGGCGCAAGTGGCGCCGATCGTACCTGAGCCGGTCGCGGGGGCTCTGCTTCTACTTCTCGCATTTCTGCGGGCCGCGCTCACGTCACGGGCAGGTCAAGTGTGATGCGCTGAACAAAACCGTCACCCTTACCCTCTCGCCTGGCAACACGCGTTATACAGTCGGAGCACCCGCTGCAGCCACCCTGGTTATGGTGCCTGAGCCCCCGTGGTCTTTGCTTTTTTCGCGTTGTTTGCTCGACTACACGCAATGACACGGCCCCGCAGCTGCGCTGCGACGCCGTGAACATGAACCACGCTTTCTGCTGTGATACGCGCGGCGTGCTGCAAGGCGGCGCAGCGCAGTGAGGACTGTGTTTCACCCCGGACAAGCGCCATTTGCGCTGCCACAGCTGAAAGGCAGGTAGCGGATCTGGGCCTTCCCTCGTCTCGCGCCGCACGATCCAGTAAGTGTTACGCTATTCTGCTCCTGTAGACTCAGACCACCCATTCTGCACTGGCTGTATTCGGGCCAGGGCAAGGCTGCTGCAAATTCATAATCTCTCTGGTGTGCAGCCACGGATGCGTCCAAGTACATAATCACCACGATGCCTGCTGCATCTACAGCTTCCGCCATCGCAAGGCAGCGTGTCACCGCGTCTCCTCGCTTCGTAGCGAGGCTCCCGACCGAGCACGCGGCACAGAGACTCGATTTTCCTTCAGTCAAAGTTGCATGCGGTACCCCCAGTGTGGCTCAGCTGATGCGCCGTATTTTGCTTGACACCTGCTCAGGCTTTGCCTATAATGAGCCATGAGCTGGAGAGAACGTACTACCAAGCGCAGTCCGCGTATGGGAAAAATGTGTCGTGAGGTACTGTGGGGGATCATCTTGGGCATGCTCAGTGGGATGGCAATTGCCGAAGAGGTTGTCCGCATTCCTGCGTTGACGGGGCGCGCAGGCAATGTGATACCTTTTGCCATTCCGGATTTCGCAGGTGATGGGAGCGGGCAGCTCGCGCAGATCGTGCGACGTGACTTATCGCGGTATGGGACTTTTGTGGAAGCGCCCATTAGCCCGCCGGACATGCGGACCTTGGATGCCGCGGATCGCAGCAAGGGACTCATTCATTTCAAAAACTGGGCGAATTTGGGGGCACAAGTGCTGGGTAAGGGGACGTTGCAAAGTGCCGGGGAAGTCAGCGTGGAATTCGCGCTCTACAAGCCCCACACAGGCCAGCGCCTCTTCGGAAAACGCTATAGCGCGTCGGCGGGCGGCATGCGCCGTATCGCGCACATGATTGCTGATGACATCGTTGAGGCCGTTTTGAAGGAAAAAGGCTTCTTTGCGTCACGCCTCCTCTATGTCCACGCGAGTGGTCCAAGCCGCAATATTTTTATCTGTGACTCGGATGGCGCCAACAATCGCCAACTTACCCGCAGTAGTTCGCTCTGTGTATTCCCTCGCTGGTTCCCCCAGGGCGATGCGATCGTGTTCACCGCTTATTTTGAAGGCCGGCCAGTGGTGTATCGCATGGACCTGCGGAGCGGGTCCATGACAAAACTGGTCAATTTCCCAGGGATGAACACAAGTGCAGCCGTATCTCCCGATGGGCGCAAGGTGGCGGTGATCTTAGACAAAGACGGCATGCCCGAGTTGTATACCATTGACTTGTTCGGCGGACCGCGCGTGCGTTTGACACGCGGTCGTGCTGCGGAATCGACACCCTCCTGGTCGCCAGATGGGCGCCAGATTGTATTCTCCAGCGAAGAGGGCGGAGGCCGCCCACAAATCTTCATTATCAATGCCAACGGCGGCACTCCCCAGCGCATCAGCAACCCCGGATTTTCACGCTATTGTACCTCACCCGTCTGGTCGCCCGACGGAAAGAAAATCGCCTACGTTGCCCAAATTGGCGGCAACTTCGATCTTTGTCTCTATGACATTCCCGCTCGTCAAACCTATCGTTTGACCAACGACCCCAGTAACGATGAAGAGCCGAGCTGGGCACGTAATTCGCGTCACCTCGCTTTCACGCGCGGCTCCCTCGGCGGCGGTGGTCGCATCATGTTGCTGGATACCGAAACCGGTAAGGTAACCCCGCTGCTAGGCAGCGCGGCATGCAGTCATCCAACATGGCAGCCCTAAGGGCGCTCCTCCGATGAATGTGCCAGTCCCGACGAAGGATGACTCACCGCGCGTAGTTGTTGTCGGCTCCGTGGCGCTGGATACGGTGACCACGCCGGCCGGCACACGCGCGGAGATGTTGGGCGGCTCGGCAGTGCATTTCGCCGTGAGCGCAAGTTTCTTTACCCGCGTAGGACTGGTGGGTGTCGTCGGCGACGATTTTCCTCGCGAGCATTTGGCCTTTCTGGCAGCGCGCAACATCGATTTGCGTGGGCTCGACATTGTTCGCGGTGCAAAAACTTTCCGTTGGACTGGCTCGTACCTCCGTGACCTGAATGCCGCCGACACGCACTGCACTGCGCTTAACGTGTTTGCTGATTTTTCGCCCCAGCTTCCCGCTGCCTACCGCCAAGCTCCGGTCCTCTTTCTCGCTAACATAGCTCCCGCCCTCCAGATGCACGTTCTGGAGCAAATGTCGCCCTCCTGTTACCGCATTTGCGATACGATGAACTTATGGATTACGCAAAATCGTACCGACGTGGAGGAAGTTTTCCGCCGCGTGCACATCGCCATTTTGAACGACGGCGAGGCGCGCATGTTTACCGGCAAGCACAATTTGATTGCCGCAGGGCGAGCGATCCTTGCCTACGGCGTCGAGTACTGCGTGATAAAAAAAGGTGAGCACGGCGCCATGATATTTGGCCAGGACGGTTTTTTTGTCGCACTGCCCGCGTATCCCGTGGAAGACGTGGTGGATCCCACCGGCGCCGGTGATAGCTTCGCAGGCGGTTTTGTCGGTTACCTGAGCGCGTGTGCTGCACATGACCAGATGACCATCCGCGCTGCTTTGCGGCACGGAATTGTCATGGGATCATTCAATGTCGCCGATTTTAGTTGCGATCGTTTCCGTACGTTGACCGTGCGCGAAATTGAGCAGCGTCTCGCAGATTATAACGCAAAGATCGTCTAATGCACGAGCCGCGCCGGAGTCCGTACACAGCGCCGGCGAAGTACTGAGGGGGAAGGCACACAACCCAATTAATTGCGGAGGTGAACTATGCTACCGAGAGCACTAGTACCGATCGCAGACGGCAGCGAAGAGCTAGAGACAGTAACCATTGTTAATGTCCTGCGTCGAGCGGGCGTCGAAGTCACAGTCGCAGGAGTTGGAGCAAAACAGGTGCGTTGCTCACGGGGCGTGCAGATTGTGGCGGATTGCCTGATTCAGGAATGTCGTGGGCAAGACTGGGACGCAATTGTCCTGCCAGGCGGCATGCCGGGAGCAGAGCACTTGCGCGACAGTACCGAGCTCGTGGAGCTGTTGCGCGCACACGTCGCAGCCGGTAAGCTCTACGCAGCCATCTGTGCGTCGCCGGCGGTGGTATTGCACCACCATGGGCTCCTTCGCGGACGGCGTGCCACCTGCTATCCGGGGTTTGAGCAAGGCATGACCGGGTACCAGCCAGCGCCCGTCGTTGTCGACGGATCGTGCATAACAGCAAATGGGCCAGGGAGCGCGCTTCGTTTTGCCCTCACGGTGGCTGCCGCGCTCGTCGGTCGCGAAAAGGCTGCTGCCGTGGCGCGCGCAATGCTTGCTGACGACTTAGCAGCATGACCACATGACCAGCTCTGCATATCTTAAGGGGTGGATCCGCAAGCCCAAGGAAATCATCATCGTATGGGTCTGTGGGATCATCCTGGCACATGGCCAAAGCCTGGCAGGGCGCCTTCTCTGTCCAGGATTGCACTTCGACACGTGTGGTGTCACCCCGCCAACCGGTTCCAATCTGGCAACGGTTGCTCAGTTTCTCGATCTCTACCCAGAAGTTTTACTCCACGCACGGACGATTGTCGCGTGCTATGAGGCGGCTCCAGAAGTTGACTGGCTAGCATTTTACGAGCAACGCGCGCGCAAAGCCGCCACGCCGCTGCAGCAGTTCGATCTTGCCGTCGCGCAACTGGTCCATGGTGTTGCGACAAACGATTTTCGACTTACTAACACTGGCCTCACAGAGCTGCGCTCCTTGTGCGAGCGGAGTGATCATGCTGGCATGTGGCTGGCGTACGCTGTGTTTCTCGCCTACGTTGACGTAGCCCAGTTCGGGCGCTCTCCGCACAGTATGTCGCCAATGAAAGCTGCTGTCACCCAAGCAATCGCACGAGCCCTGGCAGCGCATACGGTGTACCCCCAACGTACCTTTCCTCACTCGTTGAGTGCAGCGCTCTCCTATCTCAACGAAATGCCCGCCTACGCATCCTGGGTGGCTAGTCTCGACCGACCCACAGGCGTGAATGGCGCTGCCGTGCACTACTGGAATGGCTTGTTATGCGTGCGCGGGTCCATGCCTGCGGTAGGCGCCGGGGCGCTCGCAGCAGCATCATGGGCAAGTTTGTTTTTACTCGACTGCGTCAACTGGCGAATTGTCTTGCAGGTACCTATGCACGAGGAGTACGCTTTCGTTGCCGATGGCGAGGTGCTTGCCCTTCGCCGCGGAGGCGCCGGCTACCTGTACCGCGCGCGCGATGGCACACTCATCGCGCGTATACCGCGCCTTTCGCACTGGGAATTCACGGCAGACGGGGCCGTGGCCGCGCTGCGCAATGTATTAAGCCCTCCGGGAAGCTACGACATTGAGCTCATAGATTTGCGCACCGGAGCGCCACGCGCGTCGCTGTACCGCGACTGTGCGATGGAGGTGCGCGTTCAGCATGTCGCAGTGACCCGCGATGGTCGTTATGCGGCAGTACAGTATCGCCTTGAAAACGGTGATCACGAAGTTGACATCTGGGATTTGGAGGCGCCAACGCTCTGTGCCACCCTTGCCACGCGCGGTGCGCTCCCCGTGGGCTTCACCCCCGACAACCAGCGCCTGGTCAGAAAGATCTCGCCAGTGGACTGCGTCGTGGAGGAGCTGTCAAGTTTGAGATCCGACGTACCCTCAGAGATGCGTTCGGGAGTGCGTATTCACACACGTATTCCAGCTGACCAGTATGTGTTTTTGAACGCCGGCGCTGCCATGCTGTGCTGGGCGCAGCGGCGTAGTCCTTGTGATGCGTGGATTCTCGCCGATACGCGTCAGGGAACGATTCTTGCCGCGCGCAAAGCTGAACCAGGATTCAGCGGATGTACCTTCGTCAACAACGGTTCCTGGTTTGCCACGTGGCGCGGAACAGCAATTGAACTCTGGTCGCTCGCGCACGGTGCGCGGCCGCGGCTTGCAGCTACCCTTACCCTGGCACGCGCAGTCCGTGCGGCTGCGCTCTCCGCGCAAACAGCCCTGTTGGCTGCCGCCGACGCGCACGGATGCCTTTACCTCTGGCAGTTGGAACGCACCGGTCCCCGCGCCTGGTCACCATGGGCCACCGGTGATCACAGCATCGATTGGCTCTCGTTTGACCTACGCGGACTTGCTCTCTACGCTTACAGTCATTCGAATCAAACGATCTACGTTGCCCCCCTCAAAATCGGCGGCTTCTTGGACAGTCGTTCGCCCGTGGGCTGGAATCCCCTCACACGCCCGGTCCTGCCGCACACACCCGCGCCGTCACCTCTTCCCCCGCCGCCGCGCGCACTCTCCGCCCAACGTGCCGCAGCATTGCCTCCCCTTCAGGACACTGCCTACTACGCTGCACGAGAATGGCTAACCATTGACCACGCGGATCTTGATTGCGATGGGATGGAAGAGTTGCTCGTTTCCGCACGCGGAAACGTGCGCACTCTCGCCCCGGGTGTCCTGTATTTCGCCGACGGGCGCGCAGTGCACGGAGAGGGCGATGCCGCTCTCCTTTCCCCCAGCAATGACTACTGGTACGGCGTTCTTGCTTACGACCCTCCAAACACAGTCTGGAAGCCGTTGTTAATGGGGGTGAGCGAACGCGTCCCAGAACCATCCACGACGCCTTTCGTAACCTGTAGATTTGTCACGTTCAGCAATGGCCCAGGCGGATTCGTTGAGCATGTCATTCAGCACAGCGATGGCACATGCAGTCGTACGCTTTACGCTGCCAATTCAGCCGGGTTGACCGCGGTATTCCAATACGTCTATCACCTCGCAGATGCCGATATCCTCTATGACGCCGCGCGGTCTCTCATCTCCATTACTGAGCCGCTGTATCCCATGCTCTCCCACACTGCGGCGCACGTTCCCCTTCTTTTTCGCACTACGCGGTTCCTTATTGCCGAAAGGCGTGTGTCTCGCGCAGAGACACAGGTACAGCTCGCTCCCGACGTGTCTCCGCACCAGAGCGAGACTGCATCTGCCGAACTCCTCGAGTATCAAGATCGTGCCACACGTGGCGAAGAAACGTGGCGTTTAGATCCCCTCGCCTATGCGCAGCATTTCGCCCCACAGGCTTCATGGCAAACGTACCACAACGACGGCACGGTTGCTGTCGTGCGCGCGACCACTCCCACTGTGGGCGTCCCAGAAGAACTTGTACTCTACCGCCCCTTTCTCAGCCGTGGGGAGACAAGCATCTGGCATCACGTCGTTTCACGTGTCGCCTTGCCCACGCCAGCACAAGAGCGTCATCGCATGGCGCATTAGGAGGAAAGCAAACGTTGTGTCACCAGTGTGCTAATACACGTAATCCGTGGCACACCCCTGGTAAAGTCATTTCCGCTTAAGTCCATCCACCATGCGCAGACATAGAAAAAGATTACTCCGAAACAGCCTGGCGCTGGCTTGCCTGCGGCGATGTTGAGCGCTGCATTGTTCTACTGGCTCACCGACGGAAACATTGCTGCCGCTGCCGTGGCATTTATTGTGCCTCTCCTCGTCGCCCTTGTTGTCGCGCTGAAAGCATGACCTGGCACAGACGGACGCGGTGTCTTCGCTCGTATTTGCTGCCCCATGAGGAAGTGGTCGGAACGACCCATTATCCCGCAAGCATGCAACCTGTGAGAGAATTGACAACCTCATGGCAGAGCTTCTTTTTTTGGTCCCCCTCGTGAAAAGGGCTAAGAGGCGTGAGCAACGTGGTTCGATTGTCCTAACTAAGGCCGCGGGCCTAGCACACTGAACCTATCATCCTTGAAGACGAAATTGGTGAGAACGTGAAGTGGCGTTCCCTGCGCTGCGTAGGCGATAAGCCACGCGTCGGTATGGTGGTCGGCCATCAAGACGTAAGGCGAAGGCGATTCTTGTATTATGTTGGTCAGGAATACCAATGGGCGCGGTACGTAGTACAAAAATGGCTGGTAGCCAGATTCACGCAGATCTGGGCGCGCGTACACATGCAAGGTGGCACGTGTGGGCAGCACTGCTGCAATCGCCGCGCCTGCGGGCCGCCGGGTAGCATTGCAGGTGAAAAAAGGAAACACAAACGTGGTACACGCTAGTACGCCTGTTGCAATCAACCCACTGGTGGCCACTACGCAGTCGGCACACGTGCGCAAACGTTCACCGTGGCGCCATAACCAGCCTGCGCTATACCAAATGACCACTACGGCACCTAACGTGATCAACCACTCCTTCGCTGTGGCAGGCGCCGGTACGTGTACTGGCAACGCCAGCACGCGTAGCAACTCTGCCGCGACACCGCTCGGCCCCAGCGCGAGGGCTACCCCACCCGCCATGATCCACACAAGGGCCGCCGCGCGCACAAGCCGCGCCCATACTGCACACCACGCATTTCCCGGCACTCCCGCCGTCAGTACCCACCCCAGCAGAATGCTGGCGTTGGCGAAAAGCGGCATCGAGTAGCGCGGCCGCGTCCCAGGCAGCAAATTCACCAACGCGAACCCAATGACGAGCGCCGCGCGCAACGCGCGAAACACTCGCTCTTCGTCTACACGCATCGCCCGCGTCCACACTGGCCACCACAGTAAAGGCAAGCACACTGACCAAGGTAGAAAATCAATCGGCACCTTCAACACCGCACCTAACCAGCCCAGCACTCTAAAATCATCGGGAACAAAACGCGATCCTATTTCTGCCCGCCACACGGCGTGTGCCGAGGCGTGCGGGTTCTCCCATTTGCACGCCAGCACCCAGGCCAGCAACATCCCAGCCCATATCACACAGGCGAGGCCGTGTTGCCATGTCAGCAATTCGCGTACGCGCTTTTCATACACCAGAACACACAATACCGGCACATACACAAAAACCAGCAACAACGGCCCCTTCAAAAGCAGGCCGATCCCGATAATCGCAGCCACAGGGAGCCACACCTGCAGCCGTGCCCGCGTACACGCCCTGTCAGATTTGCCCCGCACTCGGTCCCACGCCGTAAGCCACCACCACACGCCACACCCCGTGACCGCCACAAATGCTGCCTCAATTTCACTCGAGCGCCCCTTCTCGATAAAACTCACTACTGTCATGAAGATCAGCGCAGCACACAGCCGCCCACGCAGAGAAAGCCACGTATCCCCACGCCATAGTAGTACCGTAACAAACACCAACACCGCCAGCACCGACGGTATCCGCGCCGCCCACTCGCTCCGCGTGCCCGTCAGCTGCATCGCTCCTGCAATCATCCAGTACATCAGCGGTGGCTTGTTGTAGTACCGCTCTCCCGCTAACTGGGGTGTGATCAAGCTGCCCCCGTCCAGCATCTCCAATGCCGGCAAAACCCGCTTCGCCTCGTTCCCACGCAATTCCAGCGCACCAAGAGCTGGTAAGTAAATGATTGCCCATATCAGCACAACAATCGCCCACGCACGCGTGCGCGTCAGGTGCCACCCAAATAGAGTCTCATCGGCATGCCCCGTCATCTCTCTCGACAGCTCGCGTGTAATAAAAGCGCGTGAGGACGTGCGACAATGTCATAGCGCAGGAAGCCCGCGCTCTGCAGAAATCCTTCCAGTTGCCCCCGCGTGTAGTAGAAAATGGGTACCCGGCGTATCCAGCGGTAGCGAATGTGCCGTTGGATCCCCCACAAAAAAGTGTGTACGGGAAATGATGCAACAAAATGCTGCGGCCGGAGTGCCGCAACTTTCCTAAAAACCGGCTCCGCATGCGGAACATAATCAAAAAAACCCAACGCCACGACGATGTCAAATTCAGTCTCAAATGGATACGACACTACATCGTTGCAAATAAACTCGCACCGATCAGCTACTCCCATCCGTTGCGCTACCATGCGCGAAAAGTCTATCATCGCCGGAGCAAAATCGATCCCCACCACGTGCCGCGCCCCACGTTTCGCAAATTCGATCGCAAAACGCCCCGTGCCACAGCCAATATCCAACACAGTAGCCCCCTCAATCGGCTGACACCGTTCAAACGTAAAGGCGTAACGCTCGTAAATGCCTGGGCGCAATAGCCGGTTAATCCGATACATCAGCCAATTCTCGTGCGAGTACAGTGCATCCCACTCGTCCGGAATCTGATCAAAATAGCGCTGTGCTCCTTCGTTTTCAAATTTCATCGCGCAGCAACTCCTTGAATGTGGTAAATGGAAACGACGCTAATAGGCGTGCAATCTTCCCCCGCATCGTCTGGCGGAGAATGTTCGTCTTCACCTCGTCGCGACGTGCGCCCCACCAACTAAACGGCGTAAACGGCAAAAGATGTAACAACATCTGCCGTTCAAATTCATACGGATGACAGTACGTCACAAACGGCAACCCCTCTCGATTGACCCAGCCCACAATCCACCGGATCGCTATCCCGGGTAACAAACGAAAATAACCCCCTCCTGACACGGGGATATTGATCCCCGCACAGCGCAGCGTGGAGAGAGGTATTTCAATCAGCGAATGCCCGTTGCCTACGTAGCGCACCGGCTTACGAGGAAAGTCAGGAATCCCATAGCGCAGACCGCGAATCGGAAATACGCTACTGTCGTACCGCATCCCGCACTCGGCAAGCACATCCAGTGCCCACCAGGTCTCGCGTGAAATACTAAACACCGGTGCGCGAAAGCCCAGAATCGGTTGTCCCGTTAGCGACGCAAGCAGATCGCGCGTGCGAACAACCTCGTCCCGAAACTGCGTTGGGCTCAGCACAGACACCGGCGTATGACTCCACCCATGCGATGCTACCTCGTGCCCGCGCGCGCTCATTTCTCGCACCAGCGCCCCGTATTCCATGGCCACTTTCCCCAACACAAAAAAGGTCGCCTTCACTCCGTACGCATCGCACACATCCAACAAGTATTGCGTGCCCGGTACGCACGAACGATGATACCAGTGTTCCACGTCTACACTGAGCACGTTTACCGTCCGCCGCAGTGCCAACGGCCTCACATGATACCGTTCTTCTGCGGTGGCCGCCCTCATGCTGATGCTTCATCCCGGCGGCGTGACGGGATCGCACACGCACGTCGGACCGCGTCCAAGACTCCGTTTACAAAATGGCCTGATTCAGCCGTGCTAAATAGTTTGGCAATATCCACTGCTTCATTGATGCACACCGCGGGCGGCGTATGCACGTACAGTAATTCGTACAAGGCGATCCGCATGATTTGCCGATCCACGACCGCCATGCGTCCCAGCGCCCAGTTCTGCGCGTGTGCCTGGATCAGCCGATCCAATTCTTCGCGATGGGCCCATACCCCACGGGCCAGCTCCACCGCGTACGCCTCCGCCGCGGGATCCGCGCGGTGATCACACATCGTAAAAACGCGCTGGGCTTCGCTCACCTCGCTGCCCTGAGCCATCTCCATGCTGTATAGCATCCATAACGCTAGGATGCGTGACTTGCGCCGCTTGCGCATGCGCTGCCTAACTCCCCGCCCCTGCGCGCGGCAGTGCCCGATACACGTGGGCCATCTCCATTGCCGCGAGAACTGCGTGCCAGCCCTTGTTCCCTGCTTTCGTGCCCGCGCGTTCGATCGCTTGCTCCACCGTGTCGGTGGTCAGGACACCAAAAATCACTGGCACATTGCTCTCCATTCCTACCGCGGCGATCCCCTTTGCCGTCTCGCTAGCAACATACTCGAAGTGCGGCGTGCCCCCGCGAATCACTGCCCCAAGACACACAATCGCATCGCACACCTGCACCTCCGCCAGGCGTTTCGCCGCCGCGGGCAACTCCCACGCCCCTGGCACCCACACGATGGTCACCGCTCCCTCATCACCCCCGTGGCGACGCCAGCAGTCCAGCGCGCCTTCTAACAATCTTCCAGTAATAAACTCGTTGAAACGGCTGACCACGATACCCAGCCGCAGCCCACTCGCCGTCAACATGCCCTCAATCGTTGTTGGATTCGCCATACGTCCCCCGTCGTCTGCGTGTAGGTTAGAGTAAGTGTCCCAGCTTTTTCGTTTTTGTCTCCAGATAACGCTGGTTGTACGGCGTGGCCTCCACGCGCAAGGGCACACGCTCAACAATCTTTATCCCGTACCCGTCCAAGCCGATAATCTTACGCGGATTGTTCGTCAAAAGACGTACCGCCCGCACACCAAGCGCATTTAAGATTTGCGCCCCGTACCCGTAGTCTCGCAAATCGGGAGGAAACCCCAGCCGCTCGTTTGCTTCCACTGTGTCAGCACCCTTGTCTTGCAAGTGATACGCACGCAACTTCGCCGGCAAGCCTATCCCCCGCCCCTCCTGGCGCATGTACAGCAAAACCCCGCGCCCCTCTTCCGCAATGCGCTGCAGCGCCGCGTCCAATTGCATCCCACAATCACAGCGTAACGAATGCAATGCATCCCCTGTCAGACATTCCGAGTGAACACGCACCAGTACTGGTGACCGCGTGCGCACATTGCCCATCACTAACGCCAAATGATGTTGATCTTCCACCGTGGACTCGAAAAGATGTAACGTAAATTTGCCAAAGCGTGTGGGAAAATCTACCTTGACCACCTCCCGCACCACACATTCCGTCTTCCGCCGATGACGAATCAGTTCCGCGATCGTGTAAATCTTCAACTTGAACCGCCGCGCCAGCGCCTGTAACTCCGGCATGCGTGCCATGCTCCCATCCTTGTGCAGAATCTCACATAAAACCCCCACCGGGGCACACCCCGCAAGGCGCGCCAGATCACACGATGCTTCCGTATGCCCCGCGCGCCGCAACACGCCTCCCGCCGCCGCCCGCAACGGAAACACGTGCCCAGGTATACTGAAATCCGCTAGGCGCGCGTTCGCTTGCACAAAACGCTTAATCGTCGTGTAACGGTCATGTGCCGAAATACCTGTAGTCGTCCCTTCCCGCGCATCAATTGATACCGTAAACGGCGTGCCCATCTTCGCTGTGTTGCGCTCCGCCATCATCTGCAAGCCAACCTGCTCGATCTTCTCCGGCGGCGCCGAAATGCATAACAACCCGCGCCCGTGTGTAATCATGAAGTTGATCGCCTCAGGTGTCACGTGCTCCGCCGCCATCACAAAGTCACCTTCGTTCTCACGCTGCTCGTCATCCGTTAAGATCAGCATCCCGCCCCCACGAATAATACGCAGGGCTTCTTCCGTACTCGCAAAGATGCTCCGCTCTTGTCCCCTTCTCGTGTCGCGCTGAGCCACCAAACGTTACCTCACGCCCCCGCTGGTTAGTGCGCTCATGTCGCCACGCAACATGCGCCGTAACTGTTCCGGATCGAGGTTCATTTGCTTAATCCGATCTACCACACGATTGTTGTCAATCCGCACCATGATACGGCCGTTCTCGAACCAGCAGTCGGTAATGTTTACATGATCCATGACAGGCTGTCCCATAATGCGAAAGTACATATATTGACGCAATAACGGCACCCGCCGCGGTTCAAACCACAGCTTGCCCTCTTTCTCAATTACCCCACTCACTCCCGGCCCTATCTCGCTCGTAAACTGGGCTGCCTTCAGTTGCGCTTCGCCCACATTCAACATCTGCCGCAACACCGCCGCCAGGCACGTCACTACACCCGCATAAATCCCGTAGGCCTTTTGATACTCAAACGGCGGGTCCGGTTGAAACACAAACGCCCGCTTGTGTCCCGTCCACACTAACTCCACAAACCGCAAAAATTGTCTCTCGGTAGGCCGCCCATCTCGATATTTCACCTGAACCCGTAGCCCCTCGCGACGAATATCTATGGCCGCCGACTTCACCCCCGGCAACGTCAGCATATGACTCGGGATCAGTTTCCTCACCGCCTTCTCCGGCACGGGCATCTTCATATCCCGCATCTGCTCGAGCGCTTTCTCGAGCATCACATCTTGGGTCTTTTTTTTCAGCGAACGGACGAAACTAATTAGCCCCATTCCTACGCCTCTCCCACGTTAGTGGCTATTTCTCTACCAAGCATTCGCACGGAATTATACCATCGCGTGACGGGGATGTCAAACGATCTTCTGCGCGCTCGCTTCCGTCCCGGCACTACTCAGCACGGGCAATTACCAGCTTTTGCCCCGCATGCGTGGGTACGCTTATGTACGGCCCAGACACCCGCCGACCATCAACTCTACACCCCGGCATCCCGTGCCACAACTCGAGCCGCTCCCCTGCAAGACTCGTCACCTGTATCTCGCGAACTATACCCCCCTCCACCCGTGCCCCAAGCAGAAACGCTCCCTCAGCCCGGATCCCTTCAAACGCCACTTCATGCCAGCGTGACGGTAAGCGCGGCAGCACACGAATCACCCCGTCACGACACTGCACCAAAAGCTCAAGCACCGCTGTCACTGCCCCCAGTCCCGCCTCTAATTGCATCACTTCGCGATAGTCAGCTGGCCTCCTAAAATCCGGTTGCCACAGTGATCCGTCATCCCACCCCACACATCCCGCGTGATCCGCATTGTGTGTCGTCCCCCGCCCATAGTTTGTATAGACAGCCTGCCACCAATGGAGCCACGCCACCGCCGCGTCCGCCAACCCACACCGCGCGCAAATCGTTGCCGCCCACGGGACACTCCAGCCTACCCATTGCCCCGCACCTAGTGTCGCCCACTGCCATAGACTGTGTGCCACCACCGCGCGGTGTTCCGGCGCATGTGGGTCAATCGTACAAAACGGGTAGATCCCCGCCAAGTGACTGTGATGTCGATGACTGTACTCAAGCCCTTGACCTTCCCAAAGCGCAATGACCTCTTTCCCCGCGTGCGCTTCCCCATTCACGACCAATTCCGTCCGCGTGTAGAGTGGAAGGTGATCGCGCACGGCACGCCACCGTCGGTCCTCCGGCTCCCCAAGTACCGCTGCCGCACGGGGCAAGATCGCCACAAGCCGATGCAATGCAGCCAGCTGAAAACTCGCATCGCGTCCCCACGCATTCAGCCGTGCCCCCCGATACTCCGGGCTCACGCTCACCGGTAACGACAGCATACGCTGCCCCGCGCACTCCCGTTCTTCAAGCATCGCATAAAAACCATTAAATGCCCCAGTAAGCAGTGGCCAGGCAATCTCGCGCAAAATGTGCGTGTCCATGCTGTAGCGGTAGTGCAGCCAGGCCAAATACGCCAGCCACGCTGTGCACCCATGGTCTATCGTCCCCGGCCAAAACGTCCCGATCACCTGACAGCGGTCATCTACCGCATGCGGCAGCAGCAGCGCGCCTGGAACCCCAAAAAAACGCTCGCCATTTTCACGCAACTTTGGAAGCCAGCGTGTGATCATCTCCCACAGCGGCTCCAAATGTGTCAGTCGGTTCGTGGCCAAACACGGCCAATACATCATTTGCAGATTGATATTAAAGTGATAGTCATTACTCCATGGCGGAAGCTGATACTCCTCCATGAACGGTCCTTGCAACGTCGCAGGCACACCGCCAGGGGTCGTCACACACGCTTGTTTGTACAACCCGTATTCGTAGATCTCTTGTAACCTGGCATCAGGAAGCTGTAACCGTGGCACCCCATCTGTGTACAATTTCCACGCGCGCGCAGCCGCACGCCGCGTGTCACGGAGGTTTGCGGACGCTGCGAGCGCACGCGCCGCTCGCTCCGCCTCCGCCGGCGGCCCCAACGCAGTGGCCAGAACTAACATGCCCTCGCGCAATACCCACGCCAGCGCGCAGGCATCGTCCGCCGGCAAGGATTGACAAAAACCTCCACAGCTGGTTTCCTGCCAGCAATGCGGCGCTACGCACCCACGCAGGCTCAGCTCGCGTGCGATAAATTCCCACGCAGGCCGTGCCACAACCTCCACCGGCCCATGCCGTGCCTCGTCCAGCTCCACCCACGCCAGCGCTTCCTCCATCGCATGCCTAATCACCACCTCCCCGCGCTTCCCCGCCCCGTCCCGTACCTCCACGCGCACCACCCCCGACGTGAGGTTCAGCCGCGCAACCACAGGCCGATACCCAGCAACAAACCGTACCTCAACTCGTCCGCAGTTCATCTGCTGCGGCCGTATGCCCGATCCCGCCGGGCGTGCCGCAGAAAACAGCGATTTCAATCCCGGCTCATCGCCCGCCTCCAGCAAACGCCGCACCTCCGCGTACGTCACCCGCTCAAATACCCCTGCCGCTCCACGATGGTCCCAAAATCCAGCTCGCCCCACGGTCAGCCGTAACTCCCTCTCCCCCCACACCAGGATGCCTTGACGGCCGTTTCCTAACGGCACGCCCGCATGCGGGCGCGTCAACGGAAAGTGCCATGTCAAGATACTCATGTCTTTCTCCCCCTCCGCGCGATCTTGCCCTTACCAGCGCTTCCTCCAATCTCGCCGTACACCTCTCTCCACCGCCTATTCATGTCGGCTAGTATATCATTTTTGCTACAATAGCACCCGTCGTTAGGAGCACGTTTGCCAGTGCCTCGTAAACTGCAAAGGATCCCTTGCGATGACACCTGAAACGAGCGTGATAGTTCTAATTGATGTCCAAACCGCTCTGGCGCGGCTGATGCACGAACGCGCACGGCTTATGGAAAACCTTGTGCGTCTCCTCAGCGCCGCGCGTGTCTTTGCTCTCCCCATCTTATGGCTCGAGCAAAATCCTCGTCACCTGGGGCGCACGGAACCAGAACTGTGCGCTTTGTTGGAAGGACATACCCCAATTGAAAAGTTGTCCTTCAGCGCCTGTGGCGCACCTGCATTTCTCGCGCAGCTTGAAAGCCTGCGCCGTCCCACCGTCATTCTCTGTGGCATTGAAACCCATGTCTGCATCTGGCAAACAGCCCGTGATCTTCGCGCACGTGGATACACTGTCCACGTGGTCAGTGACGCCGTCGCCTCGCGCACGCCGCACAATTATGCCATCGGCCTGCAGCGCTGCGCTGCCGCGGGCGCCGTCATCACCAGTACCGAGATGCTGCTCTTTGAGCTCCTCGCCACCGCTGCTGCTCCACAATTCAAAGACATCCTGCGGCTCGTCAAATAGGTTACCTACCCTGCGGCAGGCACAAGCTCGTTCCTTGTCTTCCAAAGTCTGCCACGGCCACTCCGTCACGCCGCAGCGGCCTGCCCACGACTACTCCTTTTCCCCGCAATAACGCCACTGCCACCTGCTCCCGCGTCGCACAGTGAAGCGCAGCAAGCGCCGAACGCTCTCACGCTCTCCTCATGGCCAACCTCCTCACGCCCACAGAGCCCGTCTCTTGGGCCAACCTGGTCGCGTCGAGGCGGTGAGCCCACTGATAAACAGGCCGTTTTTGTCTTGACTCATCATCCTGGGCGTGATACAATGGCGCAATGATTTTGTTGCATTTGCTCAAGCCCGAACTGGAAGAACTGATTGCGCAAGGCCAGTGGCAGACCTTGCGCTCGTTCCTCAGCACACAGCCAGCGCCGGAAATTGCCGAGCTGCTCGAGCATCTCGACCAGCGCGGCCAGTTGGTGATCTTCCGCCTTTTGCCGCGTGCGCTCGCGAGCGAGGTCTTCGCGCTGCTCACACCAGACACACAAAATCTCCTCGTCTCGCGCCTGGCGCAAGAGGAGATGCGCAGCATCCTCGCCGGGCTAAGTCCTGACGATCGTACCGCCCTGTTTGAAGAGCTCCCCGCGGAAGTCACTCAGCGCCTCCTTGCCTTGCTCCCCGACGACAAACGCCGCGAAGCGCTTGTCCTCTTGAGCTACCCAGAATACAGCGTCGGCCGCCTGATGACGACGGCCTACCTGCAAATCAAGCCCACCTGGAATGTGGCCCGCGTGCTCGCGCATATTCGTGCACATGGGGCGGACAGCGAAACAATCATGATACTGTATGTCACCGACGAACAGGGCCACCTGCTCGATGACGTGCCACTGCGGAAGGTGTTGTTAGCCGCGCCAGAGACACCCGTGTCGGTGTTGATGGACGGCCAGTACGCCTGCCTGCGCTCGCTGCAAGATCAGGAGGAGGCGGTGGCACTGTTTAAGCAGACCGGTTACTACGCACTCCCGGTCGTTGACGCAGACAATGTGCTCTTAGGCATCGTGACGGTGGACGACATCCTCGACGTCGTTGAGCAAGAAACGACGGAAGATTTCCAGAAATTAGGCAAAGTGCGCCCCATCGAAGCCAGCTTACGTGACGTGAGCCTGTTTGAGTTGTACCGCAAGCGGATCGGATGGCTGGTTGGCCTAGTCTTCGTTAACATCTTCACCGGCGCTGGAATGGCCATCTTCGAGGAGACAATTCGCAAGGTAATTGCACTCGTGTTTTTCTTGCCACTTTTGATTGGCAGCGGCGGCAATGCAGGCTCACAGACAACCACGTTAATGGTACGCGCGCTGGCGATCGGCGATGCGCGGCGCACCACCTGGTGGCGCATCATCCGCCGTGAAGTCATTGTCAGTCTCATCCTAGGCCTGTGCATGGCAGCAGCAGTTGCACTCCTCGCCCTCCTGCGCGGTGGGGTGGACGTGGCTGTCGTAGTCAGCGCGGCCATGTGTGGAGTGATCTTTTTTGGGAGTATGACCGGTGTCCTCTTGCCACTCATCTTGCGCGGGCTGGGCTTTGATCCCGCCGCGGCCGGTGCCCCGCTGGTAACCTCGCTGGTTGACATTGCCGGCGTCTTGATTTACTTTTCAATCGCCTACCTTTGGTTTGATCGACTGATGACTGCAGTGCGATGAATCCTCAAGCACGTACAACTCCACTGATTGACGAGATCCGACCGCTCTTGCATCGGCACGATTGGCGCGCACTGCGTGCGCGCGTCAGCCGCGAGCCCGCGTTGCGCCTCGTCGAGTTGCTCTACGATCTCGCGCCTCGTGAGCGTATCCTCGTCTACCGCCTGTTGCCGCGCTCCAAAGCATTGGAAGTGTTTGAGGCGCTTGACGTCGAGCAACAAAATGCCCTCATCGCCCACATGGCGCAAGATGAGGCCCGCGCGGCCCTCGCTCAGCTCTCCCCTGATGATCGCACCGCGCTCTTGGAAGAAATGCCCTCGCCTGTTGCGCGCAAGCTGATGGACCTGCTCCCTGATCCTCAGCGCCGCGACGCCCTCATGCTCCTCAATTACCCGCCGAACAGCGTCGGGCGCTTGATGACCACCAACTACGTCCGCGTGCGCCCGCACTGGACCTGCGCCCAAGTCATCGACCATATCCGCCAGTACGGCTCTGACAGCGAGACGCTGTGGATGGTCTACGTCGTAAACGAACATCGCCAATTGCTCGATGATGTGCGCGTGCGGCAAATCCTCATCTCCGATCCGGCCCTGTCCATCAGCAGCTTAATGGACAATCGTTTCGTCGCACTCCACACCCACCAGGAGCGCGAGCACGCAGTGGCCCTCTTCCGCAAATACGACCTGTACGCCATCCCCGTCGTGGATGCCGATAACGTGCTGCTCGGGATCGTCACCGCAGACGACATTCTCGCCGTCGATGAGCAAGAGGCAACGGAAGATTTTCATAAATTGGGCACTGTGCGCCCATTGGAGGTGCGCTTCAGCGAAGCATCCGTACGCCTGCTCGTACGTAGCCGCCTGGGATGGCTGCTCGGCCTCGTCGCAGTCAACGTCTTCTCTGGCGCCGGAATCGCCTACTTTGAGCACGTCATCGCCCGCATGGTGCCGCTAGTCTTCTTCATGCCTCTCTTGGTGGATAGCGGCGGCAACGCGGGCTCACAAAGTGTCGCGTTGACGGTGCGCGCGATGGCCACAGGAGACGTGCGCTTACGCGATTGGCCGCGTCTCCTGCTCCGTGAGACGTTTTTGAGCATTTTGCTCGGACTCTCGATGGCCGTGGTGGTGTTCGGGCTAGGCTGGTATCGTCAGGGCTGGTTGCTCGGTCTTACCGTCGCACTAGCCATGCTCGCCGTCGTAGTCTTGGGAAGCCTGGTGGGGCAGCTCCTCCCTTTCGTCTTACGCGCGATGGGCATGGACGCAGCTACAGCCGGCTCCCCCTTGGTCACCTCTATCGTGGACATCTGTGGATGTGTCGTCTACCTAGCAATTGCTAAGGCCATCATGGGGTTGTGAGGGTTCGGAGGTGGCACTCTGGGAGGAGGCCGCCAGGCTGCAAAAAGCTTGTAATAACGTTACGAATCGCCATTCTCTTGACTTTTTTGCCCCAATTTGCGATAATAAAGACGCTTGCGCCATCTCCCATCGTGCAAGCACTAACAAATTGTAGGTTCCCGTTGTAACTCGTAGGAAGGAGCACCGTATGCGTCTCGTCAGTCTCTCCACCTGTCTCGGTCTTCTCTTGGCTATCGGCTCTGTCTCGGCTGTACCCCTCATTGATGGCAAAAACATCACCGGTGACTTCGCCCAGGCTACGTGGCGCACATTTCAAAACGTCCAGGACGATTGGGGTGGTAATCAGATCATGGCCATGTACGTGCAGACGAATGCCAGCCATCTCCTCATCGGTATCCCCGGATACGTGGATAACAACGCCATCGTCGTCTTTGTTGACGGCAACGCCAGCCTCGGGGCGAATGTGATTCCTGCCGGGCTGACCCAGCCCGAACGCGTGAAGGGCATGGCCGGTATGACCTTTGACACCGGCTTTACCCCTGAAACAGCTGTGTCATTGGGTGTTGCCGGAGGTGGTGGCCAGGCCTGGCCGCACAAGGAAAACATTGTCGGAAACAGTACAACCTACATGGGCCTGCTCAACGACCCGCGCAACACAGGTGGGGTCGTTACCAGTGGAAATACCATCGTCGGTGCGTTCATGCCTGCCCCGTACCCGTTGGCTGAAACGAATACTGCTCCCGATGGGCTCGAAATCGCATTGGCGTACGGAGACATTAATAATAACAGCCCGACTGTTCGCCTGATGGCGATTGTCTGCAATCTCGGTGGCGACTGGGCCAACAATCACACGTTGCCGCCCACTGGCGGAGATACGAACTGGCAAAGCAGTCCTTCGAGCGTTCATAACGCGGCCAACGTGCCTGGCTTGCAGTACTTGGAAGTTATCCTTCCTGTCGCCGACACGAACGTCTACTTAATTGCCACGGCTGCTGCTGATCGCTCCTTGGCCTTCGCAGGTACGGCTGTTACGTTTACCAACACCGCGGCCAGTGGTACGCCGCCGTATACATATTACTGGAACCTGAACAATGGGTTCACGACAAATGTAACCACCTCGGCAACAGGGTTCGGGTTCTCATACGTCTATCCCAGCGCACTGGTGACGAACGTGATCTCGATTATCTCCGACAATGCAGGCCGCTCCGTCACGGTAGACATCGGCACGGTGAAAATTTACGCACCGAGCATTGTGGATGGCCTCAATATCACCAACGATTTTGCCGGCAAGGGGACGAATGTCCTGCAGGACACTGCGAGCAACTGGGGTGTCGCTACCGTGCCCGGCAACGGCGCCCAACTCCAACGCCTGTTCGCTTACGCAGACGGCCCGAAGTTGTACATCGGCGTCTGTGGAAACTTGATGACCAACGTCGGTGATAACACACTCGGGATCTTCATTGACGTCGACTACGGCGTCGGTACCAATGTGTTGCCCCTCGTGACCGCGGGTGGCTCATTCGCCAAACTGCGTAATCTCGAGGGCATGACCTTCGATACCGACTTCACGCCGGACAAGGCCCTGCTTCTGTCCATTGGCGGCGCAGCAGATTTCTGGCCCAATTTCTACCACATTGACCAAATTTCGAACGAGTGGTACTGGGGCAACACCAAGACAGAGTGGTCAAGCATGTTTGGCGGGAAATTCATCCGCTGTGTCAACGATCGCTGGAACACTGCCGGCGATGTCATGGCCGTCAACAATGATAATGTGGCCGGCCCTGCTGACGCGACGACAGGCTTCGAAGCTATGCTCGACTTTGATTCGCTCGTCAATGGTGGCTTGCTCATCGGCAATAAGATCAAACTGCAAGCCATCCTCTACAACTGGGTGACCACGAACGTCGCTAATCAATCGTTACCGGGAATAAACGGCAACGCAGCCGGGTACGGGCTCGCCCCTCAAGTCAATTACGCCAGCGTGCCTGGGCAGCAGTACATTGAAATTGACGCGCCGGTTCCGGAGCCGTCGGTGTTGGCCTTCGCTGCGGTGATGGCCTGGCTGGGTTTGCGCCGGCGCTAGGTGCGTCGCCGTCGGTCGTGAGGGCGTGCGCCGCGGGTTGCAGAGCCTGCGGCGCTTTTCTTTGCCTGGCGCGTGGCAGCTGGCAGCCTGAGCTATGCTCCTGTCCCACCTGCTGCGCTCTCCTCCTTTTCAGTCTTGACCCGAGTGGTGCTGGGGAGCATATCCAGCACGCATCAGCTAGGCGAAACCTTGCGCTTCTTCTGGCATCGTGCTATAATCGGCGCAGCATAAAACCTTTGCTACGAACCCGCCATGTATCAAGACCTTATTGCCACAATTACCAGCTCCGATGATGCTGTGCGGCACCGCACGGAAGATACGCTCCTCGCTGGTAAAGACAAGGAAGAGTTGTTGCGGATGGCCGAAGGGCTGGAGTTCTTCCGCAAGCAAGCGCACAACCTCTACCATCGTGTCCGCGCCTGCCTCTTTATCCATGCCATTTACCGCTACTACTTGATTGATCGGCGCGATGTGCGCAAAGAAGGATACATCCCCTACCCAGGCGTGCGCGCAATGCTCAATCGCGAGTACGACGAGGCGATTGAACGTTTTCGCGCGGCGATGATGGCGCAAGGTTGCAACGAAGCGTTGTTGAGTGCGTTGGCTGAAGCGTACTACGGCCTGGCGTTCAAATATTTGGTGGACCAGGTTCGCCAAAGCGTGCGAACAAGCCGCGGGAATGAATGGCTCTTCAGCCCGCGCACCGTCCGGCGCTATCCTCTGCGGGTGCCCGAGGTCTACCTCGCGCGCGACCCATCCACCGGGCTGTATCCACTAGGCATGGATCGGGCACCAGTGCGGGCCGATCCCAGCCACGCAGGCTGGTCGGACATCTTTTTCCTCGGCATGGATTTCCCCGAGGGCGCGCGCGTGATCAACATGTCCGTAGACCTGGCAATTCACGGGCAGGGTGAACCTGTGCCACCGGTCGAATGCTACTGTCGCGTGATCGATCAGCCAATTATCCGGCTCGTCTCACTGGATTTACACGCGTCGAAGGAGGTGCACTCGTTTCAAGAACTATTCAATTTAGGCAACGATCACCTCGGCCTTCTGAAAGCTGGCGTGATTGCATCGGGAGTTGTCCCGCCGTGCTTTGAAGGGCACAGTGAACCGCTCGCACATGTGCTGAAAAAACTGCTCGGCCAGCCAGGCGGCTTTGAACTCGTGACACGCGTGCGCAACATTCCCAAGGGCTCACGCCTGGCTGTCTCGACGACCTTGCTGGCAACCATTATCACGCGCTTGATGCGCTTCAGCGGCCAGGTGGCGCAGCACACCGGCGGGCTGCGAGAAGATGAGCGCCGTCTGGTCGCGTCCCGGGCTATTTTGGGCGAGTGGTTGGGCGGCTCGGGCGGCGGATGGCAGGACTCCGGCGGCATTTGGCCAGGTATTAAAATCATCATGGGAGTAGAAGCAAGTAAAGGCGACCCCGAGTATGGTATCAGCCGTGGGCGCCTCCTCCCCACGCACACGGTGCTCGCCCGCGAGCAGCTCCCCGCAGACATCGAAGACCGCTTGGCACGCTCGATCGTGATGGTTCACGGCGGCTTGTCGCTCAATGTCGGCCCGATTCTCGAGATGGTGACCACACGCTACTTGTTACGCTACAAGGAAGAGTGGCACGCGCGTCTCCAAGGGTATGAGTACTTTGATGATATCGTCGAAGCCGTCAAGACAGGCAACATGCGCCAGTTGGGCAAATTCACAACCCTGGACTGGGAGCGCGCTACCAAGGTAATGATCCCTTGGACCTCCAACGCCTTTACAGAAGATCTCATCGCCGCGGTCAAAGAAGAGTTCGGCAAAGAGTACTGGGGGTTTCTCATGTTGGGCGGCGCCTCGGGAGGCGGCATGGCGTTCGTTGTCAATCCCGCGGTGCATGAGCGGTTCCGCACCCGCGTGCTGGAAATTATGCGCGCGCTAAAGCGTCGCTACGAGTATGCCCTCCCGTTTGCCATGGAACCAGTGGTCTACGATTTCCGTCTAAATTATCAGGGTATTGACGCGCAGTTGTGGCAAGGCGAGGCGGCGGTGATGCCGCCGGAGTACTACATGAGCCGTTTGCCGCGCTGGGAACAAAACGGCATACCCAGCGAAGCCCAGGCCGAGCTCCGCGCGCTTGCCACCAAGTATGGCGTGGCGGCCGAGGTCCACGTACTCCACGACGCACTAAAGCGTGCACATGCCCCTGCCCAGCCACGCGAAAACCCCGCTACGCCAGACGAAGACGCCGAAGCCGAACGCATCAAACACGAAAATGGCTTTGATCCAGACGCGCATCGCCGCAATCAGCAACTGCTCAAAAGCGGTGTCATTGGTGTCGGCAAGAATCGCTTGCCGCCTACAACTATCATCGAAGATGTTTCCCCTGCCGATGTTACCTTCGTCTCCAACGATCTCAGCAATGCAACGGTGCTGCGCTATCGTCAGCTGGGTCAGGAACTCCTTAGCCACAATGCCGTGGCGGTTGTGACCTACGCAGGCGGGCTGGGCAGCCGCTGGACCGAAGGCGCCGCCGTCGTCAAAGTAATTAACCCCTTTGTCATGATGCGTGGCCGCCACCGCAGCTTTGCCGAGATTCATCTCGGCAAGACCTGGGAAGTGATGCACAAATACCGCCAGCCGGTTTGCCATGTCTTCACCACCAGTTTTCTCACCCACGAACCATTGCGACGCGAACTTGAGGTAACCAACAACTATGGCTACGAAGGGCCTGTACTCCTCTCCCGCGGGCAAAGCATCGCCCACCGTGTCTATCCCATGGAACGCGACCTGCGCTTCCTCTGGGAAGAACTCCCCCAGCAGAAACTTGACGAGCAGGCCCAAAAGGTACAAGACAATTTGCGCGCCGCATACATCGAATGGACGCGTGCACGTGGTGAAGGTGACGACTACGTCGAAAATGTGGCTGTGCAACGCTTTAATCCGCCCGGCCATTTCTTCGAAGTACCCAACATGCTCCGCAATGGTACCCTCGCGGCTATGTTACGCGCCAATCCCGGCTTGCTCCATCTTATGGTCCACAATGCTGATACCCTAGGCGTCTTCCTCAGCCCAATCATGCTCGGCATGCACCACACCAGCGGTAAAACAATCAATTTTGAAGTCACACCGCGCCGCTATGAAGACAAAGGTGGTGGCTTGGCGCGGGTAAATGGCCGTGTACAGCTGGTTGAAGGCTTGGCGCTCCCTCGCGAGGAAGATGAGTTCAAGCTGGCCTTCTACAACACGCTGACAAACTGGATCAATATTGATCGCTTCCTGGCAACACTCGGCCTCAGCCGTACTGACGTGCTTGCAGCAGAAGACGACCCCACAGCGCGTGCGAAAATACATGACGCACTCCACGCAATTGAGGCGCGCGTGCCAACCTATGTCACGATCAAAGACGTGAAGCTCCTCTGGGGTAGCGGGCAAGAAGATGTGTACCCCGTTGCTCAATTTGAAAAATTATGGGGCGATATCACCTGGCTCGAGGAATTCGACTGCGGTTTTTTTGTCGTCGAGCGGCGGCGTGGGCAGCAACTAAAAGAGCCTGCGCAGTTGGACCGCTGGGTGCGCGATGGCTCGCGTGATTACGTTGCCAGCAAAGCACGTTTCGCACGCTAAGCCACCCACCAAGCTCCGCAAAACGTGACGCCCACCGGCCCCCAAGCCCGCACTGCCGCACGACGTCCGACCTCCACAGAATTCCCGCGAACCCTATTTTGTGGAGGGACACCGGCCTCCCTGCCCGCGTCTCCCGCGTGTCCTCGCTCTCCGTGCTCAACCAGCCCCTCAGAAAGATGGAGGGGCACCGGCCTCCCTGCCGCAAATGTCTCATGTGTTCGATCGCGCGGTTCTGCGCGAGGTCAATCAACAATTTTTGTCAATTGCAAATTGCGGTTTGCGTCGCTTGGATTCGTGCGGGGTGTGTTCGCGTGACGAAGCAGTCGCTGAGCCGGCGCCCCTCCATAAGGTGTGGATGCGCGAAAGTCGATTGTCGTGTAGTTCGCATGATCCTTTCGATGGAGGAGCACTGGCATCCCTGCCCATATCGCGCATGAACGACATTGCGGAGCTGCCCTTCTCTTCCAATTTACACCTCACCGCGCGAGGACTCGTATTCTCTCCATCCGTTTTCAGAGCGTGTGTAACCGCCGCATGCTCGCATAGCATGCACCGTTCTGCCGTGGACCAGTCGCAAGTGCCTTTTCATCGGCTTATCCATGTGATCGGCGACATGTCGCAACGTCGTCGCACTACGTACAGCGTACGCGCACGGAGGTGAGCACCGCAAATAGGTGTGCTTCCGCTTGCAAAAGTGGCAGCCCAGCACCACTGCCCAAAGCCAGTCGCCGGAACAGGGCATTTGCGCGTGCTTGACTCCCGACATGTTTCGTGTTACACTAAGCTTGATGCCTCTTGACGTCCAGTCACCACGCTGCTGAGGAGGTTGCCATGCACTCACATTGGTTTGTCGGGTGTTGTCTGGCGGTGTGTGTGCTTCATTTCCCGTCGTACGCGGTGCAAATCCAAACGACCACTACTCCCCCGGGCATGGTCGGTGTGCCGTATGCCCTGACGTTCGTGGCTGCGGGAGGCACGCTGCCGTATCAATGGGAGGCTGACTTTGCTGATCTCCCAGACGGCCTTGCCTTGGACGATGTCACGGGGGTACTGAGTGGCGTACCTGAAGAGCAGGGCACTGCAACGTTCTGGGTGACCGTCACGGATGCTGACAACAATAGTGCCAGCAACGTGTTCACACTGATTATTCTGCCGGCCAGTACCGCCCTGTTTTTCCAAACAGCAGGTTTGCCGCCGGCGCTGCGCGGCCAACCCTACGCGGTACACATTCTCGTGATTGGTGGTGCGCCGCCATACCTGTGGCAAGTCATTTCAGGTGCGCCGCCCGCAGGCGTGACGCTGAGCACCAACAGTGGCTTGCTCGCCGGCGTTCCCACGACCAACTTGCCATCCTCCTTTATCGTCCGAGTCACGGATCGCCTCGGCACGGTCATGCAGCGTGAGTACACGGTGTGGGTCCTCTCGGACGAGCGTCCGATGATTCTCCCTGCCGAGCTGCCCGACGCGGTCGTGAGCAACTTGGTCTCGTACCAACTTTCAGTTCGCGCTCTCCCCTTGCCAGCTACCTGGAGCGTGGAGTTTCCTCAAGATCTCCCCCGTGGGATGGCAGTTGACTTCGACGAAGGTCGGCTCTATGGCACACCTCTCGAGACGGGTCTTTTCTCGTTTACGATCATCGCAGAAAGCGCTCTCTCTGGTGAGGTTGCGCGGACCTACAATTGGCGAATCCTGTCACCACCATCGCGTCCTGTCTTGCCCGCCACTGCCCCACCCGACGGGACGCCCGGCGTTCCTTACCTATTCCAGACGGACGCCACTGGTGGCATGCCACCCTACGACTACACGCTCCTCGAAAGCTACCTACCCACTGGGTTTGTTTTCTACATAGCTACCGCCACACTTGCAGGTAATACCCTGCAAACGGGTCAGTTTTGGTACGTGTTGAAAGTGAGTGATCTGCTCAAGCGCTCCGACGTCCGTGCGTATACATTTGACATCCGCTACGCGACGCACCTTACGCTCGACACCACGTATCTGCCAGACGGGTGGGTCGGCCGCCTTTACGAACTCGAATTGCGCGCAAGTGGCGGTACGCCGCCTCTGACCTGGGACGTCGCAGCTGGCACGCTGCCGCCTGGGATAAGCCTTGCCACCAACTTGCTGGGCCAGACGCTGGGTATCTTGCGCGGCGTGCCCCTCTCTAACGGAACTTACTGGTGTACCCTCCGTGTGACGGACGACGTAGGTCAGACGGCCGAACGCGTTTTTTCGTTCATCGTCCATCCCCCGCCCCAGGCTTTAGGCTTCGATACGACGGCGCTCCCAGATGCGATGTATGGTGAAGAGTATGAGGCTCGCATCCTTGTGCGGGGGGGCATTCCGCCGTACACGTGGGCCGTGCTGCCTGTCACGGGCAGCCTGCCACACGGCGTGGAGCTGATACCAGAAACGGGCTTGGTCGGCGGTTTTCCTACTGCCACAGGCACATTCAATTTTGTCTGTCAGGTAACTGATCGTGACGGTGCGCAAATCCAACGGCTCTTCACAATCCACGTAGCGCCCCAAGAAGACCAGCTTCAGTTTATTACGGCGGTACTGCGGAACGGTTCCATCAATGCCGACTACTTCGAACGCATTTACGTGGGAGGCGGGACACCGCCGTACACGTGGATGCTTGCAGCAGGTTCGTTGCCCGTGGGCATTTCCCTTGCCACGAATACGGGTGTCCTCGTCGGTTCGCCGTCAAAAATTGGTACTAACACCTTTTTAATTTCTGTGCGCGATGCAGATGCCACCGAGGTCTCGCGCTTTTTCACGATTATCATTGACGCCTCCCCACGCTTTCTTACCATTGAGGATGATGACGTGGATGACGGCTACGTCGGCGTGCCATATGAATTCACCTTCAGCGCCAGCGGGGGCCGCCTCCCGTACACATGGTCACGACCGTCCGGTTCGCTTCCCCCCGGCTTGATCCTCCGCACCGACGGCACCCTCATTGGGACGCCCACCGCGTTCGGAGCCTGGCCGTTTACAGTCCGTGTCCGTGATGCGCTCGGCTCTAATGTTGTGCAAAGCTACGTCATCCGCATTTACAACGACAGTGAGCCGGTGATCACGACCGATGAGCTGCCCTACGGCAAGGTAGGCTCTTTCTACACCGCAACGCTCAGCGTCGTGGGCGGCACGCCGCCCTACGTCTGGTCGCTCAATCCTGCAGATCTCCCGCCCGGCCTCACGTTCAACACCAATAGCGGCGTGATCAGTGGTACGATTGCCAACCTGCCCATGGACAACCAGTTCTTCATTGATGTCGAGGTCACAGACCAAGCAGGCGAATGGGACTTCACCACACTCGAACTGAACCTCGACACCTTGGACATTCTCTCCGTGCCCGCTGCTTCCTTCAAGCTCAATTGGAATTACGATTTGTGGGACCGCGACATGTTCTCAGTAAAGTTCACCGCGCGGTTACCTGCGGGCTTTACTCGCTTTGACCCGACGATGACCGAACTTTATCTCGAGTTTGGAGACTACTGCGTCTGGTCCGGCAATGAAATAGTGAAGGTGAATAAAACCGGCACGACGTACTTTTCTAAAGAAGGCAATGCCAAACGTGATCCCTTCTTTGGCGGACGAATGGATGTGCCGGTCATCTTAGTGAAACTGAAAGCAGACCTCATCAAGCGCCTGCTGACTGGCTCTGTAAAAGTGAAATACGATGACGGCACAGGTAGCGATTTCTATCTCACCGAGGACACCTATTCCTACCAGGGTGAGTACCCCATAGCGATTGAGCTCACAATCGCTACGAATACGTATCCTTTCGTGGGGCATCATTCCGTGCGTATGAACTACAAAGGTAGTCCAACTGCGCAAAAGGGAACGGCTAAGCTGCTGAAACCATAGCCGAGCGTCGCAATGGCCGGTCGGATGAGTGAGCCTCCCACCACATTAGTGGCGCAACGCAAGAAAGGGCTGCCCGGCTCTTCTACACGGTCACTGCAAATGCGAAAGCAACGTAAGGCCAATCCAGTCAATCCTGAAACCGCGTGCAAAGACCCCGTAACCCGCTGGAGCCCCCACGCACCCCAGCTGATGATATGAACGCAGCCCTCCCCGAAGAAATCTTCTCGTTTTGTCCTCGCTGCGGCCAGCACACGTTTGCGCCACGCCGCCCAGGCCTGCTCGTCTGCAGCTCGTGCGCTCTGCACTTCCATGTGAACGCGGCCGCCGCGGTGGCCGCGGTGATTTTTAATCGGCATGGCCAACTACTTTTGTTGGAGCGCCTGCACGAGCCCGCGCGCGGCTTGCTCGACCTCCCCGGTGGCTTCGTTGATCACATGGAAACAGCGGAAGAAGCCTTGCGTCGTGAAGTGATGGAAGAAACAGGGCTGACGCTCGCACGCGTGGCGTTCCTTTGTTCATTTCCCAATCGCTATGACTACCGCGGCATTCGCTACCATACCCTCGACCTTTTTTTTACGTGTACGCCCCAGGAGGGTTCAGTTCCTCACCCTGCAGACGAAACCGCCGCCGTCACCTGGCGTGCTCTCGACACCCTTCGCCCAGCCGAGCTGGCGTTTGAATCGGTCCGCCGTGTCATTACTTTTTTGAATGCCTGAGCGCAAGATATTGTGCACCAGCCTTTGCCAAGCAGTTCTCCTACCTCCCGTTCTCACAGCTTCGGCGTCTCCGCGTAGAAAGTGTGCACCGTCCCTAGGCAACCCGAGGAACCTTGTTCCATTCCGCGCAAGTGTTATTTTCTGGGGTTATCACCGTCCCTCGTCACTGGTGAGCAAGCCGGCTAGCCTCGCGAGTGCGCTTCCTAAGCTCCTTGTGTTGCCAGCACGAGGGACGCTTATTCGTGCGGCGTAAACGCGCTTATCGTCAGGCCCGTAGCGAGGCTTTGGCGGGAGCGTAACTCGTTCCACGCGGTCGTTCCCAAAGTTTCCACAACCTGTGAGGTGCGCAAATTATGCTCATTCGCCGTTCGACAGGTGCGCAAATATTGCCCAATTTTAAGAACGAGTACAGAAGTAATAGCGTAGATATTAACGCAAAACCAAGAAAGATCGCCAGACTTTGGCAATTGGCATGGCAGTTGCTCAACAAACAGCGCTACACATGGATTGTAGCCACACTGAACGTGTTTCATTGTGTCCTCCTGAGCGCGGCCGGTTTTCCGGCCGCGTTTCATTTTCGTCGCGCTGTGCCTCATCTCTCCAGTTAGTGCCGGCTAAAAACCTCACCCAAATCCCAAAATCTGCATTCGCCGCGCGCCCAATCGCACGAAATCCACTACATGGGTGGCAACGCACCCCGTGCGCGCAATGGTGCGTGAAATCAGACCCAACGCGACTTCTGCGGACCCCATTTGATCCAGGGGCACGGGCCTCCGTGCCCGCAAAGGTCTAATGAATCCTCTGGGCCCGCATTTCACGAAACCGATTCAATGGAGGGGCACCGGCCCTGGTGCCCGCAAATGTCTTGTGTGTCCGCGAACTGTGCCGAGCGCAGGCTCAATCAACAATTTTTGTTAATTGCAAACGGCGGCTTGTGTCGCATGAATTCATGCGGAACGGGTTCACGTGAACAAGCGGTCGCCGAGGCCGGCGGGCCTCCGCCATGAAGCTGGGTGCAATTGGCAGGAAGGCAGGGGCGTGTGAGGACGCGGTCGCATGGGCCAGTGTCCTCCTCGTTGCGCGAAAAAACTGTCTCGCGATTTAAACCCATGTCGTGAAGTTATAGTTTTCGCCCGACCCTTTCTCGCGTCCGCCATCACCCCACCCGCGACACGACAAAGGCACGCCATCATGGGCGTGACGACTGCGTGGGGAAAAGTTAACGGTACAAAAGCCGAGGGGAAAGGCGTTACACGCGGAAAGGAGTGTAATCCCACCAAGTAACATTCTGCGAAATACAAAGGCCGCTGGCTGGCCAGCGGCCTTTGATTCAATCTGTGCCTGCTGACCGCAGGCAACCTCGCCAGTTGTCTCCTTAGCTGCGCCGGCGCAGGAGCAACGCCGCTGCCGCTACCACGAGCAGGCCCGCCGGCTCCGGCACAAATTCGTACGCACCTATATCGTATGCGGCCAACTGCGGGCGTGTCGTGCCAATCGCATCAGTGCTGACAGCCGTTGTCAACCCAGTGTCGATGTTCAAAGACCCAGGGCTCAGCTGGTAATCCAGGTTCGCCGGATTCCAGAAGAGCGGGTCGCTCGTGAGAACCAACGTGCCTGGGTAGCCACCCTGCACGGTGCAGTGGGCGAGCGTGCTGGGCGACGGTGCTTCCTCAAACTCATAGCCTGCACCACCATGACCCCAGACAATCGTGTTCTGAATAACGCTCGCAGGCGTATTTAGTACCCAGATCCCGTTAGTATGGTTATGGGCTACGGTTGCATTGATGAGTTGAAAGCTCGGTGAGCTAACTACACCAATACCGTAACCCTTGTTGTTACCACGGTTGTGCGCCACTACGGCATTGCGCAACTGAGCCGAAGCCGCTTGAATAAGCACGCCGCCTCCTGAGCCATTGGCAGCGCGGTTACTCGCCACGATCGTATTGTCCAGCAGAAGAGTTGAGCCGCTTCCGGCATAGACACCACCGCCAGAAAGATGCGCATAGTTGTTCAACACCCGCGTCGGCGGCAGATGAGAGGGTGGCGCACTGGCAAAGTTAGCATCGAACACAATCAATGACCCATTTCCTTCCGCTGCCACACCACCAGCGAAGTTCGAGCTGAAATTATCGGCAATATAAGTGTTGATGAAGCGTGCCTGACCCCCATCAACCACCGCCGCGCCGCCTCCACCGGGAGAAATGAAGCCTACAAAGTTCTTCTCCAGCCTCGTGCCATCCAGTCGTACCGCGGTCCCCTCGCCGTACACAAACAACCCCCCACCAGGGCCCTCGCTGCGATTAAATGCGATGCGCGCGACGTGGCCATTACTCGGTACGGCGACCACGTAAGCGAGATTAGACTGCCAGTAGAACTGATCGTTGGTTACGACGACACCGCCATGGTAACCGCGATTACTGATGACATGGACCGCTCCAAGGAAGTACGCGGTACCTCCGTAAAAGCCGGCGCTGTAGAACACGCCGCCAACACCACTGGTCAATGACGCCGTGTTTTCGGCGATAATCACGGGCAGGGCCGGCGTCGGCGCATGGAAGTAGACTTTGCCACTGTTACCGTAAACACCGCCCACCTGACCGCCTTTGTTGCGCACGATCTCTACCGGCGCACTGACAGGTCTTACGTGCAAATGTAGGCCCCATAATTCCAGCCCGCCAGTGTTGCCCACACCGTTGCCGTCGGCGTCACCCGAGTTATCCGCGACGACCAGGTCTTCTACGGTCAACAACTCGTTCCCTGAGCCTGCAAAGCCACCTGCTCCACTCCCCTGCGTGCTTTTGTTGTATCTGAAGACCGCCCTACGCACCAGGCCCGTAGCGCCCCACAAGTTAATTGACAATCCTGCTGAACCAAACTCCGACGTGTTCCCCACCACCCGCAACGTATCTACCGTGAGGCTAAGCTGGGCTGAAACGAAACCCGCACCGCCCCCAGACGCATAGTTGCTGATCAGCTGCAAATGGTAAGCTTGAAGGCCTCCATTTGCGCCAATGCCTAACCCACCGGCAGAATTGCTCTGGTTGTGGCGCACAATCACATTCGACACCCAAAGCGGCGCAGATGACTGGATGTACGCACCACCTGCGAAACTCCACTGACCCGTGTTCCCCTCAATGACCACGTTCCGCAAAAGCACCTCAGAAAGGTTCGCGTATAACCCGCATCCAAAACTAGCCACATTGGGACTTGCGACGCTACCAATCGAACTCTCTACCACGCGTAACACATCATTGTTCGATCGTATCGCTCCGCCTGCACCGAACTGGGCTACGTTCCCCGTGAAGGTGACATTGCTGATCACCACCACGCTACCCCCAGAGGCACTAATTCCCCCTCCACTGCTGGTGGCTATATTGCCGGCAACTAACGAATCGCGCAACAACACGTCCGCACCGTCGAACCCGGCCGCGCCGCCATTCTGCGTTGCGGAGTTTAACGTGAGCGTCGTGTTCGCGATGCGTACAACCACACCTGTGACCGCGTACACCCCTCCCCCTTGTAGAGCAGATGTGTTGTTATGCACCACGCTACCACTCACCTCGGTGTAGCTGTTGGCATAAATGCCACCGCCTTCCTGTGCGGCCGAATTATCCCGAATCACGGTATTATATGCGCTAAATCGCGCCCCGGCGCGCACATACACCCCACCGCCTTGTTTGGCCACGACGTTCCCCACGATGTGACTGTTACTGACGACCACCACGCCCGCGGCATACACGCCAGCGCCAAACTGTGCCGCGCTGTTGGTGAACACACTGTTCACCACCGTTACGGTAGACAACCTGTCTCTTATACACATCT
>JAOACZ010000156.1 GCA_026417575.1 bacterium | reverse complement strand
GGGGACAACACGCCGGGGATGGTGTATGTATTTCCGGTGGGTGGAGAGGTGCTGCGGAGCCACGGGGCGGCGAAAGGGGCGGGGTGTGAGAAGATGAGTCGGGGCAAGATGTTAATACCTGCGGACGGTCGGGAGGGGGGGGTGAGGGTTGTGGTGGAGGCAGTGAAGGAGGGGGGAGCGAATCACTAACCGCCTGTGGTGGTTGGGGGAGGGGTTGGGGGGGATTTTGCGTGGTCGACGATTTTGGCGAAGAAAGCGTTGCTGCGACGGATCGGGGAGCGGAATGCTGATCCGCTGTATGCGGATTTGGAGGTCGAGATGCGGGAAAAGATAAATGCGATAGGACTGGGGCCGCAGGCATTAGGAGGGTTGACGACGGCGTTAGATGTGTTTATTGAAGCTGCGCCGTGTCACATTGCGAGCCTGCCTGTTGCGGTGTGTATCAATTGCAATGCGGCGCGGCATGCGATGGCAGAGCTGTAAAGCGGTGGAGTGGGACGTGTAGGAAGAAGAGGTAAGGAGCGTATCATTGCAGATGTCGGAGGGTTTTGGTATACTTCAGGGGGATAGAAGGGATGACAGGATTGTGTGCGACGAGCCGTTGTTTTCGATTATTGTATTGAGTTGGAACAGTCTCCGGTATCTGCCGCGGTGTCTGGAGTCGATACGGGAGCAGACGTGTCGGTCGTTTGAGTTAATTTGTGTAGATAACGGCTCAGTAGACGGGAGTGTGGAGTGGCTAACGGGGAGGGACGTTGGGGAGTACGTGGGAGTAGCGACGCAGGTGATTTTACATGATAGGAATAAGGGATTTGCAGCGGGGATGAATAGTGGGATCCGGGTAGCGCGCGGGCGGTGGGTTGTGCCTTTGAACGTGGATATGGTTTTGGCGGCAGATTTTTTGGAGGAGGCGAGGAAGGCGGCGGAGCGGCACCGTGATGTGGCGATGATAGGGGCGAAAGTGTATGCGTATGAGGACGGGCTGACGGAGCGGGTAGTGACTGCGGGCATATGGCCGACGAGACACTTGACGGCGCGGACGCGGTTAGAGAGAGCGGAGAGGGAGGAGGAGGTGTTTGGGCCGGCGGGGTGTTGCCCAATATTGTTACACAGCGCGTTGCGAGTGGCGGGCTTGCCCGGGGAGGTGACGGGTGCGAGGGAGGCGATGGTGTACGATGAAGATTATTTTGCGTATGGGGAGGATGTGGATTTGTACTTTCGGTTACAATTGCTGGGGTTTCGGTGTATGTATGTACCGCGGGTGCGGGGTTGGCATGTGCATTCTGGGACGCAGGAAGGGGTTCGGTGGTATGAAAAAGACGCGGGGACACTGGGGCGAGTGCCGGCGAACGCTTTTTTTACGTTAATGAAGAACTGTCCGGAGGAGTTGTTGGTACGTCTTGCGGGGTATGTGATTGGGGCGCCGTTAGCGCAAGCAGTGCTGCTATTAGGGAAGAGACCTAGTCGCGCTGTGTATCCCCTGGGTGCGTATGGGGGCATGGTGCGAGGCTTAGGGCGAGCGGTACGGATCCGGCGGTGGTTGCAAGCAAGGCGGCAGAGGGAGGGTAGCGAGCTGTGGCGATGGTTTATGTAAGAGAAAGGAGGGAAGCGGATGATTGACTTACGGCAGAAGCGTATTTGTGTGACTGGTGGAGCAGGTTTTCTGGGTTCCCATTTAGTGGAGAAGTTGCGCGCGCGAGGGTGTGAGCAGATTTTTGTACCGTTGATTGAGGAGTATGATTTAACAACGGAGCGCGACATTATTCGGATGTACCGGGATGCGCGACCGGAGATTGTGATTCACTTAGCGGCATTAGTAGGGGGGATAGGAGCGAATCGGATGCATCCGGGGAGTTTTTACTACAAGAACTTGATCATGGGGGCGATGTTGATTGAGCATGCGCGGCTGGTGGGTTTGGAGAAGTTTGTGGCATTAGGGACGATTTGCGCGTATCCGAAGTACACGCCGGTGCCGTTCAAGGAAGAGGTTTTATGGAACGGGTATCCAGAGGAGACGAACGCGCCGTACGGGATTGCGAAGAAGGGGATGTTAGTGCAGCTACAGGGGTATCGGCAGGAATACGGCATGAACGGGATTTTTTTGTTGCCGGTGAATTTATATGGGCCGCGTGACAATTTTGATCCTGAGACGTCGCATGTAATTCCGGCGTTGATCAAGAAGTGTGTTGAGGCGAGGGAGCGAGGGGATGATCACATAGTTTGTTGGGGGACGGGGAGGGCGACGCGGGAGTTTTTGTATGTTGAGGATGCTGCGGAGGGGATCATTTTAGCGACGGAGCGGTATGACGGGGCAGAGCCGGTGAATTTAGGTGCAGGGTTTGAGATAGCGATTAAGGATTTGGCAGAGTTGATTGCGCGGCTGACAGGATTTCGGGGGCGGATTGAGTGGGACCCGAGCAAGCCGGACGGGCAACCGCGGCGGTGTTTAGACACGACGAAAGCGGAACGGCTGTTTGGGTTCAAGGCGAAGACGCCGTTTGAGGAGGGGCTGGGGAAGACGATTGCATGGTATGAGGAGGCGCGGCGAGCAGGGAAGGTGAGATGAGCTTATTTATCAAGCGAGTCTTTGACGTGATGGTAGCAGGGGCAGGTTTGGTGCTGCTGAGTCCGGTGATGGGGTTGATAGCGTTATGGATTAAGGCGGACTCGCGGGGGCCGATATTTTTTCGTCAGGTGCGGGCTGGGCGGGGCGGGAAGCCATTTACGATTTACAAGTTTCGGACGATGGTGGAGGGTGCGGAGAAGGGTGGGTATTACACTGCGGCGGAGGATCCACGGATTACGCGTGTCGGGCGATTTTTGCGGGCGACGAGTTTGGATGAGCTACCGCAGTTGTGGAACATTTTGAAGGGAGAGATGAGTGTGGTGGGGCCGCGGCCGACATTGCTGTATCAGGTAGAGCAGTACAACGAGCGACAGCGGAAGAGGTTAGAGATGCGGCCTGGGGTGACGGGGTGGGCGCAGGTAAATGGTCGGAATGCGTTGAGCTGGCCCGAGCGGATTGAGCTGGATGTGTGGTACGTAGAGCATTGGAGTTTGTGGTTAGACCTGAAGATTTTGATGAAGACGCTAGTGGTGTGGCTGCGGGGAGAGGGGGTATATGCGGAGAAGGAGAAGTTTGTTGTGGGGGCGGGAGATATGGAGCATTTGGTGAAAGGGGGCGGGTGACTGTCTCTTATACACATCTCCGA
>JAOACZ010000154.1 GCA_026417575.1 bacterium | reverse complement strand
CTCGGAGATGTGTATAAGAGACAGGCGTAGGGCAGGGTCAGCGGCTTGGATTTAGGTCAAGTCGGGAAGTACGGTATGCGTTTCTGACAGATCCGCGGGGGAGGATCATTGTGCATAGCGATGGGACACAAGAAGGGGCGCATGTAGAGCAGGAAGGGTTGTTAAGAGAAGGTGGTATCAAGGAGCCGGTGGTGCGGCGATTGAGATTGCCGGGAGGGGGTGGGAGTAGGGAGATTATTGATGTAGGGGTACCGGTGAGGCTTGAGGAGGGGGAAGCGGGGGTACTACGCGCTGGGTATGAATTAGGGGAGGTGGCGAAGGAGATAGGGTGTTGGCTAGGGGAGGGGTGGTACGAGCTTTTGGCGATAGTGGTGGGGGTAGCTGGAGTGGGGATGGTAGGGATTGGGTGGGCAGGGAGTGGGCTGATGTTGCGAGCGATGGAGCGGGAGGGAGAGTTGGTACGGGAGCGTGCGGAGCGAGAGGTAGCGGTCATTGGAGCGGGGATAGTGCATGAAGTGAAGAACGCGCTGAACGGGATACACATGAACGCGCAGTTGATAAGCGAGAGCAGTGCGGGCCTGCCGGAGGGGGTGCGGGAGCGGTTGGCAAAGTATGCGGAGCGCATATTACACGAATCATCGCAGACAGGGAGGATGTTAAATGAATTTTTGACGTATGCGAAGCCGGCGGAGTATCGTCCGGCGCCGACGAACGTGGCAGGGTTGGTGGAGGAGGTGACGCAATTTTTTGAGCAAGAATGTCGGCAGCGGAACATTCGGATACGAAGCGAGGTGGAGGGGGGGTTGAGGTGTGTGCGAGCTGATGGGCAGTTACTGCGTCAGGCGTTAACGAACTTAGTGTGGAATTCGATTGAGGCAATAGGGCGGGAGGGAGAGATTGTGGTAGGCGGTCGGCGGGAGGGGAAAGAGGTGGTGTTGGCGGTGAGTGACACAGGTGGGGGAGTAGCGCCGGAGTTAGAGGGGAGGATTTTTGATGTGTTTTTTTCGAGCAAGGAGCATGGGGCGGGTTTAGGGCTTTCGATTGTGCAACGGGTGGCAGAGCAACATGGGGGGCGCGTAACGTTAGACAATCGACCGGGGCAGGGGTGCACATTTGCGGTTCGGTTTCCGTGGCGAGAGTGAGCGAGTAAGAGATGAGGAGAGGGGCATGCAGTATACAGTACTGATAGCAGAAGATGACGTGACTGGGCGGGAGACACTGGCGGAGGCATTTAGCGAGCGGGGGTACAGCGTGGTGACGGCGGAGGATGGGAGGAGGGCGTGTGAGATGATCGAGGAGGAGGATCCGGATGTAATCATTACAGATTTGGTGCTGCCGGGGGTGGATGGTATGGAGGTATTGCAGCGTGCGAGCGGGCGGTGTCCGGTGATTTTGATCACGGCGCATGGAACGATTGACAACGCGGTGCAAGCGATGAAGGCGGGGGCGTTTGATTTTGTAACGAAGCCAGTGAATCTGGGGCATTTATTTGCGTTGGTGGAGCGGGCATTACAGATGCGGGTGATGGCGCGGGAGAACGAGGAATTACGGGCGCGGGTGAGGGCGCGGTGTGGGTTTGGGGAGATGATTGGGAGGACGGCGGGGATGCAGATGGTATTTCAGCAGATCAAGCAGGTGGCGCCGACGGACACGACGGTATGCATCATGGGAGAGAGTGGGACGGGGAAGGAGCTGGTGGCGAATGCGATACATGAGCATAGTCGACGAGCGGGGAAAGCGTTTGTGAAGGTGAACTGCGCAGCGATCACGGAGACGCTGTTGGAGAGCGAGTTATTTGGGCATGAGAAGGGGTCATTCACGGGGGCATGGAAGCAGCGCAAGGGACGGTTCGAGTTAGCGGATGGGGGGACGATATTGTTGGATGAGATAGCGGAGATGAGTCCGGCGTTACAGGCGAAGTTATTGCGGGTGTTGCAGGAACAGACGTTCGAGCGGGTAGGGGGTACGGAGACGCTGCGAGTGGATGTTCGTGTGATTGTGGCGACGAATGCGGACTTACGGGAGCGGATCAAGCAGGGGACGTTTCGTGAGGACTTATATTATCGGGTGAGCGTGTTTCCGATCGTGCTGCCACCGCTACGGGAGCGCAAGGAAGACATTCCATTGTTGGTGGATCATTTTGTGCAGGAGTACGCGGCGGAAATGCGGAAGGAGTTTCGTGGGATAAGCAGGGCGGCGATGGAGAAGCTGATAGCATATGAGTGGCCTGGGAACATCCGACAGCTGCAGAACGCCGTAGAGCGGGCGTGTGTGATGGCGCCTTGTGGGGGGATGATAGAGGTGGAGCATCTGCCGCCGGAGGTAGTTGCGGGGGAGCGGATTGGGGAGGTAGTGAAGGGCAGTGGGAGTGTGGAGTTACCCCATGCGACGATGGATGAGCTGGAGCGGATGGCAATCGAGCAAGCGCTCGTGAGGTGTGGGTGGAACCGGACGGCGGCGGCGCGTATGTTGAACATTGGCACGAAGACATTGTACCGCAAGATGGAGCGGTACGGGATTCGCGAGAAGAAATGACGAATGTCGTAGGATACTGGGTGCACACGTGGGATCCGGTGGCTCTTCGGGTTGGGCCGTTAGCGGTACGGGGGTATGGGTTAATGTATTTGATAGGGTTTGGGATTGGGTATGGGCTATTGTGGTGGCGGCAGAGGGCGGGGTTGTTGAAGCTTCCGTCGGTGGAGGCGTTAGAGGACCTAGTGTTTTACGGTTTTTGTGGGGTTTTAATAGGCGGGCGTTTAGGGCATTGTGTGTTTTACGAGTTGGGGCACTACCTACGAGCACCGTGGGAAATTGTGATGATTTGGAGAGGGGGGATGAGCAGCCATGGTGGGTTTGTGGGCGTGATGGTAGCGTTATGGTTATTTGGGCGGCGATGGCAGGTCTCATTTTTGCATTTGCTGGACAACGTAGTGGTGGCGGCAGGACCGGGTTTATTTTTTGGGCGCATAGGGAATTTCATTAACGCGGAGTTATGGGGGCGGGTAACGAACGTGCCGTGGGCGGTCATTTTTCCTTGCGTGGACGGGCAGCCGCGCCACCCGGTACAGATATATCAGGCGATAGCGGAGGGGGTTGTGAGTTTTGCGATTTTGGTGATGGTAGGGCGGAAGCGGCGGGCGGAGGGGATGTTGAGTGGGTTGTTTGCTGTGATCTACGGGGTAGGGAGGTTAGTGACAGAGGAGTTTCGAGAATCAACGGAGGCGCTGGCTGGGCCGTGGGGTTTAGGGGTAACGCAGGGGCAGTTTTTGACGTTGTTTGTGTTAGCGATAGGAATTGGTTTGCTGCTGCGTTGCGTGTGGGTGGGAAGGGAGAGGAGTTGATGTACGTACTTCACGCGATTTGGTTACCGTGGCCGAAGCGGCGGCTTGCGGTGTGGGCGGAGAAGAGTGAGGGGGTGCGACGGGGGCGACGGAGGCGGAGCGAGGGTGGGGTGGTGCGGTGGGGTATGGGCAGGGGGGCGAGGATGCATCCATTTGCGTTGGATCGCGATCGGCTAGAGGTAGTTATTTTCAATGTGTATGCGATTGCGGCGAAGCATGTGGGCGCATGGGGGTGGTGCACGCTTTACTTGCCGACAACGGGGGAGGGGCCGGAACCATCGCCGGAGCTAGTTTTGGAGGAGGGGTTGACGGGGGAGGCGAGATGTATTGCGCCGTGGCGGGTACCGGTTTTACTGATTAAGGGTGAGCGGGCGGGAGATTTTCTGCGGAGTTTGCCGTATGAGCCGCCACGTGGTGTAGTGTATGGTGGAGCTACGCGGTATTGGGAGCAACCGGCGCGATGGGTGCTGGAGCTGGTTAGCCGGCAGTGTGTTGTGCCTGGGGTGGTTGAATGTGGGAGGGGACGAGGGAGGGCATATGAGGGGCGATGGTTGGTGGTGTATGGAGCGAGTGACGTGGGGCGTGTAGATGAGTTAGCGCGGGCGATGCCGGGGGTATGCCGAGCGTGGCGTGCGCCGGGTGAAGAGGAAGATCCGTTGACGATTTTGAGAGATTTTTTGGATTGCGCGGCGGATGGATTTATTCGCGAACGGTTGTATGAACACGCGGAGTACAGCAGGCTGCCGGAGCGGCGTGGGCGGGGGGTATTGTTAGAGCAGCAGTGGCTGGCAGCGCTAACGAGCGAGCGAGCGGAGTTGCGCGGGGGGGCGGAGGAGCTTGGAGCATTTGCGCGCGCGTGCGGGGAGTGGCTGGCACCGGTGCGAGCGGAGAGCCGCGGGCCATTTCGGGCATGTTTTAAGCTGGAGGCACCGGAGCCGAGCAATGGAGAGAGCGAGACGTGGCGGGTGAGGTTTTACTTACAAGCGTGGGATGATCCCAGCGTGCTAATTTCGGCGGAGGAGATTTGGCGCACGGGCTCAGGGACGTTGACGTACGGGAAGCGTGTGGTGAAGAACCCACATGAGCAGCTACTTGGGTCGTTGGGGGCAGCGGCGCGATTGTTTCCACAGTTGAATACTGCGCTGGCGGAAGCACAGCCGGTGAGCGTGGCAATGGACACGGGTGAAGCATATGAATTTTTGCGGAGCACGGCGCCGGTATTAGAGCAAAGTGGTTATGGAATTTTGTTGCCGGCGTGGTGGCGGGCGAGGGAGGAGCGGCTGAGCATCCGACTTCATTTGAAGCCTGTGGAGGGGGTGGGGGCGAGTGGGACGGGGAGAAAAGGAGCTGGGGAGTTGTTAGCGTTTGACTGGCAGTGTGCGATTGGCGATGAGGTGCTTAGCGAGGAAGAGTTCAAGCGAATTGCGGGAATGAAGCGGGCGTTGGTGCCAATACGAGGTAGGTGGGTAGAGCTCGAACGGGAGCAGATCGAACAGGCGATGAGGTTTTTTGAGCGGCAGCGGGTGAGGGGCGGACTGACGTTAGCGCAGGCACTGCGGATAGGGCTGGGTGGGGCTGACGAGGCAACGGGGTTACCGGTGACAGGTATGACAGGGGAGGACTGGGTAGGGGAAGCATTGGAAAGCTTGGGGGACTGTGAGAAGCTTCGGCCGATTGAGGCACCGCGAGATTTTGAGGGTCGGTTACGGCCGTATCAGGCGCGAGGGGTGGCGTGGCTAGAGTTTTTAGGGCGGTTAGGGTTTGGGGCGTGTTTGGCGGATGATATGGGGTTAGGGAAGACGATTGAGGTGCTGGCTTTTTTGCTGCACGAGCGGGGTGAGGGGCGGATGAGGGGGCCGTGGCTGATTGTGTGTCCGATGTCAGTGGTGAGCAACTGGAGGCACGAGATGGAGCGATTTGCGCCGTCGCTGCGCGTTTTGGTGCATCACGGGGTGGGACGGCAGGGGGGTGAGGAATTTGTGGCTCAGGCGGGGAAGCACGATGTAGTTCTGACGACGTACGGTTTGGTGCAGCGAGATATAGGGCATTTGCGGCGCGTTGTGTGGGAGGGCGTAGTTTTAGACGAAGCGCAGAACATCAAGAATACGGAAGCGAAGCAGACGCAGGCGGCACGTGAGTTGCAGGCGGGTATGCGCATTGCGCTGACAGGCACGCCTGTAGAGAATCGGCTGACGGAATTGTGGTCGATCATGGAGTTTTTGAATCCGGGTTATTTAGGCAGCGCGGGAGATTTTCACGTGCGTTTTACGGTGCCGATTGAGCGGCATCATGACATGGAACGGGCGGCGGTATTGAGGCGGCTGATCCAGCCGTTTGTATTGCGGCGAGTGAAGACGGACAAAGCGATTATCAATGATTTACCGGAGAAAATGGAAGTGACGGTGCTGTGCAATTTGACGCGGGAGCAAGCGGCGCTATATGAGGCGGTAGTAGAGGGGATGTTAGAGCGGATAGGGAAGTCGAGGGGGATCGAGCGAAAGGGGCTGATTTTGGCGGCGCTTACGAAACTGAAGCAGGTGTGCAATCATCCGGCGCAATTTCTTGGCGAAGGGGGTGAATTGGGGGGTCGTTCGGGCAAGTTGACGCGGCTAGAAGAGATGCTCGAGGAGGCGATGGCTGAGGGAGACAAAGCGCTTGTTTTCACGCAGTATGCGGAGATGGGGAAGATGTTGAAGAGGGCATTACAGGAGCGGTTTGGGCGGGAAGTACTCTTTCTGCATGGCGGGACGAAGAGGACGGAGCGGGAGGCGATGGTTGCGCGGTTTGAGAGTGGTGAGGACGGGCCGGCGGTGTTTATTTTGACGTTGAAGGCTGGGGGTGTAGGGTTAAACTTAACGGCGGCGACGCGTGTGTTTCACTATGATCGGTGGTGGAACCCTGCGGTGGAGGACCAGGCGACGGACCGGGTATATCGGATAGGTCAGAGGCGACAGGTGTACGTGTACAAATTTGTGTGTGCTGGGACAGTAGAGGAAGGGATTGCGAGAATGATTGAAGGGAAGAAGGAGTTAGCGGAGCGGGTTGTGGGGGTGGGGGAGGAATGGATTACGGAACTTTCGACAGAGGCGCTGGGTGAATTGTTCAAGCTGCGGCGCGAGGCAGTGATGGAGGGCTAAGAAAGGTGGTGAAAAGAGGAGAGATAAAGGAGGCTGGGCATACAGGGTGGGGCGGGCGATCACGGCCGATAGCGGTAGCGTATGGGATACGGGCGATGGGGCGGGGTGGGAAGATTGGGGAGACGTGGTGGTCGCAGCGGTGGATAGGTGCATTAGAGGGGCTGGGAATAGGGGGGCGGCTAGCGGGGGGGCGGTGGTATGCGCGGCGGGGGCAGGTTGTGACGTTAGAGGTGGAGGCGGGGCGTGTGAGGGCGCGAGTGCAGGGTTCACGACCTGCAGCGTATGAGGTTGAGATACAGGTGCGGAGGTACACAGAAGAAGAGTGGGGCGCGGTAATCAGTGCGTTGTCAGCACAGGCGATTTACGCAGCGAAGCTGTTGGCGGGTGAGATGCCGCATGAGGTTGAGGAAGTGTTGAGAGCAGCGGGAGTGGAATTATTTCCCGAGAGTGCGAATGAGTTGAAGACGACGTGTTCATGCCCCGACTGGGCGAATCCGTGCAAGCACATTGCGGCGGTGTATTACTTATTGGCGGACAAGTTTGATAGGGATCCTTTTTTGATTTTTGCGCTGCGGGGGAAGAAGAAGGAGGAGGTGCTTAGGGCACTGCGGGGGGCACGTTTGGGCGGTGCAAGGGAAACGGGGCGTGCGGAGGAGGCAGCGGGAGAGAGAATGACAGAGGAGCAATGGTTGAAGGAGTTTTGGCGGCCTGGGAAGGTGGTGGAGAGGTTTGTGATTCGGCCAGAGCGGCCGACGGAGCACATGGCGTTGTTGAAGCGGCTGGGGCGCGGGCCGTTTGTGGAGATAAAGCCGACAGATGTGTTGAGCGTGGCATACGACGTGATGAGCAAGGCTGCGCTGGAAGAGTCAGGGAGATAAAAGAGAATGCGTAGTGGGGGGAGAGAGAAATGGTGAGGGCGAGACGGTGCACATTTGCGCCAGTCGATGGAGTGCAAATAAGAAAAGTGGTCGGTTATGAAGGAGGCGCGGCGAGGGTGTGGTGAGGTGAAGAGAGACGTGTTGAGAGAGCGAACCGATGCGTGTGTGAGCGATGCAGGGGTGCGTGACGTGTTTGTGAGTTGTAGAACTGGTTATGCGGTGGAGGTTGGAGAGTGGGGACGAGTGTGAGGTGTGAAGGCTGAGGGAGTGACAGAGCTGTTGAGGAACCAGAGAAGGCCGTTAGTGGAGGTGGGGGTGGCGTTGGCGTTGTCGGCGGCGATGCTCACGCTAGCGTTTCCGAAGGCGGCGTGGTGGCCGCTGGCGTTTGTAGCGTTAGCGCCTGTGGTGTATGTGTTGTTGGACAAGCGGATGGGCTGGAACTGGCGGCGTGCGTGGATGCTTGGTTATGTAAGTGGGTGCGGGTGGTTTCTTGCGACGTTGTGGTGGATTGGCTATGTCACGGTTGTGGGGATGTTGGTTCTGGTGCAGGTACTGGCGTTGTTCATGGGAGCAAGCGTGGCGTTAGGCTGGTGGCTTACGCGGCGTGGCATTTGGGCTTGCGTGGCGTTTACGATGGCATGGCTGGTGTATGAGGCAATCCAGACGTATTTTCTGACGGGATTTCCGTGGTTGCTACTGGGCTACGCGCTGCGGCCGGCGCTGCCGCTGATTCAGGTGGCGGATATTGTGGGTGTGTATGGTATCAGTGCACTTGTGGTAGTTGTGAATGTAGCGGTAGCGGAAGGAGCGCGAGCATACGTTGGGAAGCTGGGGTGGCGTGGATGCCGTGGGAGTGTGCTAGTAGCGATGAGTATGCTTGCGATGTTTCTAGCGTATGGACTCTGGCGAATGAAGACACTGGAGGAATCGCCGCAACGGAGCATACGAGTTGCGTTGATACAGGCGAATATACCGTCGCTGGTGAAGCACGACACGACGCGCGATTATGACATATTGCAGCAGCATGTGGAACTGAGCCGGGCGACGATGGGGGAGAACCCGGACGTTGTGATTTGGCCGGAGACGGCGGTGCCAGGATATTTCTTCGAGAGGCGGCTTTCCTATCATGTGGTGACGAGATTTGTAAAGGAAGTGGAGCGGCCGCTGATTACAGGACTTTCTCGTTATGTCATAGGCGAGGATGGCGAGCTGGAGTACTACAACTCGGCGGTTATAATTGAACCGAGCGGCTTCGTTTCGAGTATGTATGACAAGCGGCATTTAGTTATGTTTGGGGAATACGTGCCGTTTGAGCGGTACTTACCGTTTTTGAAGTTAGTGACGCCTATAGAGGGGAGTTTCACGCCGGGGCGAGATGCGCGGGGACTTGTGTACAGTGGGCCGGAAGGGAAGAGAGTGGCGTTCAAGGTACTGATATGTTTTGAGGATGTGATGGCGGATTTGGCGCGTGTGACGGCAGAGGCGCCGGCGGATATTTTGCTGAATCTAACGAACGACGGATGGTTTCGGAGCAGCCCAGGGCCGTATCAGCATGCGGCGTTGTCGGCATTTCGTGCGATCGAGCAGCGGCGGCCGTTGGTGCGAGCGACGAATACGGGGGTGACAATGATTGTGGACCGGCTGGGGCGGACGCGTGCGGTGCTGGTGGTGGACGGGAGGAAGACGGAGATTGCAGGCACGTTAGTGGCTGACGTGCCGCTGCACAACGGGAGGCGGACACTGTACGCGGAGAGCGGGAATATGCTGCTGTGGTTAGCGTGTGGAGGGACGCTGTTGGCGGTGGTGGTGTTAGGGGTGCAGGGGCAGTTGCGTGGACGTGGGCGGGTGTAGGGAGTGCGGGTGTTGGGTGAGCACGGAGGATGGGCGTGAGAACGCGTCCTTTAGCGCGGTGGTTTTGTGAGGGCGTGAGGGTGGATTGGAGGCTGCGACGGGATTCGAGAGGCTGAAGGTGGGGAGGGGCTTAGGTGGTGTGAAAAAAATGCTATACTAGGGTTGAGGACGCGGGAGATGTTGCAGCGAATAGATCCATATCGGGTGAAGGTTCCGCGCGAGGGTGGGATGCATCGTGACGCGCTCATTTATGCGAACGAAGCGATCACGATTGAGGAGGAGGCATTGCGGCAATTACGGAACGCGGCGAGCCTTGACCCTGAGGCGATTGTGCTGGCCACGCCGGACATTCATAGTGGGTACGGGGTACCGATAGGGTGTGTGTTAGCGACGCCGAATTTCATTTCGCCGTGCGCGGTAGGTTATGACATAAACTGTGGTATGCGGATGTTAACGACGCCGCTGAGGAGAGGGGAGGTAGACATCAGTGCGATAGCGCAGAGTATACGGCGGGATATTCCGTTAGGGGAAGGGAAGCACAATGTGAGTGTGAGCCAAAAGCAACTTGACGCGGTGTTAGAGAAGGGATTAGCGGCGGTACCGGAGATTGTGGGAGCGCATGCGCGGCTGGAGGAGGCATTTGATGAGGAGGAATTTGCGCGGGACGTGATTTGTGCGGAAGATCAAGGGAGTATGAAGGGCGATCCTGACGCGGTGAGCCGCCATGCGAAGGAGCGAGGGAGAGATCAGCTTGGGACGTTGGGCGGGGGCAATCATTTTATTGAGATTCAGGTGGTGGATGAAGTGTACGACAGTGAGCGAGCGAAGGCGTTTGGGTTATGGAGGGGTCAGATAACATTTATGATTCATTCGGGGTCGCGGGGCTTGGGGCATCAAGTTGCGGATGACTACATGCGGAGTGCGCGGCAATGGATAGAGAAGCAAGGGATTTTTGTACCGGACCGTGATTTAGCTTATTTTGGGGTGCAAACGAAGCAGGGGCGGGATTACATTGGGGCGATGCAGGCGGCAGCGAATTTTGCGTTTGTGAATCGGTATGTGATGGCGGAGTTGATCAGGAGGAACGTGCGGCACTATTATGGGAAGGAGTTAGCGATGCCGTGTTTGTATGATGTGCCGCACAACATAGCGAAGCTGGAAGAGCATGGTGGGGTGAGGTACTGGGTACATCGGAAGGGGGCGACGCGTGCGTTTCCGGGAGAGTTGATGGAGGGGACAGAGTATGTGGGGACGGGGCAACCGGTTTTGATACCAGGATCGATGGGGACAGCGAGTTACGTGTTAGCGGGGACGAGGAGTGGGGAAGAGGCGTTGTATTCGGTGAATCACGGGGCGGGGCGGAAAATGAGCCGGACGGCGGCGAGCGGGGTAGGGCGGCATGGAGCGAAGCACGAGGCAGCGATTAGTGATGAAGAATTTCGGCGGTCGATGGAGGGGGTTTTGTTACTGTGCGAGGATCGGCGGACGATCAAGGCGGAGGCACCTGGTGCGTACAAAGACATTGATGACGTGATAGCGGTAGTGAGTGGGGCGGGTTTGGCGCTGCCAGTGGCGCGATTGCGGCCTCTTGCGGTGCTGAAGGGATAAGTGAGTTAGTTGGCTGAGGAGATAGGTAGGGGCGAGGGGTGGCGCTGACCTCTGAGGGAGAGGGGCAGGAGAGGTGCAGGGCGAATCCGATGTAATGCAAGAGGGGGCGAGGGGTGATTGTCAGACGACTTTGTAGACTTTATCGTGTTTACGAGCGCGCTCCTCGCACTTCACGCCGACGACCTGGCCTGGTACGGCGCGTTCGATGCTATGGTGTTCGAGCTGGAGAGAGGTGACAGGGAAGGTGAGGTCGGTTGTGTGGCCGAGGATGTGAATAGTGTCGCCGAGTCGCAGCTCATCCGCGGTGATTTCGATGGCAGCGACTTGGACATGAGTAAAGTAGTCAACCACCGTGCCGATCAAGATTTCCGCCATGGTAGCCTCCTTGGCAGCCGGGTTAGGAAAGGTGACAGGTTGAGGATATTATAGCAAAATTTATGAGGTAGTGGAAGAGTAGGGCGGGTGCGGGAGACGGGCTGGGGTGTGGAGGAGGGGGTAAAGTTTTTTCGCGAGAGGCGCAGGATTTTGGTGTGACAGTGTTGTGGTGAAGGGGTGGGGATGGGAAGGGAGAAGGTGAGGAGGCAGGCGCTTGTGCGGTCGACACGGAGGGGCTGCAAACGACATTTTATGTTGACTGCAAACAGCGTTTTGTGTCGAATGAGCGGGGAAGAAGGGTTAAGTGAAGCGATGATTGTGAGGGGAGGGTAGGTCGTTGTGGGTGAAGCGCTTGATGCGACAAATTTGGTTGTTTGCAGATGACATTTTTTGCTGTTTGCGTTTGTTGAAGTGCTGGTGGAGAGATTGAGGAGGCGCGACGGCGACGTAGGTGTTGACTGTTGAGGGGCGGGAATGGGCGCGGTAGGAAGAGGTGCTCAGAGTTTTGTGGGGGAGGATGGCGGAAGAGGGGTGAGAGGCGGAGGAGAGGAGGAGGATCGAGTGGGTAAGCGACGTTATTCAGCCATGGGCCAGCGGTGGTTACGGCTTGGGTGGGGGACTGATTAGTGCCAAGGGAGTAGCGAATTGAGGGAGGTTGAGAAGGTGTTTTGGGCTGTGTAGATGGGCGGGCGGTGAGGTAAGTGTTATTTAGGGGGGGAAGTACTGGGAGAGGTGAGAGGGGGAATTTGTTGGCGAAGCTGCTGACGGAGGGTGAAGTAGAATGAGCGAACGAGGTCGGGGTAGAGCGGGGCGAGATTCTGGGTTTCTGAGGGATCGTGGAGGAGGTTGTAGAGTTTAGGGAGGCCGTCGGCGCGGAGGATAAATTTCCATTGATTGGAGCGGAGGGCGGCGATGGGGTCACGCGGAGAGCGTGGGGGAGTGAACCAGAGAAGGGGGATTGGGCGAGAGAGTAGAGAATTGCCGCTTAAAAGAGGGAGGAGGCTGACGCCGTGGGAGGGGGGTGGAGGTGCACCGGCGAGTTGGGCGAGGGTGGCATGGATGTCGACGAAGCCGCAAGGGACGCTGCAGACAGTGTTAGTGGGAATGACGCCGCACCAGCGCATGATGCAGGGGACGCGAATACCGCCTTCGAAGAGGAGGAACTTACCGCCGCGGAGGTTACCGAAGCTATTGAAGAAGAAGGGGGAGTGATCGTCGGCGTCATGGGGGCCGTTGTCGCTGGTGATGATAAGGAGGGTGTTAGAAGCGAGGGAGGGGTTGGCATCGAGGGCGGCGGCGATGCGGCCGATATCGGCGTCAAGTTTGGAGACCATGGCGGCGTAGGTGCGTTCTTGAGGAGGCCAAGGCTTATGGCGGTAGGGGTTAGGGCCTGGGGGTTCTACGAGCTGGCGATGGGGGAGAGTGTAGGCGAGGACGAGGCAGAATGGCTGAGGGAGGTTTGTGGCGGTGAGGAAGGAGAGGGCGCGAGAGGTGAAGATGTCTTGAGCGTAGTGAGTG
>JAOACZ010000139.1 GCA_026417575.1 bacterium | reverse complement strand
AGATGTGTATAAGAGACAGCCCCACATCAAACCCCCGTGCTGGCCGTACCACCACGCGTGCTCGTTCCCCCACACCCAGGTCCACCCGCCGCAGCTCGCCTCCCCGCAGCTCATACCGCCGTCGTACCCCTCCCGGCAGCTCCACCTCCACCCCCATCACCACCCGCCCCGCCCGCGCCCGACCCACTGCCGCTATGCTCGTCCCCAACATCACCAAACAGTCCTTCTCAAATACCTCCCGCGCCGCCTCCGGCACCAGCTGCGACATCACCCCCAGTTGCGGCATCATAAATATGCTGTCCACCGCCAGCTGCGTGAAACCCTCCAATTCAAACGCGTCCAACATCATCAACGCAGCCTGGGTGCGGTCCGGAGCATGCGACAACACCCCACCGCTGCCGATGCATAAGTCTAACTTCATTAAATCGATCACACCACCGACCTCCTCCGCAAACGCCTCCCCAAACTCACGCCGCCGGCTCCGCCCGCGCAAATCAACAGCTAAAACCCGGTGATGCGCCAGCGAAAGCCGCAATGCCTCACGCGCCGCAGCCTGCTCTATCCACAACTCTTCCAGTGTCTCCGGTATCGTCGTTGGCCGAATCATTTTATTGCGCAGTATGTCCCGTAACACCGCGTGCGAAAACTCAAACGGTAGCCATCGCAGTATATTCTCCACGCCCGCCTCAGCCATCACGTTGCACAAATTGTAACTCATCCCGTAGTTCGCGCTTACCGTGCGATGAAAATTCCCCGCAAACACACTGAAAACGTCAGTTGTCGCCCCGCCAATGTCAACTGCCAGCACGTTCTGCCCGCGTGTCGCGGCAACCTGCTGGATAATCAGCCCCACGGCCACGGGAGTGGGCATTATGTCCGCCGACGTCATCTGCATCAACCGGCGATAGCCCGGAGCTTGCTGCATCACATGCGCAAGAAACAACTCGTGAATAGCATGGCGTGCCTCCGTCAACTCCTCCGTCTCCAGCGTTGGTCGCACATTCGCCACATGCCGCAATGCTGCAACCGGGCTAAGAAGCTCATTGACAACTGACCATGCGCCCGCATTCCCTGCATAAATCACAGGTAAGCGAAACGTCTCGCCAAACCGCGGTTGCGGCCGGGCCGCGCGGATCAACTCTGCCAACATTTCTACATGCCGCCGCGTGCCCCCATTCGTTCCCCCCGCCATCACAATCATGTCCGGCCGCATATGCCGCAAACGCTCTATGCGTTCGTGATCCGCCCGCGGATCGTCCAACGCGATCGTGTCGATCACTATCGCCCCAGCACCCAATGCCGCCCGTTGCGCACTCTGAGCAGAAATCGCACCAATTACCCCCACCACCGCCATTTGCAATCCGCCCCCAGCACTGCTCGTGGAAAAATACGCGTCTACCCCCGCCCCGCCCCGCCGTGGGCAGATCAACTCCCCCCCCTCCAGCAGCTTTCGCCCACTCACCTCTTCTAACTCCTCAACCGCATTCCGCACCCCCACCGTCACATCGTCAAACGGCGCTTCCACCGTCGTCGGTGCTTCCCCTCGCCCCACCAGCCGATATCCTTCCCCACGCCGCTCCACCAAGATCGCCTTCGTTGTCGTACTGCCGCAGTCCGTCGCCAGCAGTACCTCATAACTCTTGGCGCTTTCTCCCACCACCTTCATCGCCCCGTCAGCCGCAGCCACTCCGCACACAAAAAATGAATCCGCTCAATTAACGCACTCAAGCGTGTCATAAATGTGTTACCGAAAAATGCCCCCAATGCAATCATCAAATACCATCGCCCAATCTGCGCCGGCACCCGCACCACCGCCGCCCGCCGCTCCACAACAAAAAAGAAATACACCAGCACACACACCGTACCTACCACAAACACTACATTCTCTAAACTCGCCCCCACGCGCTCCAGCAGCGTCAGAACCCGTGTTATTCCTTCCCCTACCCACAGTGGCTTGAACGTCTCTGTGATCTGCGGCATCAATTGATTGAACGTGTCCTTAAACCCTAACCCCACCCCCGCCCCCACCGTGATGCAAAACGTTATCCGACTCACCCAAAAATAGCGTTTGCTGTACTGAAAATACCACAACAAACCCACAATACCCGGAACAATCAATAACACGCCGCTTGCCACCTCTGCATCTAACCCCCTCTCCCACCACGCCTTATACGCCGTTACCATCGGTACAAACCATTGCTCCACCAGCTGTTGGCGCAAGATCACAGCACAGCTCATCCCCGCAGCACACCCCAGCATCACATGCTCAAACGTCCGATAAAACACATTCTCCCGATACAAAAACGAGTAAATCGCTACAGTGCATACCGCCGCCACCCACTGCTGCACGCGCTCATACCAATCATATCCCTCCTCGTGCATCATCCGCCACTCGTTCGCAGCTAACAACGCCACCATCACGCACAGCGCCCCAAACAGAACTATCCTCCGCGTACCCGTACTCATGCGCCGCCCTCCCCGCGCGCTTCTGCACGACGCGCCATCACCATGGCTACATTCCCGGCAAAAATCGCTACGAACACAAATAACGCTGCGAACGACTGAACAATTACCGTCTTCGTCCCGATTCCCGGCGCTGCCATTAAACGTTCATAAGCCGCCGCACCTGCCGCTCCTGCCAACATCCCACTCAGTTGCCCAGAATCTAAAAACGGATATGCACTCGAACTCATAATCGCCACCGTCCCACATGCATACGGTGTCCCATACACTGATTGTATAAACCCAATCCACGGTGTCTCCGCCCGATCCCATACGTACGACACCTTGTACACCAACGAAATATCTTTAATTGTCTCCACCCCCCGCATCACACTGATTTGTCGCAAAGGTGTGCCTGCTATGTCTGTCTTCACAAAACCAGGAATGTCCCGCGCAAATGCCTGCAGCATCGCTCCTCCCGCCGGCGTCAGTGGATTCCAAATCACATAGTCCCGCCCGTATTCCTTACCATATTCCCGCGCTAATGCCGCCGTCAAATCCGTCGCATACTTAATTCCCTCTGGCTGTGTCGTCCATGTCATCACGGCAAAGCGCAACCCACGCCGAAACAAATGCCGCACCACCGCCACAAATTGCCCTTCGCATTCCGCGCGAATCCCCGCCGCCAGCTCCGAATCCACTATCACCAGCTTGTCCAACGGCAGCCGCTCTATCAGCTCGTACAAACGCCGCACCGATTCCGGTATCTCCGTCGGCATTGCCGGGCGCCAAAATTCACACATCACCACCATCAGCGCAAATAAACCGTACAGCCAGCGCGGGTCACAATACTGTATCCGCCACCAAACGTTCTCGCGCCTCTCTATCTCAGCACTCATTTCTTCTCCAGCCCGCTAAACACGCTCTCATCCATTCCCAGCCAGATCCGCAACCCTGCCGCAAAACCGCCTATCATCATCCCAATCAGCACCCCGCGGTACGCAGCCGAATTGACCACCGTCAGTAATTTCTGTGCTAACCACGGCAACTGCAACCAATGCAGCCACGACGGCAACGAGCCTGTTAGCCATGCCCCTAACGGTAACTGCCCCAACATCACAATGCACGCCGACATCATTAACAGCGCCGCCTCCGTTGAGCGAATCTTAAACGCCCGATACGCCGCACTGACCATGTAAAATGTGATCAACGAAAATACAGAAATGCCGATCGGCACTAATACCGCCTTGAACAAAAAGTCATAGCTCGCTGGCCATACATCCAGTGCCACGCGCACATGTACACGATCAGGACGTAAGCTCAGATGTTCTACAACCAGCCCCCACACTCCTTGCTCTAATTGATGGCGCACCGCAGCTGGCAACACGCCAATATGCGTGATGAGCGCCTCTGCTGCTACCGGCGCCCGCCCCGTTCTCGTCGGCCCACTCAACAAGTTGATCCTCACCGCCACCTGCCGCTCCGCCGCGTTCGAGACACTATTGACCAGCGCTGTAATCCCTTGCACCAGCCCTGAACGTCTCTGCTCGTCTACTGCCGCCTTTCCGCCCAGCTGCACAACCGTCCGTTGCCCCACCGGCCGATTCCCTAAATACGTACACACCCCCATCACCACCAAAAACACAAAAAATATCACGCTATTATGCAACCCAGGTTGCCGCTGGATCACCCGTTTCCCGTGAAACAACACAAGATTGATCACCGCCATAAATACTGCAAACGAGCCTACAATCATCAAAAACTGTCCTGCCCATTCTGTTCCCCGCGATAAATATGTCGGCCGCCCTGCGCGGCCTGGCCGCTTGATCACTGTCCCCTCTGCCACGCGCTCCCGCGCCCCCATCCACAGCGCTGTCGCCCGGTCCGATCCTTCTGGCATGCCCCCCCCTGGCACCGCGGTGCTCACTCCCACTATCACAAGATTCGTCCCCTCCACAACCCGGTAGCTCTCGATCCGCCACCCCGCACACACCGCCGCACCCACCTCATTCGTCATGACACCCAGCGCCTCCGAAAGCACATACGTAAACCGCGTCGTCTCAACAATGAAATCAAGTTCCCACCCGCGCTCACTCCGCACAACGTCAAATCCCCCTACCCCTACCGGCACCTCCTCCATTACTACTACCGGCCGCGCCCCCAACACCAAATTCGTCAACTCGCTCCCCGTTGCATGCCACACCCCTTGCCCCGCTATCAACAAAAACATATGCCATCGCTGTCCGTCATGCCGTACCCCAAACTTCTGCACCACCCCCGGCAACTCCCCGTTTGGCTCACGCACCGTCGCGCGTACCCCCGCCCCCGCCTCCCGCGCACACACCACC
>JAOACZ010000129.1 GCA_026417575.1 bacterium | reverse complement strand
CGCGGTACTGGGGGAGAGAGAGGGTGGTGTTGGAAGCAAGGAGGGCGTAATCGCGGGTGATGAACGCGTCCCAGGCGGTGGTGTTGGCGTTGAGCACGTAGTACATTGAGTTGCATTTTTCGAAGATGAAGTTTTCGACGTATTCGCGGGGGACGAGGGCGTGGTGGATGGCGTCATCGAGGTGGACGTGAATGAGGGAGTTCAGGTTTGTGTTGGCGCGTTCGTTAAAGCGCTCGACCGAGACATAGAGGTAGCGGACGAATTTCCACCATTCCATTTCCATGGGGTAAGGGTAGGCGAGGAGGGGATCGAGGGTGCTTTTCCAGGCGATCCAATCGTTCCACTGGGGGGTATCAGGGACGGCCCAGAGGCGGCGCCAGAAGCCGTCGCGAAGGTGCCAGATATCGTCGAAGGAGCGGTAGTGGCTACCGTGGGCGTGGTTGAGGGCGGCGATATCATTGGAGTAGCGGGTGCGGAGGAAGTCGCGATAGGGGAGGCAGTTGACGAAGGGAGTGAAGTTGAGTTCACCTTGCCAATTGAAGTAGGGGCGCCAGTAGCGAACGGGGATGGAGCGCATGAAGTCGCGCCAATCGGCGGCGATGCGGGCGAGCTGGCGCGGGTCGCGGGCGAAGAGGGGGTCGAGTTGTTCGAGGCGGATATCTTCTGGGCCGAACCACTCATCATGGCCGAAGAGCCATGGGAGTTCCTGTTCGTGTTCGGCTTCGACGATAAGTTTGCGGAATTGCTCACGTTGGTCGAGGAGATATTTGGGGAAGAGGCGAAACTCTTTCCAATCGGCGTTGCTGGTGAGCGAATTGGAGAGCATCATGAGGAACGGGTAAACCATAGTGAGGCCGCCACTGATCAAGAGGGCATAGATGATGGCGAAGAGGAGGCGCACGTGCCAGGAGACGCGGCCGACTTTAGCAATTAGGGGCATGGCAGTGCGGGGAGTGGGGCAGTTAAGTGGAGATGACGAAAAGGGAATGCATGGTTAGTCAGCAGCCTTCTTAAATTCGACTTTGTTAAGGAGTTGGAGTTGGAGTAAGGTGAAGCCAATCAGCAAGGCGCCGAGGATCCAGGCTTCGGCGGTGGCGTAGCCGAACTTGAGGAAGAGGAACGAGTTGTACCAGATATCGAGGCCGATGGTCATAGTTTTGTTAGCGGGGCCGCCGGCGGTCATGATGAAAATATTTTGTGCAGCCTGGAAAGCGCCGATGAAGGCTCCGACGAAGTTAATGATGATGAGGGCTTTAATATTGGGGATGACAACATTCCACAGTTTTGCGATTGTGCCTGCGCCGTCGACGTCGGCGGCTTCATAATGTTCTTCGGGGATACCTTTCAGTGCGGCGAGGTAGACAAGACAGCCGGCACCGGTGCCAGCCCAGACACCGGGGATGATCACGGAGGGCATTGCGAGGGTGGGGTCTTGGAGCCACCGCAAGGGCTCGCGTACGGGCTCGACGAGGAGAGCGACGAGTGTGAAGAGGAGGGCTAGGGTGAGGGTGAAGAGACCAGCCCAAAAATTACCGGCACGAAAGGTTGGTATACTTGCGGCGAGGCAGGCTGCGGCAATAGCGAGGGGGACGAGGTAGTAGAGCCATGCTGGGGTGGCGATGAGGAGGCGATTGAGTACGCCTTCCTCGGTGGTGTTGAAGAGGAGCTGTTTCCAGAGGAACATGGTTACGAGGCCGGTGGTCACGTTGGGCAAATAGTAGACGACGCGGAAGATGATTTTGCCTTTGGGGATTTCGCTAAGGAAGATGGCGAGTACAATGGGGGCGGCGAAACCGAGCAGGATCGAGAGGGCGACGTAGATGCAGGTTTGACCGAGGAAGACATAGAAGTCGCGGTTTGAGAAGACTTCGACGAAGTTGCGCAAGCCGACGAAGTGAGAGCCACCGAGGATACGGTAGTCTTGGAAGGCGATGAGGAGGCCACGGGCGAGGGGTATGTAGCTCCAGAGGAAGACGGAAGCGACGGCGACGATGAGGAAGAGCCAGGCGCGGAGGGTGCGACGCCAGGTCCGCTCAGAGACGCCGAAGCCTTCGGAGGAGCGGGAGCGAGCGGCGGTGGCGGCGATGAGCTGAAGGATTTTGCGGCCAGTGATGAGCAAGATAGCGGCGGTGACCATGACGAGGAAGACGCCGAGGTGTTGACGGCGGCGCATGATGTGAGGGGGCAGGGAGCCGATGATGTACGTATTTACATGGCGAGCGGCATCGGCGAGGACTTTTTTGGGATCTGCGGGGTTTTTGTCATCGAGGGCGAGATCAATGGGGAGGCGCAGTTCTTTAGTGATTACGTTTTTATAGCCTTTGCAGTAGGGCTCGACACGCGAATTGCGGCCGACGTTTTCGAAGAAGGCAATGCGTTCTTTAGGGATAGCGTTGTAAATATCGTCATGGCCGAAGGCCTTGAGGTAGCGGGGGTCGACCCATTGGCCCCAGCCGGCGTCGACGAGGACTTTGACGCGGATGCGCATGGCATCTTCGGAGCACATAAATTTGATGTAGCGCCATGCGGCATCGGCTTGGGCCCCGGTTAGTTTAGCATTCATCGCGAGGTAGTGACCAGCGATGAAGGAGACAGGCGGTCCTCCGGTGATGGAAGGGAAGTAGGTTACGGCGGTACCGATATCGACATCGCGCTGGACTTCGTCGAGGGTGGTGATAGCCATGCCGTATTCTTCGCGTTCGACGTGATAAGAGCCAGTTTGGGATTTGACGACACCGGTGTAGATGCGAGCGCGGGTAGCTTTGTGTGCGAGGTCGAATTGCTTGTGACAGACGGGACAGGCTGCGCGTTTATTTTGGAGCATTTCTGGGGTGAGATCGAACTCCAAGTTGAACTTGCGTTTATGGAGCGGGTGATCGCGGTTATCGCAGCGCATCCATTTAGAGAATTTCATCCGTTGGTAGAAGGCGAGTGCTTCGGGGCCACCGGGCTGATCGACGACCAAGCGCCACTCGAGATTTGAGACGGAAGCGAGGGAAGCGTGGCAGTTGGTGCAGAACTCCTCGGGCGGGTAGGTAGCTATGCGGGCGGCGTAGTCGTCGGGATTGGAGATAGCGATGTGGTAGGCAGGGAAGTCTATGACTGGCACGTGGGAGGGGGTGAGGGCATGACAGATCGGGCAGCGTTTGAAGGGGCGCACCATATCGCCGCCGGCCGACCAGACGAACTGGTGGAAGTGCCAGCCCTGGTTGCGGCCGAGGTCGATAGCGAAGCCGTAGCGAGTGGGGACGCCTTGTGGGGTGCCGGGTTCTTTGGAAGGGATCCAGGTAATTTTCTGGGCGAAGCGGAAGAGTTCTTCCCAATCACGTGGGCCGCGATTAGGATCAAGACCAGCGATAGCGAAGAGTTGGCGTTTGTAGGTGAGGGCCATAACATAGTAGAGGTAGGGAACGCACCAGACCTGGCCATTTTGGACGGCGAGCTCCCAGACATTGTCGGGGGCGCCGATGCCGCGGAATGGGCGACGTGTTGCTGCGAAGTCGCGTTTGAGGAAGGGCGTGAGCGGTTGAATGAAGCCTTGCTCGATAAAAGCGCCGATTTTGCGGCCGTGGAGGTAGAAGACATCGGGGGCGACACCACCGGCAATGGCGAGGTACTCGTTGCCTTCGGAGGCGTCGCCTTCGATACGGAGGGAAGTAGAGGCGACGACATCGATATCAGGATTGCGGCGGAGGAACTCGTGGTAGACGGCGAGGCGGGCCATGTCAGGTGGCCAGGTAGTGGCGATGTCGGGGAGGGAATCAACCCGGACGCGGATTTTGGTGCGCTGAGCTAGGGAGGTTGAGGGCATGGCAAGGAGGGCTAGGAAAGCAAGCAGCGCGGAGAGGCGTGCGCGCCGATGGGGGCGCGCAAGAGTCTGGCGACCACGAGGTACGGAACAGATCATCGTCCCGGGGGTGTTGTTATCTTGGCACAAGTGTACAAAAAAATGTTACGAATGACAACGTTAGGTATCGTGGCAGGTGGAGGGGGAACCACGCATGCGTGAAGGGCATCAGGGCTAGGGGCAGGATACGGGCGAACGGATGGCGAGATGGGTGTAAGGTTCCAGAGCGGAACTTCTGCGAGGTGAGCTGAGAAGAATCGGCTAGCGGATTGTGAGGTCAGGGGCGCGAAGCGTGACGGAGGGAAAAGTGGAGCAAAGATGGTGGCATGAGGAAGGGTGAAGAGCGGAGGGGTGCGGGGCGATTTTAGAGGAGCGAGACGGGAGATAATAGAAAGTCGAAATTTCTGGAGTGAAACAGTGCGCTGGGGAAGGGCGATTTTCAATGCGGAAGAAGTGGGAAGCGGGGGCGGGTGGGGATACAAGGAAGAATTTTTGTTGATTGCAGATGGCGGGTAGAGTGGGTTGGGTTGGTGCGGGTTGGTTGGTGTGTGAGGGAACAAGCAGGGAGGCCGGTGCCTCTCCAGGAGATGGGGAAATGGTGGCGCATGTGGAATTGGGCGGTGTGAGCGGGCGGGGAAGCGGCCATTGAGGCCGCCGGCCCTCAATGAACGAGAGTCAAGTGGATGGTGCGCAGGGTTGATTTCGTGCGAGAGAGCGGGTGCCGACGCGGTGGCCCTTTATGCAATAAACGGGGGTGCGGAAAGTGGGATTAGATGGGGGCCTAGAATGCAGCGATGAGATGAGGTGTTAGGAGAATATTTTGAAAAGGAGGTGCGAAACGGACCGAGGTAGCTAGGGGGTGTTTGAGGCGAGGGGCAGAGTGGTGAGCAAGTGATCAGGCGGGGTTTGAAGGGGGCGAGGGGCGTTTTTCGCGGACGAGCATTTTGGGTGGTTCGATGAGGATAGTGGTACCTGGGGCGACGTTTTGAGTGATCCAGGTATTGCCACCGATGACGGAGCCGCGGCCGATGGTGATATCGCCGAGGATGGTGGCGCCGGCGTAGATAACGACGTCGTCTTCGATGGTGGGGTGGCGTTTGACGCCGCGGATTTGGCGGGCGTCGGAGGGGAAGGATTTGGCACCGAGGGTGACACCCTGGTAAATTTTGACGTTTTTTCCAATGACGGAGGTTTCGCCGATGACGATGCCGGTACCGTGATCAGTAAAGAAGTACTCGCCGATGACAGCGCCGGGGTGGATGTCGATGCCGGTGAGATGGTGGGCGTACTCGGTCATGATACGTGGGATGAGGGGGACGTGGTACTCATAGAGGACATGGGCGAGGCGCTGGACGGCGATAGCGAAGAGGCCGGGGTAGCAGATGATGACTTCTTCGTGGGAGTAGCATGCGGGGTCGCCTTTGAAGGCGGCTTCGACGTCGGTGGTGAGGATGCGGCGGAGCTCGGGGAGGCGTTCGATGAGCCAGCGGGCGCAGCGGCGAGCATTATCGGCGCATTCATGTTCGCTGCAGGCGGGTGCACGTTTGCAGGCGTAGCGGAGGCTGCGTTCGATTTGCTCGCTAAGGCGGTCATGGATTTCGGTGACACGGTGGCCGGTGATGTGGCGGACGTTGGCGCTGGTGAGGCGCTCTGGGCCGAAGTAGCCAGGGAAGATGAGGGCGAGGAGCTCGCGGGTGATGGCGATGACTTCATCGCGGCTGGGGAGGTTGAGGCCATCGATGTGGTTGATACCACCGAGGTCTTTGTAGCTTTGGACGAGGCTATCGATAAGGGGGTCGAGGGAGGTCATGGTTATGGGGAATCGGTGTGAGAAGAGTGGGATGGGGTGGGGGGTGGGGGTGAGTTGGGTGGGGAGGGGCGAGTGAAGATGCCGCGCTGGCGGAGGAGGGTAAGGATGAGGTCGACGGCGGTTTGGACAGAGATTGCGGGGATATCGAGGACGAGGGCGGGTTGGGCGGGTGGTTCGTAGGGGGCATTTATGCCGGCGAAGTGGGGCAACTCACCGCGCCGGGCTTTGGCATAGAGGCCGGTGGTGTCGTGTTGCTCGCACCATTGGAGGGGAGCTTGGGCGTAAACTTCGAAGAAGCGATCAAGGCCGATAATTTGTGCGACTTGGCGGCGGATATCAGCGTTGGGGGAGGTGAAGGCGCAAATGACGAGGAAGCCGGCGTCGTTGAGGAGACGAGCGAGTTCTGCGGCACGGCGGAGGTGCTCGGCGCGGCCGGCGGAGGAGAAGTCGAGGTCTTTGCTAAGTCCGAGGCGCATATTTTCGCCGTCGAGGACGATGGCGACGGCGCCGAGATCGAAGAGGCGCTTTTCGAGGGCGTAGGCGATGGCTGTTTTGCGGGAGCCGACGAGGCCGGTGAGCCAGACGGTAGCGGGGGCGTGACCGAAGCGGGTGGAGCGTTGTTCGCGGGAGATGAGGCTTTCGTGGCGGGTGAGGGAGGGGTAAGCAGCGGGGCCGGTGATGTGGGAGGGCAGGTGGTCACTTGGTTCGCGTTCGATGATCATGCCAGCGGCGGCGGTAGCATTGGTGTGGGGGTCAATTAAGATGAAGCCGCCGGTGGCGCGGTTACGTTGGTAGGCGTCGAACATGAGTGGGGTAACGGAGGTGAAGACGACGCGACCGATTTCATTGAGGGTGAGCGGTTGAGCTGGCTGACGTGTGAGGGTATTAACATCGACACGGTAGCGAACTTCGTCGATGCGGACGCGTGTGGTGCGGGTAGTGTGTTTGAGGAAGTAAGAGCGGTTGAGGTCCATGGGGGAGGTATCCATCCACACGAGCATAGCTTCGAAGTGGCGTTCGAGGCGGGGGAGGTTGTGGCGGTGGACGATCATATCGCCGCGGCTGATGTCGCGTTCATCTGCGAGGGTGATGGTGACGGACATAGGGGGGAAGGCCTCATCGAGCTCGCCGTCGTAGGTAACGATGCGGGCGACGCGGCTGACGGTGCCGGAGGGCAAGATCATGACTTCGTCGCCACGGCGGATGATGCCGGAGGCGATGGTTCCGGCGTAGCCACGGAAATCCATGGAAGGACGGATGACACATTGGACTGGGAAGCGTAAGTCGACGAGGTTGTAGTCGCTGCCGATGTAGATAGTTTCGAGGAGTTCGAGCAAGCTTAGGCCGTCGTACCAAGGCATGTTGGTGCTGCGGTGGACGACGTTGTCACCTTTGAGGGCGCTGATGGGGATAAAGCGGACGTCTTTGATATCAAGTTTACGGGCGAAGTCTTCGTAGTCGGATTTGATGGCTTCGAAGACATCTTGGCGGTAGCCGACGATGTCCATTTTATTGATGGCGATAATGAGGTGAGGTACGCCGAGGAGGGAGAGGATGAAGCTATGGCGTTTGGTTTGGGTGACGACGCCGTTGCGGGCGTCGATGAGGAGGACAGCGAGGTTGGCGGTGGAGGCGCCGGTGGCCATGTTACGGGTGTACTGTTCGTGGCCTGGGGTATCGGCGATGATGAAGGTGCGGCGGGGGGTGGAGAAGTAGCGGTAGGCGACGTCGATGGTGATGTTTTGTTCGCGTTCGGCTTTGAGGCCGTCGGTGAAGAGAGAGAAGTCAATTTCTTCGGAGAAATTGCGTTTGCGGGAGGTTTGCTTGATTGCGGCGATATGGTCTTCGTAGACGTTTTTTGAGTCATGGAGGAGGCGGCCGATGAGGGTGGACTTGCCGTCATCGATGCTACCGCAGGTGGAGAAGCGCAGGATATCTTTTTGCGCGTTGTTGCGGATGAATTCTTGGACGGTATGGGAGGCGGACATTAGAAGTACCCCTCGCGTTTTTTAATTTCCATGGAGGCTTCGACGTTGTGATCGATCATACGGGTAGCGCGTTCGGAGACACGGGCGGTCATCATTTCTTGGATGATTTCTTCGACGGTGGAGGCGGAGGATTGGACGGCGCCGGTACAAGGGACGCAGCCGAGGGTGCGGAAGCGGGTGAGCATGCGGCGGGGTTGTTCGCCGGGGAGGAGGGAATTTGGGGGTACGAGGGCGAGGATTTGGCCATCGCGGATGACGACGTCGCGTTCTTTGGCGAAGTAGAGGGGGACGACGGGGATTTGCTCGAGGTAGATATACTGCCAGATATCGAGCTCGGTCCAGTTAGAGAGGGGGAAGACGCGGATGGATTCGCCGGGGTTGATGCGTGTGTTATAGAGGTTCCAGAGTTCTGGGCGTTGGTTTTTGGGGTCCCACTGGCCGAACTGGTCGCGGAAAGAGAAGACGCGTTCTTTGGCGCGGGATTTTTCTTCTTCGCGGCGTGCGCCGCCGAAGGCGGCATCGAATTTATATTTGCGGAGGGCATCGAGGAGGGCCTGAGTTTTGAGGGTATTGACGCACTTTTGGCAATCGATAGGGTGGGGGAGTTTACCAGCGAGTTCGTGGCGATAGACGATCAAGTCGAGGCCGAGTTCTTTGGCGAGGCGGTCGCGGAATTCGTACATTTCGGGGAATTTGTAGCCGGTGTCGATGTGCAAGAGGGGGAAGGGGAGTTTACCGGGGTAGAAGGCTTTTTGGGCGAGGCGGAGCATGCAGACGGAATCTTTGCCGACGGAGAAGAGCATGACGGGGCGTTCGAACTCTGCGACGACTTCGCGGAAGATGTGGATGCTTTCTGCTTCGAGTTGTTTAAGGTGGGAGAGGGCGTAGCGTTTCATAGGGTTGGAGGGCTTAGGCGGCGTCATAGAGGTTGAGGACGAGGTCGCGGGCTTGGGTAGGGGAGAGCTGGGTGGTGTCGATGGTGAGTTCGGGGTGGAGAGGGGGCTCGTAGGGGTCAGAGATGCCGGTGAAGTGGGCGATGTGACCGGCGCGGGCGCGTTGGTAGAGGCCTTTGACATCGCGCTGTTCGCAGACTTCGAGAGGGGTAGCGACGTAAATTTCGAGGAAGCGGGAGCAGAGATTGCGGACGCGGTCACGGGCAGCGCGGTAGGGGGAGATGAAGGAGGCGACGACGGTGACGCCATGTTTTTCGAGGAGGTGGGCGATGAAGCCGATGCGAGCGATGTGGGCGTCACGGTCTTCTTTAGAGAAGCCGGTGGGGAAGAGCTCGCGGACGCGGTCGCCGTCGAGGTATTCGACGGGGGTGCCGCGTTGTTGGAGTGCGGCGACGACCAACTGGGCAATAGTGGACTTACCGGCGCCTGAGAGGCCAGTGAACCAGATGACGGCCGGGCGGTGGGCTGGGGTCTCTGGTATGGTAGTGGTAGTGGTCATAGTAAGAGATTGTAGCGAGGGAAGGGGGAGTGTGTCAAGGAGAGGGTGGGTTAGTTGGGGGGGAGGTGAGGGGCGGGTCGCAGGTGGAGCCAGAGCAGCGGTAGAGGGTCTGTCTCTTATACACAT
>JAOACZ010000086.1 GCA_026417575.1 bacterium | reverse complement strand
TAAGGTCGCAAGATTGTGATCGGCTTGGATAATCACGTCCCCTCCCCTCCCGCCGTTGCCGCCATCCGGTGTCCCGTGCCGGTTCCAGCGTGTCCTGTGGAAGCTGGCACAACCACGGCCGCCATGACCGCCTTTCACGGTGATCGTTGCTGTGTCAATAAACATATTTAATGATAGCAAAAGCGTGCCTGGTGAGCCAGCTTGCTGCCGCAGGAATCCCGCAGTTCGCCATTATCCTAGGCGCAGGCACGCCTCCAACTTTCTGCCCAAAATTATTACCTGCACATCACGGACAGCATGTTCGTTGAAGCCAACACAGCAGCCTGACCACACGTGTACGTGTGCTCTAGCTCACTTACTTTTTCCTCTCTGCCCCTTGTTACCTGCTGTTAAAAACGTTATACTACATGCATGCACGCGCAACCACTTCGGAACCCCGGCGGATGAAAATTCTCCTCACAGGCGGCGCCGGCTTTATCGGCTCTCACACTGCTCGTGCCTTGCTCACGCGCGGCGATGAGGTCATCATTATCGACGACTTCAATGATTACTATCCTCCCCGCATCAAGCGCCACAACGTGGCCACGCTTCAGCAGTCGTTCGATCGCCTTCGCGTGTATGAAGCAGATATTCGTGATTTTGATACCCTGCGCACCATCATGTATCGCGAAGCATGTCAAAAAATATGTCACCTTGCCGCACGTGCTGGCGTCCGCGCCAGTATTGCCGACCCGCTCCTGTACACACAAACTAACGTGCTCGGCACCCTTCATTTGCTGGAACTTGCCGTTGAGACCGGGGCAGAGCATTTTGTCTATGCCTCTTCCTCGTCTGTATACGGTGAGATGCCGACTGCCCCGTTTCGCGAGGATATGCCCTTGGACAAACCCATCAGCCCATACGCCGCCACAAAAAAGGCTTGTGAATTGCTCGCTTATACTTACCATCACCTGCACGGCCTTCCCTGCACCGGCCTGCGTTTCTTTACTGTCTACGGCCCCGCGGGCCGGCCGGACATGGCCCCCTTCCTTTTTACCTGGAACATCATGCACGGCCACCCCATTACCCGCTTCGGCGATGGTTCTTCCCAGCGCGATTACACCTACATTGACGATATTGTTACCGGTGTTCTTGCGGCACTCGATCGCCCATTCGGATACGAGATCTTTAACCTTGGCAATCATCGCCCCATCAGCCTCAATGACTTCATTGCGGCAATCGAGCACGCCGTGGGTGCAAAAGCGATTATCCACGAAGCACCTCGTCAGCCGGGCGACGTCAGTATGACGTGCGCCGATATCGCCAAAGCTCGGGCGTTACTGGGGTACGAGCCCCACACTCCTTTCGAAGTCGGTATCACCCACTTTGTGGGGTGGTTGCGGGCAAACCGTCACTTGTATCTTTAAACGGTCGAACTGTCTATGAAAACCATTGGCGGAGATTTCGGTCCAAATGTATTTGAGCCGTTGTACGAGCATTTGTGCAAAGCACGGCTGTGTACAGAGTTGATCACTGAATGCGTAGATGCGCTGATGTCCCGTGACCGCGCGCGCATGGAGGAACTTGCTCAGCGGATTAGCGAAGCTGAATTACAGGCGGACCACATAAAGCTCGCTATCCGCCATGGTCTGACAAAGTCCATTTTCGCTGCAGTACGCCGTACCGACGTCTTGCAAATCGTTCGCTATCAGGACCGTATTGCTGATCGTGCCGAGGATATTGCCAAGCTCTTAGCATTGCGCGACACACGTGTCCCACCGGCGGCCCACGAGTCGCTTCGTTCCCTCATGCATAGTGTCTTGCAGACTGTAACCACTTTGTGTGTTGCGGTGCAGCGCTTTGTCTCTTCTGACGAGCGTCCTTCCTCAGCGGCCGCCCGAGCCGACGCGATGCCAGACGTTCTCGAACACATTCATCAGCTGGAAAATCAGTCGGATCACTGCATCGAACAGTTCTTACGCACCCTCTTTCAACATGAAAGTTCCTCAGACCCCATTTCTGTCATGCTGTTGTTTCAGACCGCACGGTTAATGGGCCAGATGGCCGACGCGGCTGAAAATGCGGCCGAGTTTTACGCAGCTGTGAGCACAGAATGAAGCTGCTGACATGGTGCCTGGGCGTAAGCTCGCTTGTCTGGCTGGCGGGCTGCCAGGCCCTGCGCACGGCTACGGGTGAACGCGAATATGTTTCTTTCGTCAACCCTGTGTGGCTGGCGATGGATGACGCGCCCGTGGTGGCCGCCACGTCCCGGCAACTCCGTGTACCTTATGTGAACCAAAGTGCCGCCCGCACGCCTCTATCCGTCTCGGGTCTTTCCTTCAGCGAGGGGCTAGGATTTGCAGGGACAAATGTGTTGGTATTCACGCTAGGCGGGTACGGTCTGCGCATCGAGTTCCTTGTAGGTGTGGATGATTCCTCACCTGACTCAAATGGTACGGCCTACGTTGAGCTACAGCGCGATGGTCTCACGGTGTGGTCAGCACGCCTACGCCGCGGCTTGAGCCCACAGTATTGCAATGTAGAGATTCCTGCGGTGCATCACTTGCTCTTGCGCATTGCTGCACCTCCCGGGGTGCATACTGACATTTTGCTCCCGCGCATCATTGGTCTCCCGGGCCTCCGTCGTTCCCTCCGCACTGGCCGCCACGCATTCGCCGAAACATTGGCTGCTCCGTCAAGCGAACTCCGCGGTGCTGTATACCTTCCTTCTGGCACCGTATTGTTCCCCTATTACGACCCACGCCATCACTCGTGCCTTGGACTAAGTAACGAGTACCTGTGTGTCATCGTTTCTCTTCGTGGTGGCGCCATCGTACACTGTGGGCCGTCACGCGAACACAACTTACTCACCGCTCCTGCAATACTCGAGCTTCACCCCCGTGAACGCCTACTCAGCCCCCTTGATTTCCTGCACCGCACGCTCTGGAAATGGCGGCTCGACAGCAACGGGACGCTCCGCTTACTTTCGCCACCTGATCCTGTCCATGGCGTGCGCCTCTTGCGCACCTTCGCGTTGGCATCTGGCGCGCCTACGTTTCGCACCACCGTTCTCATGAAAAACAGCCTCGCGTATCCGATTTCATGGAGCCTTGGCCTGCGTGTGCACGCAGCCGCCCCGCGCCGTTTTCTGCTTCCTCCTAATTCGCATGCTTCCGGCTGGGTGATGATTGACGATGGTCAGTGTGCACTCCTGATCGAGCCGAAGGAGCCACGTCACGGCTTGTATCCGTACGATGGTCGCCGCATTCGCCAGCAGCGCAGCGCCGTCACGCTTTATAGTGAGCTAACCCCGCTCTCCCCACAGCAGTTCAGTGCGTGGGAACAGTACTGGACCGTCGGCAAGCTACTCATTAATCGCCAGGAAACCTTACGCCATTTACAGGACGTGCGCACCGCTCACTGGACCACGGAGTCTAGCCGGTCTCTTCCTCACGCTGCCAGCAGGTAAGACTTGCCGGCAATAAATCCTCTGCGCTCCAGAAACGCTTGCCACGCTTCAGCCGCACCACGTGCACCCACATACGGCAGCAGGAAACATGATTCGGGCCCGGGGATCTCGTCAATGTGAATCACCGGCGCGCCATGGTATATCCGCCCCACCTTTCGCCGATCCACATCAGCGTAGGCTACAATCACCACCCCGCGCGCTTGCAGCAGTTCTGCACGCCGACGCGTCAGCCGCCCGGCCCCGCCAATGACGACCGCCGGATGGTGCGGATTGTGTCGCGCCAACCACCGCGCCAGGTAGTCCGCTTTCACGCAATAAAATGCCTCGCGCCGATACCGCGTGTGCGTGCGCGATAAACGCCCCTCGTGATCATGCCATTCCATCAGCACCTCCGGCAGCGTCATCATCCGCACCCCCGCTTCCAGCCATCGTAGCCATAGCTCGTAATCCTCGGGAAAGTCACCTGCGCAGTACCCTCCGTAACGCTCTACCAGCTCGCGCCGGTACATTACCGCCGGATGAACCAAGGGGGACTCCCGGAACCTTTGCAGAGCTATCTCTTCTGGCGCATGCAGCCCGTTTACCCATCGCACGTAACTGGCATAGCCTTCGGCTGGGTTCCTCCCCACAAGCCGAACTTCACAACTAACCACTCCTATCTCCGGATGATCTTCCAAGAACCCGACTTGTCGCGCCAGCCGTTCTGGCAATGCCACATCATCCGCATCCATCCGGGCGATAAGTGAGCCGCGTGCCACTGCAAGGCCTTGGTTCAACGCCGCGACAATGCCAGCGTGCTTCTGCCTGATGAGTCGCACTCGCTCATCACGCTGCGCGCATCTCGCCACCAATCTGCTACTTCCATCCCTTGATCCATCATCAATCACAACTACTTCAAATGCCGCGTACGTCTGTGCCAACAGTGAATCGAGCGCCCGGCCTATTGTGCGTGCGGCATTGTAACACGGCAACACTACGCTTACTCGCGGTGCCTTATCCACTCGGAACACCCGGATTGCGCGTCAGGAAGACATCGCCACTCACAGGCTGCAAGACCAGCCGCTGACCGATCCGCGAGTGCGTGAGCGCGCTGACAGCGCTTTCCGTCAATCCTAACGCGCGTCTGTCCAACTGCACAGCTTGTTCGTTATTGTTCAAAGCTACCACGGCTGTCTCTCTCAGATGCTCGCGCTTGAACACATAGACCTGCTTTTGATTATCGCACAACACCGTCTCAAACCTGCCTTCACACAAGGCTGGCGAGTTCCGCCGGAGCGCAATCAATTTCCGATACCAGTCATACAGCTCATCGTCACATACTACCTCCTCCGCCTCGTGGGCCTCGCCATCCGGGCCCCTCGTTTCTGCTTCGTATGTCAATTCACGCCATACCATGGGCTTGCGACAACACGGATCATTCCCACCCCACATGCCCACCTCATCGCCGTAGTAGATCATCGGCGCCCCAAGGTAGGTCATCTGAAAGAGAACGATCAAGCGCTGACGCCGTCGCGCATCGCGGGTCGGCTTGCGTACGTTGTAACGCGCGTTTTTCAAAGCCTGCGAAAATTGATGATAATGCCCCCAGTCGCGGAACGAACCATCCGGGTTCATGAGCATCGTGGCAAGCCGCGCCGTATCGTGACTATCAAGCAAGTTTTGCATTACCGCTGTCGCCTCCGCGGGATACGCGTTGCGCACTTCGCGCAGCCGCCGGTCAAACGTCTCGACACTGATGCGTGTCCGGCGATCTACAAAAAATTCCACCACCGAGGTTAGCCACGGGTAATTCATCAGCGCATCAAACTCGTCCCCCTGAAGATACGCTGGAGCAACCTCGATTACTTCCCCAGTAAGGTAGGCCTCCGGGTTGATTCCTTTCACCACCGCACGGAACTCTTTCCAAAAGCCGTGCGGCACGCAAAAGGCCACATCCAGGCGCCAGCCATCTACTCCAGCCTGCACATCCCCGTTCCCATGCGGGTCCATCCAGCGTCGCACTGCATTGAAAATGTACTGCCGCACAGGTGCTGCAAGCGTGTCGTGATCCCGCGCAAGCTCTGGTAGGCTCGCGTGTCCAAACCACCCTGCCACTTTGAAACCATGCGGAAGTGCGTCGTTCCACTCTTCGATGCGATACCAGTTAGCATAAGGCGATTTCCGCCCATGCCGCAAGAGATCCTTGAATGCGAAACATTCCCGACCAGTATGGTTGAATACACCATCCAGGATGATCCGCATGCCGCGTGCGTGCACGTCGTTAATCAGGTCCAGAAGAGCACGATCAGCACGTGTCCATATCCACGTGCGGGGATCCTCCGTCTCATCAACGGCGGCCAACGCGGCAAAGTCTCCCGCCGGATCAGGCCCAAAGTAAGGATCGACATGGTGATAGCTTGCGCCATCGTACTTGTGGGCTGAGCGCGCCATAAACACCGGTGTGAGGTAGAGGGCCGTCACGCCAAGCTGTTGCAAGTAATCAAGTTTTTGCCGAATACCAGCTAGGTCGCCCCCATAACGTCGGTGCCAGATACTCGACCGCAGCCCACCTATTCGCTCTTCCCACTCATCTGTTGCGTACCACTCACGCGTCCAACGGCGTACCTTCCACCCCGTAATCCCCGGTCGCTCCAACCACCGCGCTTCCGGATCATTAGTAACGTCCCCGTTACAAAACCGCTCGGGGAAAATCTGATACCATACCGCGCCCCGCGCCCACCCCGGTGTCCTCATCGCCGCCGTACCACCCACAGCATAACGACCAACCAACCAAAAACCGGCTCTGGCGCTTGCGTCATAAAATATAAAAACTCCGCACCTGAGCCGTAACCAGCGTACAGTCCCACCAGACCGGTTGGATAATTTGTATCACTGCCAAGTACCTGAGCAACCACAATCCCACCATTCGTCTGCAGCGAGCCGACAAAACTGTTGTCTCCCGGAAAACGCAACGTGAGAATGTACGTAGCGTTAGTATCAAACGCCGCCCCCGTATCTGTGCTCACAAGTTCCACCTCCCCCCCATTTTCATATCGCGTCATCGCCAAGCGCACGTTGGTCGCGTTCGTAATCGTCAGCAAGTAACACTGCCGCACACCCGCACCACTGACCCGGTAATGCCCTACCAACCCGGCACGCTGGAATGGGCTCGCCGCATACGGCTTAAGACGCGCCGAGAACTCCACACCTCTGTATACAGGGTTGCGTACCCCATCGACCAACACAACCGCTCCTGCAGCTGGTGCCGCCCCGTTCGTCCACCAGTAGCTTCCCCCGCTGACATACCACACCCCACCGCTCATTACTACCGCAAATAATTCTCCTTCCGCAGCGTTATCAAACGTGACCTCCAGGTACTCTGGCAGACCTTCACCTGTTGTCTTGTTCACAGTCGTCCCACTCGAATAGTACGGCCCCACGTACTCGTCGTCGCACGACCATGCTTTGTAGTAATATGTCTGCTCATAGTTGAGGTTATCGTCGCGGAAGCTTGTCCCGCTACCTTTGTACACGACAACGCCCCCTAATGCATTTTGTCCCACCGCATAAGTCGCAAAGTCGCTCGGTTCGTAAAACGCCCCGCTTAGCGAGCGCACGATCAGCACCCCGTGTCCCGCACTGTTCTTTTGCCAGGTAAGGTCAATCGCACCCGAATGCGCCACCGCTTGCAAACTACTCGGAGCCCCAAATGCCAGCGTGGTCGCATTCGTCGCCGCGTAACTGAGGGAGTAGTTTGTCTGCGCATTCACTGACCAGGCTACGTAGTAGTACTGCACCTGCGGTGCCAGATTCGTATCGCGGACAAACGTTCCTGCCCCAGCAAAAACAACGTAGCCGCCCAGCGCGCTTTGCCCAGCTGAGTACCATGTCCCGTTCGTTGGTGTCCCAAACACGCCGCTCGTGTTCCGCACAATCAATACTGGGTCGTTCGACGCATTCCGTTGCCATGCTACATCCACGCGGTGCGCATACGCCGTCGGCGCATAAAACGCCGGCGCCGCCGGTGCCGTCGGCGCGCTCACAACGATGTACCCCGGCTTCACCAGCGTGGCCGCATTCGCACCGTTGCTGACAGTCAGCCGCACACTGTATACGCCAGCCGTCTGGTACGTCCACGCGGGATGCTGAACCGTCGCATCCACGCTTCCGTTGTTGTCAACATCCCACGCCCACGCGGTTGGTCCGCCCAATGATGCATCGGTAAATTGCACCGACAACGGTGCCGGCCCATTCGTCGGCACCGCTACAAACGAGGCTACCAACGTATTCGACGCTGTGGTCACTAAGAACTCATCCCAGATACTGTCGTGATCTGTGCTGCCAAGCTGTAGGTACAAAGCAAACGAATTGATCGGAGTCCCTGCGAGACCGCCGCTGGTGATCAACGTCCCGTTTGTGCTTACGGCGTTGCTGGGACTGTCTTCGTCGCGTACCGTAAATGCGTAGGTGTTATTCGTTGGGTCAACTATGATTTCGACCGCGTACACATGGCCGTACTGGTAGCTCACACTTGTGTTCTTATCGACACCATCGTAAAAGCGCAAAATGTCCGTGCCGCTCACATCTTCAAAGAACAAGGCGAGCCGTTGGCCCACCCAATGCTGGTTGCTATCCCCATTCCGCAAGATCACGGCAATCCGATGCCCAGCATTCAGCGTCGCTCGCGGCCGCCACTTGAACGTAAAGCGTGCCGCGTTGGTCAATGCGGTAGCAAAACTACGCCGAATTGCATAGTTACCCGGATTCCCCCATGTCCCCATGGATCGCGCCCCGCTAATTTTGTTCCCTCCTATCTCACGCCACGTCCCCCCGTCTGTCACCGTACATGCCTGCCACGCCCCAAACCCATATCCCCCGTTCTTGCCCACAAACATATCATCCGTGTACACACTGCTCTCAATATCGTCACCAGCCCGCGGCTCGTACACTGCCACGTAGCGCTCCTTACGGTTGGTCGCTACGTTGTACCCATCCGACACAATCAGACGCACAGTGTACATGCCTGTCTGTCGGTACACGTTGGTCGGATGCCGTAAATTCGATGTGTTCCCGTCGCCAAAATCCCACTGCCATGAGATAATCGGCACCGTGGCTGTCGTGGACAAGTCCGTGAATACCACTCTCAAAGGATTCGTCCCGCTGAGTGGCGTGCCAGTGAAATTCGCCGTAAGTGTCCCCGCCTCAGCCACGTCATCATAGATGATAAAGGCCGCACTGCCATCAGCCCAATACTGCACCCACACGCGCCGCGTCCCCCCCACCCCGCTCAAGGTCCAGCTCGACACGTTCGTGTATGGCATCCATGCGCTCCACGTGCCACCCTCATTCTTGCACCGGAACCACTCCGCTCCCACCGCCTTGTGATACAAGGTCACCACAGCGCCACTGTAAGAACCACCGTCGTTAATCAGCGTCGGATCTGTTTTCAAATCATAGTTGATCACTGGGTTCGTCACACTCCCAATCCGCAGCCGCGTACTAAATTCAGCGAACAGCGGCAGGCTATCTGTCGTATCATATGCAGCCGTGCTGATACTAATCCAGTGAATCCCTTCGCCCAATGCCGGCGATGGCGTGTAGGTCAGCACTTTGTTGCCGCTCCCCAGACTGAGTGTGCTTGCTGCAACTGGCTGCCCGTTCACGCGAAAGGCACCCGTTAACGCCCCCCACGCCATCGGCTTGCTAAACGTAAGCTGAATACTGGTCGGCGAGGCGACCCACGCGTCGTGAGCTGGACTCACCGACTCAACTACCGGCGCTAACGCGCGCACATTGCTCTGCGGTACCCACAGTTGCAGCCCGTAACCAACGCAACTCCCGCTCATACGCCCGCTCCCGTCCGTGGTCGCCGTCTCGCTCGTGTTCATCAAGTTCACTACCGTGGTGTTGGTCCATTCAGTGTACATCGGCCCATAGCTCAACGTGCCCGACCACGTGTTAAACACTACCAGCACCCAGTTCGTCGGATGACCCCATATGCGCGTAAAAGCGTAGATGCCGTTCTGATAGTAGCTCTGATGCCAGCGCTCGCGCAGCTCGTCTGTCTGCCACAACGCCGGGTACAAACGTCGATAGTTCGCGATCTTGGCTATCCAACGGTAGTTCTCGTGGCACATGTTAAAGTTGTCCCCACGCGCCCGATTCGTCACGCCGCCATCCACCACGTACGCCGCGCTCACCATGTAGTCTTCGCGCACGTTCTTGTCCCCATCAAACGTTGTCTTAAATCCTTGTTCGTCGCCGTGATACAAGCATGGGATTCCCGGCCAGGTGAGGATTATGCCTGAGGCTAACCGCGTTTTCGCGTCACCGTCGGGCCACGTAGAGAGGCGTGGTTGATCGTGGTTGTTGTAAAACGTCAACATCGTGTACTTGCGTTCCCCGTCCCGCCAGTCGGTAAAGTCATACGAGCTGTAGGCGTCGTACGTCTGCTTCAGTTTGCCCAAGTAGCCGTTCTGCTGCTCAAACACCGCCGGTCGAAAAAAATCAAAGTAGCTCCGATAATCCACCCCCGCGTTCAAACAAAAATCAACTCCGTTCGCATTCCGCCCCGTCATCTTCTTCGCATACTCAAACGATGTGAAGTACTCGCCGAACATAAAGAAGTTGCTTTTGCCCAAAGCGTCGCGGGCAAAGACCCGTGATGCCGGGCACCACTGTTGAAAATAGTACACCAGCATCTCCATCGGGGTGTCCTCACGTATCGCGTCAATATCGTGCGCTAACAAGTTCGTAAACGTGTCAATGTGCCGCGCGATGCAGCTCCCCCGCTCCGTCGCAAAATCATCATACCCTACCCCCGGAAACTCCCCCAACCATTGCTGCCACGAACTATCAAACGAGCACTCCCCGTTGTGATGAAAATCGTCGGCAAAAAAACCCCCGCTCCCTGTGTCGCACACAGGATTACCACCGCTGTCAAAATTACACCCGTAATTCCCCGTCGCGCTGTACACGTTGCTTACGACGTAGTCAGCGTGCACTTCATTCGTGTTCGCATAGTGCAGCGTGTACTCATCCGTGTGCATATGGAACTTCGGCCAGTCTCCCAGAAGATTCGATCCATATAGCAGATTGCCCCCGTGATTCGACACCTCGTCAATACACAGCAACACCCCACGCGCATGCAACGCATCCGTCATCCGGCGCATGTCAATCACGGTCCCCCATCGTTTGTCCAGCAATGTCCGATCAATCTGCCCATACCCGTGATACTCATTGTACTTGTTCTGAAAAATCGGCGATATCCAGATCATGTCCACGCCGAAGCCTTTCAGATACTCCACCTTCCGTCGTATGCCTTCAAAATCGCCTCCATGTCGGAGCGACCGGTCTGTCACGTCGTACCCGCCGTACGCCAGTTCGTTATTGGTCGGGCAACCGTCGTACCACCGGTCCGTCATGAGCTGGAAACACACTGTCGAACGCCAGTCAGTTTTCGAGGGATAGTACGACCGTGGCCAGTTGGTACGAATGTTCCATAGCTGATTTGCCGCGGTCAACGGCGCCCCCAAAGCCACCCCCACACCGCCTAATATCCAACCAAGGAGTAGTACCCCGCGTCTCATTGTGCCCTCCATGCCCTATGTGTTCGAAAGGCTCTTCAGTTAACTCACGTAGCCCCATCGCGCCACGAATAACACGTCGTTCGTACCCCCGCCACTCCTTCGGTGCTCCCGCATACACGCCTCTAACGCGCGGCCTGCTGCCGCCTCTCGATCGCTTACCCGCTCCGCCGTGTCATCACCTCCACACCGAACCACCCCACTCCCTCGTCCTGTCCAATAAAACTCGCGTACAGTTGCACCCCTGCCCCCATCGGCGTACGTGTAATGTTTCGTCACGCGTATCCCTAGCTCCACCGGCTCCCAGAGTCGGTGCTGCTGCGCCGCGAAGATGTGATACACCGCAAAACCTCTTCCTTCACGCACCAATGGCACGCTTACCGCCGCCCCTGCAACCACATTCGTCAGCGCCCCGAACCGCTCCGCACGCCGCAGTACTTGAATCTCAGCCCGCACCGCTGTCACCGTCCGTCCATTCTCCACTTCCGCCGCGTAAAGATACAAGCAATTAGTGTAATAACAGTGCCAATTTGTCGCCCATGCGCAAGCGGTAAAGAAAATCATTGATAACGTTACGAAAAAATATTGCAAGCTTCTCCAGTCCATGACTCAGTATACCAAATTCTACTCTCACACGCAATTTTCGCCCGCGTCGCGTTCGTTCTCTCCATTGAAATAACGTCTTTGCTATAATGCCACGGGATTGTCCCAATGAAGACACCCGATCCCCACAGGATCCATGCCCTGCTACTCTACCTGCGTGGAGAATTGTGACACTGCAGCCGGCTAGTTCCAATCAATCTCCTAGCCCGGTGCTCCCGGTGGTTGCCTTAGCACAACAAAAACGAAACACATACAACCCTTGATCTGGAGTGGAGATTATGCGTATCGGCGTCAGCTGGAAAAAAGATCGAACTCAGTCGGAACTGCGGCCACTGCTGCGTGAGCTAAGGTCTGCGTATCCTGTCTACGAGGAACGCCGAGACGCGATTCAGCTTGTCTTTGAGCAAGTCGCTACCCCCGGCGTGTGCACTGTTCGACGTGTCGGCAACACTGCGCATATTCGCTACCACTGCTTGGCACAGGCCGCTCGGGGTGTCGGCGCTGTACTGGCTGGCCTCGCTCGTGTGGACGAGCGAACACCCTTCACAACGTTGGGTATTATGCTCGATTGCTCACGCAATGCCGTCATCACCGTCGATCACATGAAAAAGTGGCTGCAACGCTTGGCGCTCCTGGGCTACAATATGGCGATGCTCTACACAGAAGACACCTACGCATTGCCCGGGGAACCATATTTTGGATTCCAGCGCGGGCGCTACACCCCTGATGAACTTCGCGAGCTCGACATGTACGCCGCACGTCTTGGCATTGAACTTATTCCGTGCATTCAAACCTTGGGGCACTTGGAAAAGGTTCTGCGTCATCACGCCTATTGGGATGTGCGTGACACGCCGAGCGTCCTCATGGTGGGCGAACCACGTACATATCAGTTAATTGAAAAGATGATCGCACAGTGGAAAAGTGTCTACCGCACTAGACGTATCCACATCGGTATGGACGAGGCCGATGATCTCGGACGAGGGCGCTACCTCACCCTCAAGGGGTACCGTCCCGCCACGCAACTAATGGTAGAACACCTCCAGCGCGTTGTCGCTATCTGTCGTCAGCATGGCGTACAACCCATGATCTGGTCAGATATGTGCTTCCGGCTAGGATCCCCCACCCATGACTACTACGACCCCCACGCAGTCATTCCTCGTGAAGTAGCGCAGAACATTCCTCCAGATGTGGATTTGGTCTATTGGGATTACTATCACCGTGAGCAAGCATTCTATGAAGATTGGATTCAGCGCCATCGCGCCATGGGGAAGGAGCCAATCATGGCCTCGGGAATTTGGACATGGAACCGTTACTGGTACGATCACGCAGCCACCGTCTACGCCGCGAACCCGTGCATTGACGCCTGCACAAAACTGCAAGTTCGCGAACTGGTGTTCACTCAGTGGGGCGACAATGGCGCCTACTGCGACCACGATTCGGCTTTTGCTGGTATGGCATGGTGTGCCGAACGGGCCTACGGTCACGCCCTGCCCTCTAAATCTACGTTGGAACGACGATTTGCCGCGGTGTGTCGCGCAAGTTACGCTGTGCACCTCCTCGCGAGCCGACTCCACAGCGCTGTCCGCGACTTTCATCCAGACATGTGGGATGATCCCATTTTCGAGACACATCTGCGCACGTACGCGCACGATCGCCCTCGCGTGATTGCCCAGATTGCACGGCAGTTCGCCCAGCTTGCCGCCCGCCTCCGGCGACATGTGCGTGACCGCGCCTGCGGCCATGTAACCTACGCGTTCGCAACGGCCCACGCCTTTGCGCAGCGCTATCAACTCTTCGCGCGCATGCTAGCCGCTTATCGTCTCGGTGACCAGCGCTCGTTGCAACTTGCTGCGCGCGACATACCTCGCGTGCGGCGTAGCATTCGTTCCATGGCCGCCGCTTTTCGCACCATGTGGATGCGTCACAACAAGCCTCAGGGTATTGAGTGTATTCAGGCGCGCTTTGGTATGCTGGATGCCCGCTACGCTGAGCTGACACAACGTGTGCGTGAGCTCTCACAGGGTCGCATAACGCGGATCGCCGAATGGGACGAGCCCTGCCCGCCAAACATCTAGATTTGTCCCTCATAACGTTCCCAGGCAGTCGCACTGCTGGCTTCTCACCAAAGGCACTGCGAGTTACTTCCTGTCGCCGCAGGAGGTATCGTACGTCAGGGAATTCAAAGTAACTGCACATAAGCGCCTACCGATCCTGGCTTTACGCCCCTTGGACATGAGTTAGACCTCACCGGAGCCGCCAAAACACCGCGTTTAGCCACATAAAGCGAGGAGGAAGATCAATCGACATTTTCTGTCGTGTGCAAACGACCATTTTTGTCGAGTGAACGCCAGTGTAGGCGCCACATCATGTACACCACTGCCAGGGCGGACGACACGCGTAGCGCGCTGCATAGAGCCGCGCAGTTATTTTTCGCACACAGCGCGCAAAGCCGCTGCCTGGGCATCCGACATGCGCTGCACCGGGCCGAGCACACGCGCTTGGATGATCGCGTTTGCTGTAAACTCCGCTACCTCCAATCGGTCGTACGCCTGAAGGAGATTCTCGCCCGTGGTGATCACGCAATCATTTTGAACGATGATGACCGGCGTCTCTGGGGACAACGTGGCCACCACTAATGCGGCGTCATTGAACTGTGCGCCATACGGCACAACCGGCACGTCGTGCAGTACCACGTAGCTTTCCGGAATCACACGCGTGTCAAAGGGCGTTCCTGACACGGCAAAAGCCATAATGTTCACGGGATGAGCGATGATAATCGCATTGATGGTTGGATGGCTGGCGTACAGCTGTTCGTGGACGCGTACCGCGCGGCTGGGTATTTTGCCGCGCTCACGTTGCCCATCCTGAATTAATACTAAGTCCTCCGGCTCAAGGTACTTGCGATCAAGCCCGTTGGGGGTGATGAGGAAGCGAGAGCTATCAAGACGAACAGAGAAGGTACCGCCCGTACTCGTGATTAACTCTTGGTCATAGGCGCGATGAATGAACGTACACAGGTGCGCCCGCATCTCTTTTTCGTGCGAAGAATGGCCCCGGGGGTCGAACTCAGGCAGGAAATGACTGGTGGTGTGAAGCTGTTGGACTTGCGCAGGCGTGAGCGCACGCACGCCGCCGAGCGCGCGCGCTTTTTGCTCGATCCGCGCGCAATAATCGAGGGTTTCAAAACGCATAAATGCTTGGGTAGCATTCGCACCCACAGTCACAACACCATGATTTTCCAAAACCACCGCATGATGCCCCCGCGCAAACGCTTCTGCAATCACTTCGCCGAGCTCGTTCGTGCCCGGCTGAGCGTAGGGCGCGTAGCCAACTGGCCCGCAGACATATTCCACCTGGGGAATGATGTGAGTGCAGGGTAAGCAGCGCACAATGCTGCAAGCGACCAGGGCAGGCGGATGTGCATGCAGCACGGCACGAGCGTCGGGGCGCCGACGATAAATGGCCAGGTGGAAAGGATACTCGGAAGACGGTTTGTAAGCGCCGACTATATGGCCGTCTGGTTGGATACACACGATGTCACTTTCACGTAAGCTGCCTTTGTCTACTCCAGCGGGCGTGATCCACACCGCGCCGTCATCGTCGAGGAGGGAAATATTGCCTCCGGACGTGGTCGTCATGCCATAGCGATAAATGCGCGCCATCAGCTGCGCAAGCTGCGTGCGAGGAGGCATCATGTCGAAGCGCATGCTCACTCACCTAGCTGTGCAGCTACCCGCCGGGCCTGCTCACATGCGGCTCGGTAGGCCGGCGTGTCCGCGGTTGTCTCAATCCCACAGGCACGCACAAGATAGCAGCGCGAGTAGCCCAACCATTCAAAGAAAAACTTGTAGCGCGGGAAAATGTCCGCAAAAGCTCCTTCCTCAGGCTGACCTTGCGTCTGGACAAATACCAACGTACGCCCCGTGCCTAGGCGACTCTTCACGGGGCTCTCGTAAAAATCCGGTGTCAAGAATGAGAACATCCGGTCAATGAAGCCTTTCGTTTGTGCCGTGACATCGCCAAAGTAAACCGGGCTGGAAAGAACCAAAATACCAGCCTTGCGTACCGCCTCCAACACCTCCGTAAGATCGTCCTTCACCACGCAGTGCTCATGCGAGGTTTTGCACGCCATGCATGCGATACAGCCGCGGTATGTGAGCTCGGCAAGACGCACGCGCATAATGTGCGCACGTCGTGCCTTCAGTACCTGCCCCACTTCTTCGGCCAGCGCCGAGCTCACCGACGCAGCTCGAGGACTTCCCTGCACCATCACTACTTGCTCATTCATTGCATTGTCCCTCGCATCATGGGTTTCTCATTCTTGCGGTACCTTGGGTAAGTGCGCCAGGGATTCGCGAATTTTGTCATCCGGATACTCGTAGTCCACTAACTCGCCCGCAAAGTATTTGTCATACGAGCCGAGATCCAACAGACCATGTCCGCTCAAGTTGAACACAATTACTTTTTCGCGCCCCTCTTCTTTCGCCCGGCGTGCCTCGTCAAGCACGCATGCCACCGCATGCGAGGTCTCCGGCGCGACGATAATCCCTTCCGCGCGAGCAAACAAGACGGCGGCCTCGAAGCAGCGCACCTGCGGGTAACTTACCGCCTCCACCACCCCGTGCCGGTGCAGCAAGCTCACCAGCGGCGCCATGCCGTGATAGCGTAATCCGCCAGCGTGTATCCCTGGGGGAATAAAATCGTGGCCGAGTGTGTCCATCTTCAGCAAAGGCGTCATGCCGCTCTTGTCACCGTAGTCATACGCATACACCCCCTTGGTCATGCTTGGGCAGGCCGCCGGCTCGACGCCGATAATGCGAATGGGTTTGCCGCTTGCTTTCTCCGGTACGAACGGGAAGACTAAGCCAGCAAAATTGCTCCCCCCTCCGCAGCACCCAATCAAGATGTCTGGCTCTTCATCGACTAGTTTGAGTTGCTTCATCACCTCAAGACCTATCACCGTTTGGTGCAGCATGACGTGATTTAAGACACTGCCTAGCGAGTAGTTCGTGTCGGGCCGATGCATAGCATCCTCAACTGCTTCACTAATCGCTATGCCAAGGCTCCCAGGACAGTCTGGATCTTCTTGCAGCACCCGGCGTCCACTTTCTGTCTCTGTGCTCGGCGAGGGCACACACCGCGCGCCCCAAGCTTGCATCATCGTACGCCGATACGGCTTCTGGTGGTAGCTGCATTTTACCATGTACACTTGGCACTCAAGCCCAAAAAAGTTGGCCGCTAGGGCAAGAGCGCTGCCCCACTGACCCGCCCCTGTTTCAGTAGTCAAACGCTTGATTCCGGCTTGTTTGTTATAGTAGGCTTGGGCGATCGCAGTGTTGGGCTTGTGGCTGCCAGCAGGTGAGGCACCTTCGTATTTGTAGTAAATTCGCGCCGGGGTACCAAGCGCTTTCTCCAGCCGGTACGCACGAAAGAGCGGTGTCGGGCGCCACAAACGTAAGATGTCGAGTACCTCCTCCGGAATACGAATGTGGCGCTGGGTACTGACTTCTTGTTCAATTAAAGCCATAGGGAAGATCGGCCTCAAATCATCTGGCCTGGCTGGCTGCCCGGTGCAGGGATGGAGCGGCGGCGGCAGCGGTGCAGGGAGATCAGGAATGACGTTGTACCATGACCGCGGCAAGTCTTGCTCCGACAAAGTAATCTTGTATTCGCTCATAGGTCGCTCCAGTGCTGTTACCAAGTTACCCGGACACGGGCCCGGCGACGCGCACTCTCAATCGCCGCGAACACCATGGCCAGCGATTTAATGTTGTCGTGACATTCAGTCTGCGGAACAACGCCCCGGCGCAGGTAGGCCAGCAGTTCCCGCAGCGCTCCGCGCATCGCCGTGTGCCGTAATGGCGAGTGTGCCACCTCCAACGAAGCCACTGGGCGAGTAAAGCCAGTTGTACCAGCAGTGACTTCGCCGTATGGCTCCTGGTCGCCAGCACAGATGAGGGTACCACGTGTGCCAATCAGACGCCAGTCACCATTCCAGCTCGTCGGACAGCCTTCGGCGCACCAACTTCCACGATACGTGAACACTATGCCGTCTGTCATCTCGAAAATACAACTCGCTGCGGCATTCCCACGATACCATGAACCAGCCGGGTTAAACTCATGGCAGTACACTGCCACTGGATCCGCGCCCGTGAAATGGCGTGCAAGGTCAAAATGATGGATGGCCATGTCGAGAATGAGGGGACTCTCCATTACATCGCGAAAACCGCCAAAATGAGCCCCGATGTAAAAATCGCAATTAACAGTGGTAAGTGTGCCAAGACGGCCAGCCGCGATGGTGCGGCGGATCCGATCATGCTGCGCTTCCCAGCGGCGGGATTGACTGACCATGTACAGACGGTTCATGCGCTCCGCGGTACGCACCATCGTGCGGGCCGCGCGCAGGCTATCGGCCATCGGTTTTTCACCTAAGACATGGCAGCCCGCCTTGAGTGCCGCGCACGTAACTTGGCAGTGTGCTTCGGGCACTGTCAAGTCGAGTACGATGTCCGGCCGACACATTACCAACGCCGTACGGAGATCGGTAAATACCTGCGCCTCCGGGCAAAACTCGCGTGCACGCGCCTCAGCACGCTCACGTATCAGATCAACTATCCCAACAACGCGCAGCCGCTCACTACGTAAAACAGGCAGCCACGCCCCGGCGATGCCACCTGCCCCCACCACCAACACCTTCCATGCTGCCACGAGCCCTCTCTCCAGCTACGAGGAAAATTGCTTAAAGAACTTCGCTACTGCAGATAAAAAGCTTGTGCTTTGCGGATGTACGCTTTCACCACATGCCGCCGCGAAACGTTCCAGCAGCTCGCGTTGCTCACGACTCAGGTTTGTTGGCGTCTCAATCTTGATGCGGACAAAATGATCACCCACCTGCCCTTGCAAATCGCGAATGCCTTTGCCCTTTAGGCGAAATATCTTGTCATGTTGCGTCCCAGGCGGAATTTTCAGCAGGACAGGGCCATGAATCGTGGGTACCTCGATTTCGCATCCGAGGGCCGCTTTGGGGAAAGATATGGGCACGTCGCAGATGATGTGATTACCATCGCGTTTGAAAAATTCATGCTCCTTGACATGCACCACGACGTATAAGTTACCTGGTGGTGCACCCCGTGCACCTGCTTCACCCTCGCCAGCAACTTTCAGCCGCGCCCCATCCTCAATGCCCGCAGGAACTTTGACTCTTAACGTTTTGCGCCGTTCCACCCGGCCTGTGCCGCGACACGTGGTGCATGGTTTTTCGATTACCTGCCCTGCACCACGACAAATAGGGCAGGTTTGCGCGATAGTGAAAAAACCTTGGGTCACACGCACCTGGCCGTGCCCGCCACAATGACGACAGCGCGTGGGGCGCGTCCCGGACGCCGCGCCACTCCCCACGCAGGCACTGCACGTGTCATACTTCGTGATCTCGATCGTTTTCTCCACGCCCCGCACCGCTTCCATAAAGCTAATCTCGATGTCTACCCGCAAATCGGACCCACGCTGCGCACCCCCACGGCGAGTTCCCCCGAAGAGTTGTTCAAACAACCCACCGCCAAACATTCCTTCGAAGATATCGCTGAACTCGTCTGCGTGAGTAAAGTCCGACCACTGGAAGCCGCCAGCACCGAACGCTTGTTTGACTCCCTCAGGCCCATACTGATCGTAAAGGCGACGCTTATCAGGATCACTGAGCACCTCGTACGCCTCCGATATTTTTTTGAATCGCTCCTCGGCTGTCTTATCACCCGGGTTGCGGTCGGGATGGTATTTGAGCGCCATCCGGCGGAACGCTTTTTTTATCTCTTCCGCCGAGGCCGAGCGGTCCACGCCAAGTAAGCTGTAGTAATCTTCGTTCGCAGCCGTGGACATACGACGTCAGCCGACTGGGGGTGAAGGCGACGGCGCAATTGGTGGAGTGGGTAAATCAGGCGCGGCAGGAGGAGACGCCGGCTGCGACTCGGCCGGCGGGGCGACGGCAACCGCTACGCGCGCCGGACGCAACACGCGATCGCGTAAAAAGTAGCCTCGCTGTAACTCGGCTACAACGGTGCCCGGCTTGGCCTCGTCGGTGGGCACTTGCAGCAGTGCTTCGTGCACAGATGGGTCGAACACCGCCCCGGCGGCCTCAATGGGCCGCACGTGGTGTTTGTGAAGCACGTCCAGCAACTGCTTGTATATCAGCTCGATCCCTTCCACGATGATCTTGGGGTCTGATTGCGCGCGATCCGCTTCAAGCGCACGACCGAAATTGTCCACAACCTCAAGCAGGTCGTACAAAACATTCTGCCCGGCAAAGCGTAGTAATTCACTCCGCTCCTTTTGTCCACGCTTGCGCATGTTTTCAATTTCGGCGAGCGCGTACAAGTATTTGTTCTTCCATTCCTCCGCTTGTGCCCGCAGCAAGGCCAGCTCATCCTGTGCTGACGTGCTGCTCGTTTCGGGCGCAGCCGTTTCTGTGCTCGTAGACCCTGTCGGTGAGGAAACTGTCACCGCGCTGGCAGGTCCTTCGGAAACTGATTCCGCAGGCCCCTGCGCTGCTGTCGCTTTTTCTTCCTGTCCTTCGTGACGTGGATGCTTTTTACTCATAGTTTCACGTGAGTGATCATGTGACGAGTTCGGCTAACATTTGGGCGCAACGGTCCGGTACCTGTAACGTACCGAACCCTCGGCCAAGCTGGATACGTGGCTTATTCCCGCCGTGATAATCGGAGCCCCCGGTAACAAGAAGCCCGTAGCGCTCCGCCAGACGCAGGTAACATTCAACGTCCGCAGGCTGATGAGTACTGTAGTATGCCTCTATGCCCCGCAGTCCCACCTCAATGAGCTCGACAAGTACTCGTTCAAGCTCGCGAGGATTCGAAATGCCAAGCAATTTGGGATGCGCAAGGACCGGAATCCCGCCTGCCCGCGCAATCAATTCCACCGCCTCACGCTGCGGAAGAATCGCCTTTGGGACATACGCTGGCGCATCCTTAGCCAAGAAGCGACTAAATGCCTCCTGACTATCCTTTGCGTACCCTTTTTCTACCAGTACCGCGGCAATGTGCGGGCGGCCCACTACCTCGTTGCCGGCATGCGCGATGACTTCTTCGTACTGCACGTCACAACCGAGTGCTTGCAGCCGGGCAACAATTTTCGGATTCCGCTCGTTTCGGGCAGCACGTATGTCCGCGAGCGGCGCGAGATGCCCAGCTGTACTCGGGCTCCACTGGGGAAAATACCCGAGTATATGCATCTCATCATCGCGCACCCCATCACCTTCCGGAGGCGTAAATTGCGCACTAATCTCTACGCCTGCGATGACACACAGACCGCACGCGCGACCCGCAGAGAGAAACTCGTCATTGCCACTGACCGTGTCGTGGTCGGTAAGAGCCAGGGCATGAAGCCCTGCCGACATCGCCTCTTCCACAAGTTGCGTGGGCGTAAGTGTGCCGTCCGAGTGGGTACTGTGCACGTGGAGGTCAACCATAATATCAGACGTGTAGCAACACCACGCGCGGCTTTAAGGAGAAGCAAGAACGGGGGCCGCGTCCGTGGCCGAGGCCGCCGGCGCCGCCGACGCAGCGCTTGTTGCGTGCCAAGGAAGTAAACTCCGAGGCTTCTCATCCACTGCCACATGAGTAATGTCGACGCGAATTTCGCGTAATAAATCCACGCCAAACACCTCAATGACCCGCCGCCGCACTTGCTGCTGCAACCGGCCCGCCAGAATGCTGACAGGTGTTTGCCCAACTACACTCACTGAAGCAATTACGGTCATCTTCCGCCGGTCGGGAATCGTGTCCACTTGTACGGTCCGCACACCTTCACACCCTTGTACCACGTGCTTCACGAAACGGCTGAGCATCGGTGCCGAGAGCCGTACGCTCCCTTCGGTCGTGTTGATCAGCAACGCCCGCCGACGCAACCGATACAATCCTAATGCCGACCACAACATCAGAAGCACAACCACTAGCAGAACCGTCGCCGCAACATGCAAACCCAGCGAAGGTGACGAAACCGCTCTGGCCACGAAGCTGCTCGCCGCGCTGCGCACACGTTCCGACAACATACACAAATACATCCCAACCCCCACTACCACCGCCGCACAAGCAAGGATCGTTGAACCCAGCCAGGCCACTGTTCGACAAAGCCATTCCATGTACCCCTCCGCCGTCAGCGTGACAGCCATTCCTCCACAAAATGCGTTGAATAGCGTGTCCCGCGCACAAACGCTGGATGCTTCAACAAATTGCGGTGAAACGGAATTGTCGTCTTGATGCCTTCTATTTGAAACTCACCTAAGGCTCGCAGCATGCGCCGGATCGCACTGATCCGGTCACGCGCGTGGACGATGACTTTTGCCACCATCGAATCGTAATTCGGAGGAATGCGATACCCAGTGTAGCCAGCACCATCCACCCGTACCCCCGGCCCGCCCGGAGGAAGATACATCGTCATCGTCCCTGGGCAAGGCATAAAGTTACGATCCGGATCTTCTGCGTTAATGCGGCACTCAATCGTCCAGCCCTGTAATTTGATGTCGCCCTGGGTAAGCCCTAAAGGCTCGCCCGCTGCGATCATAATTTGCCGTTGAATGATGTCAATACCTGTCGCTAATTCAGTGACGCAATGCTCGACCTGGACGCGCGTATTAACTTCCATGAAGTAAAATTTGCCGTTTTCATCAACCAAGAACTCAACGGTGCCCGCGCTGGTGTAGCCGGCCTCGCGCGCTAAGTTGCATGCCGCAGCGCCCATCGCTGCACGCAACTCCTCGTTCACAATCGGCGACGGTGTTTCTTCGATCAACTTTTGATGCCGTCGCTGCACCGTACAGTCGCGTTCCCCTAAATGAATGATGTTGCCATGCTCATCAGCCAAGACTTGAATTTCAACGTGCCGTGGCTCGGCAATGTATTTCTCTATATACACCGCAGGATTGCCAAAACACGCTTCCGCTTCGGCACTCGCCGTGTTGAACGCATTCTGCAAGCTGATGTCCGTGTGCACCACCCGCATGCCTCGCCCCCCACCGCCTGCTGAGGCTTTGATGATCAGCGGATAGCCAATCTCACGGGCAACACGCAGCGCCTCATCCACGCTCTTCACCACCCCGTCGCTGCCCGGCACAGTGGGAACGCCTGCGCGCTTCGCCAGTGCCTTCGCATTGGCTTTGTCACCTAATTGTTCAATCGCCCGGTGCGTCGGCCCAATGAATTTGATGTTGCACGACTCGCACACTTCTGCAAAATGCGCATTCTCTGCCAAAAAACCATAGCCAGGATGAATCGCCTCGGCATCTGAAATCTCACACGCCGCTATGATTTGGGGAATGTTCAAGTAACTTTGCGCCGCAGGTGGCGGCCCGATACAGTACGCCTCATCGGCATATTTTACGTGCAACGCATTACGATCTGCTTCGCTGTATACAGCCACTGCCTTTATGCCCATTTCGTGACACGCCCGAATGATGCGCAGGGCGATCTCGCCGCGGTTCGCAATTAATATCTTCTGAAACATATGTGAGAACGTAAATGATGTTCAGCGCACGTCGTCATCACGACACGCGTACTTTAAAGAGAGGCTGGCCGAATTCCACCGGCTGTCCGTTCTTCACGCAGACTTGTGCAATGGTACCACTCACTTCTGCCTTGATCTCGTTCATAATCTTCATCGCCTCGACAATGCAGACCGTGGTATCCGGATTCACATGCGCGCCAGGCTGTACATACGGCTCGCTGTCAGGGCTGGGCGCGGCATAGAACGTACCAACCATCGGCGACTTGATCTCGACCAGTTTTTCCTCTTCAGCAGCCCCAGCCGCACCAGGCGCTGACGCAGCCGCGGGACCAGCGGCGGCTGGCGGCGCGGCGGGACTACTCGGCACCGCTGGTATTGGAAATACTCCGGGAGCCGGCATCGCCATCGGCGCGGCAGGCCCAGGGCTCGTTGCGCTCCCACGCTTCAGTGATAACTTGGCGTCCTTGCGCTCCAGCACAAATTCCGTCAGACCATGTTCGTCCATCAGCCGGAGCAGTTGCTTTATTTCTTTCAAGTCCATACCGCACCTTGCCAATCCTGGGGTGAAAACAAGGGCTTTCGCGATTGATTACTGGAAAAACGCACACTATTGTAGTCTTTGTGGCCCGGATTGTCAACTGCTCGCCGTCAACCTTGCGTGGTTTCCTCGAAATACTCGTAGCTTGTTGTCATGAACACACCTCGCAAGCAGCGCCGCCTACAGCGATTGCATTTCTCAACTGGCCTGACGCGTGAACAGAGCTCACGTCAAAAACCTTGAGCGACCTCACTCGCAAGCTGAGTGTGCTCATTGGCAGAGCCCGCACTCCTCTAAGTGTGCGTACTCACCACGCGCACAGCCTGATTCTCAGCAGCGCCCACTTGCTCGCGATGAGCAACGATTAAGACCAATCTATCAGCTACCCAAGAGAATTAAACTGCGTCAGCATGAATGAGCCAGTTCTTCCGCAGACTTTGTTGCCATAGATGACGAAAAATGCTACTCTATTTTGAAATGATTGCGCGTCTCTTCCCAGCGCGACCCGGTTTGTGGTCTGAGATCGTTGTGGGTGTGTTCGCATTCGTTGTCGCGCCCGCCCAAGGTGCATTGCTGGCGCGTCCTGAGCCTGCCGCCTTTAACAACGAACATCGCCGGCAGCAGGTGGCTGCTGCACTTGAGGCCCAGGAAGCTCAAGCCAAAGCTGCTGCCTGGCAGCTTGCACGTCAGCACGATGTTCCGGTGCGATTTGTGGCTCGGGGCCATGTCTACGAATTAATGCGGTTCGACGAACGTGGCGAACCCGAGTACTACGTCACCTGCAACGCCAACGCCGCAATTTCTACCGCTGCAAATCTGGTACGCAACACTGCACCTTTCTTTGCTTCCGGTTCCAATCTCACGATCGGCATCTGGGATGGCGGTGCCGTCTTGACCACTCATCAAGAATTCACCAGCCGTGTCACCGTCAAAGATGGCGGCTCACCCCTTGATCATGCCACCCATGTGGCCGGCACCATCGCTGCTACGGGCATTGTTGCTAGCGCCCGTGGCATGGCCCCGTGTGCTCGTATCGACTCCTATGAATGGAACAATGATGCCAGCGAAATGGCAAGCCGCGCCGCCAGTGCACCAAATCAGTCCTCTCGCATTTACCTCTCTAATCATTCCTATGGGACCGCAAGCGGTTGGGACGGCAACTACTGGTACCATTACATCACCGTTACGCAGTCGCCGTACTTCGGTCAGTATAACAACAGAGCGCAAAGCTGGGATTCAATCGCCTTCAACGCACCATACTACTTGATCATCAAAGCTGCAGGCAATGATCGCAACGACAACGCACCAAGCCCCGGTGCTACCTTTTATTATTGGAATGGTTTCTCATGGTCATCCGCAACGTACGACCCAGCTCAACACGCTAAAGGCGACGGTGTGTACAAGAATGGCTATGACACCTTACCAACCTACGCTGTCGCAAAAAATATCCTCACAGTCGGAGCTGTCAATGACGCCGTCGCTGGCAGCTCGCGCTCCCTCGCCAATGCCACAATGAGTTCCTTCAGCAGCTGGGGCCCCGCTGACGATGGCCGGATCAAGCCAGATGTGGTCGGGAATGGTGTCAGTCTCTACTCCTGCTCCACCCCGAATAACAACAGTTACGCCACAATGAGTGGAACAAGTATGGCATCGCCCAACGTGTGTGGATCCGCAGCTCTCCTCGTCGAGTATTTCAATCGCGTGAACCCCGGCAACGCGATGCGCTCTAGCACCCTCAAAGCTTTGATTATTCACACAGCAGACGACCTCGGCACCCCCGGGCCGGATTATTGCTTTGGCTGGGGCTTGATGAATACCCTCCGCGCCGCCCAACTCATTGATGATGATCTCACCGGCATCTCTGCCATGATCGTCGAGGACATCTTGAACGCCGGTACGCCTGCCATCTCCTATGCGGTTGGCTATGACGGAAGTTCCCCACTGCGCGCTACGCTATGTTGGACCGATCCCCCAGGAGCAGCAACCTCCCTCCACGACAACCGTTCACCGAGACTTGTCAACGACTTGGATCTCCGCGTCTATGGGCCGCTCGGGGAAACTAATTTCCCCTTCGTCCTCAGTTACGCTGCACCTGCCGCCCCCGCCACTAACGGTGACAATGTCGTAGATAATGTCGAACAGGTTCTCTTGCCGGCGGGATCGTCACCTGGTACCTACACTATCGCTGTCAGTCATAAGTCGGTCCTGAGCGGTGGTCAGCAGTATTATTCCCTGATCATTAGCGGCGTGATCGTTCCCGAACCCGTTTGCGCCCTCGCAGTGCTGGTAGCACTCGCCGTCTTTTCCAGACGCTTCTCCCGCTCCCCTCGCCCCACCTCCTTGGCCTGACCTAGGCCCCAGAACGATGCCCGCGCAGCCACGCCCCCACGGCTCGCGCTACAGTCGCCACCTCCTCGCGCTGCAGGCGATTGTAAAACGGCAAGGCTACGCTCCGCGCACTTATCTCCTCTGCCACAGGAAAATCACCTGGACCATACCCAAACTCTGCGCGATAGAATGGCTGTAGGTGAATGCACGGAAAATAATGATTGCACCCAATTCCCTGTGCACGCAAATGCTTAATCAAGGCATCCCGCTCCCCCGCCGTGTAACCTGGCGGCAGTTGCACCACATACACAAACCAACTGCGCGTGCTTCCCGCGGGAGGCGCACATGGGCGCACCACTGTCGGAGCTTCCGTCGCCAAAAGTTCTTCGTACCATGCTGCTACCTTGGCCCGCGCCGAAAGAATCTCTTCCAGCCGCTCCATCTGCGCAATTCCCAGTGCACAGTTGATATCACTTAGACGATAGTTATACCCCAGCCGGGCGTGGCTCAGCCACCCCATGCCATCATCGCGACCTTGATTGCGCAGAGAGTAGGCCAGCCGCGCAATATCTTCGCGGTTTGTCACAATCATTCCCCCTTCCCCAGTGGTAATCTGCTTGTTCGGGTAGAAACCAAACGTACCACAATCACCCAGCGTGCCAACATGGCGTCCACAATAGTACGCACCTAACGCCTCGCACGCATCCTCGATCACTGCCAGCCCGTGCGTGCGCGCTAATTCCAACAGCGCGTCCATCGGCGCAGGTAACCCAAACACATGTACGGGCAAAAGCGCCTTCGTCCGCGGCGTGATTGCCGCCGCAACGCGCTTCGCGTCAAGGTTGAGCGTTACAGGATCAATGTCAACAAACACCGGTCGCGCGCCCTCAAACAACACGCAGTTTGCCGACGCCACAAAAGAAAATGGCGTCGTGATTACTTCATCTCCTGGCCCGATTCCGAGAGCACGCACGCAGAGATGCAACGCAGCCGTCCCGCTGCTGACCGCCACAGCATACCGTGCTCCCACCCGCGCCGCCACACACTCCTCAAATGCCGCCACCCGCGGCCCCAAGCTTAAGTGCGGCGTCCGTAACACAGCCGTCACCGCCGCGATCTCGTGTTCCGTCACATCCGGACGCGAAAGCGGTATCTCACCCCTCGCCCCACTCATCAAATCACAAAGTCCGTTTTCGCCGTGAAACTCAAGATTGTTTCGGCAATTAACTTGATTGCCTGCGCCACGTCTGTCAGATTAAACATTTCCACCGGCGTATGCATGTAGCGGTTCGGCACACTGACTAACGCTGTCGCCACCCCAGCACGCGTCAACTGCATCACATTCGCATCCGTACCAGTGCCCCGCGGCGCCGCCTCCACCTGCACCGCTATTTTCTTCGCCTTCGCTACGCTCATAATTTGTGCGTACAGCTTGGGATTGAAATTCGGTCCCCGGCTGACCACAGGCCCTTTGCCCAGCCGTATGTCCCCCAGCAGCTTCTTGTTCGTGTCCGCCGACATCGCGTGCGTCACGTCTACCGCAAACCCTACATCCGGATTCACCCCAAACGTACTCGTGTGCGCCCCGCGCAAGCCGATCTCTTCCTGCACCGTCGCCACCGCATACACCGCCGCTGAAAAACGTCGGCCCTTCAAATACCGAAGTACCTCCCCCACCACAAACGCACCTATGCGATCGTCCACCCCGCGCCCAATGTACACGTCCCCTGTCAAGTGTTCAAACCCTTCCGCGTACGTGATCGCATCCCCCACCTCGACCAACTTCCGCGCCTTCTTCCCGTTCTCGACCCCAATGTCAATCCACAGATCGTCTAGACTCAGCTTCCTGTCCCGCTCCTCTTTCTTCATCAAGTGAATCGCCTTCTTTCCAATCACCCCTTTCACCGGCCCGTGCGCAGTGTGAATCACTACCCGCCGCCCAGGCACTATTTGCTCATCAAACCCGCCCAGCGCCCGGAAGCCAACGTAGCCCTCTTCACTTATATAGCTAACCTGAAATCCAATCTCATCAATGTGCCCCGCCAACATCACGCGCGGCATACCATTCTCATTCAACACCGCAAAACTGTTCCCATGCGTGTCGCCATACACCCGGTCCGCGATCGTCCGCATCTCCCGTCGCCACACCTCCCGCGCCTGATCCTCATACCCAGATGGACTCGGTGCGTTCAACAATGCTTCGAGATACTTGATCTGTGCTGCTTGCATGTCCCTCCTAACAATGATCCTTCAACTGCTCGTACAAATCCTGCAACGATTGCGAGACAATCCGCACGTCCCCTACTACGCTCATAAAATTAGTGTCGCCATTCCAGCGCGGTACAACGTGCACGTGCACATGCTCGGTGATCCCCGCTCCCGCCACATGACCAAGATTCACGCCAATGTTGAACCCCTGCGCATGCATCACCGCTTGCAAGCGCTGTTTCCATACCAGTACCAAGTCCCACAGCTCCACCCGCGCCGTTTCGCTCATCTCCTCGAGCTCACCCACGTGCACATAGGGCAGTACGAGTAAATGACCAGGGTTGTACGGGTAGATGTTCATCATCACAAAACACTCCCGCCCGCGCGCCAACACCAAGTTGGCCGCGTCATCTGCCGGCGTCGCCGTCGCTTTCGCGCAAAACACACATCCCGTCGGCTTCGGCCCAACAATGTAGCCAACGCGCCAGGGCGCCCACAACTGTCGCACATTCTCGTTCACGTGCAAAGATTATAGCGCATCACCAGCCTTTTGTCCACCGACGACAAGGCCTGATCCCGTCAATAGCTTCGCACTCCGCCAACTTACATGCCGCTCATAACTGCACAACCACAATTCCTACGTGCGCACCTCCCTTCACCTGTGTCGTAAACAACGGCACCGACCTCCGTGCCCACTTCCCCCACACACCCGCTCGCCTGCAATTCGCGGAACCCCATCTTATGGAGGGTCACCGGCCCCGGTGCCCGCAATCCCGCACCAAGTCAGGTGCGCACGCTCCACGCAAACCCCATTTGAGGGAGGGGCACCGGCCCCGGTGAGCGCTTCCTTGCATGCCTTCCCACATCGAGCCTCGCCGCTTCGCCGCACGCCATAACCACCAATCCTCGAGGGGCACCGGCCTCGCTGCTGACATGTTTCGCCGTATTCAGCCACCTGGTGCCCATGCGCTCAAGCAACAATTTTCGTTGTTTGCAAATCGCGGTTTGTGTCGTTGGATTTCGCACGCAGCGTGTTCGCGCGAGTGAGCGGCGGCCGACGCCAGCGACCGTCCCAAGCAACCATTTTTGTCTCATGCAAACGACATTTCGTGTCCTTTGAATTTATCGGGCCGCTCACCGGCCTCCGCGTCCGCAATCCAACGTCAACCACATCGGCCCGCAATCCTAAAAATGCCATCGTGTCGACGGCCACGCGTCTCCATGATCACGGTCCACCACACTTGCCCGCCCTTACCACCTCCCACATTTGCAAATCGTTAATCACAATTCTTCTGAGCCTCGTTAAGCTATCTCCCACACCTGACTTGGCCTGGCTGCTCAGTGTTTCACCATGACTAGCCGGTGCACGCCAGATTCTCACCCATGCCATACTCACCTTGTCCATGAGACTGATGTCGCCGTCTTCCGCACTAGCTTGTGTAACAGCTGTGCTCATCATAGTCCCACCCTGTACCCCGTACGCGATTGCGCGCTGAGCGTTCGGACCACCCCAGCCTCGTTCGGGCCGCCACCGGGCGGGGCGCCGCGTGTCGCCGCAACCGAGCAACAAATGCGTACGCCCTTGCCTCCCTGCTGCGCACTTTTGGCCTGCAAACGTCTATCCGCCGGGCCTAGGTGATTCCCTGTTAAAAACGCAGCAATTCCCAGCCTAACCGCGCTGTCGTGCTAGTCGAATCGGAAATAATTCTTTGCCCTTCACGTGACCCTGCTCAGCAATCTTCTCTGCCTAAGTAAGTATCCACGCCACAGACCATCAACTGGTCCTTTCTGTCCCTGGCTTGAAAAAAACTATTGGTTTGACTTTTCCTTTATCCTCTGCTATCATCTACTCGCATGAATCACGTAAAGAGAACCTTGGCCCCCAAGGTCATGTTATAGTCTAATTCCTCGTTCCGCACGGTATACTGCGGTGCGCTTCCTTTTGTATAACATTCGCTACGGTGCAGGCTGTAGTCCTTTTTTCCACCTGCCTTTCCCTTTCAGCGGTTATCTGAAGCCCACCGCCGAAAATATTGAGCGAATCGCGAGCTTCATTGAGTCGCTCAACCCCGACATCGTTGGCTTGATCGAGGTGGATAGCGGCTCGTATCGTGCTGACCGCCAAAATCAGGCAGAGCTGATCGCTCGCCGCCTCGGCCATTTTCATGTTTACCAATCCAAATATCGTCCGAATGCGTTCATCCAACGCATCCCGATCCTTAATAAACAAGGTAATGCCTTCCTCACTCGCGAAACTATCCACGCTCAAACATTTCACTATTTCCAGGACGGTGTTAAGCGCCTCGTCATCGAACTGGAGCTTGAGGACTGCGTGATCTTCCTCGTCCACCTGTCGCTCTTTTTCCGCCACCGCCACCACCAGCTACGCGACCTCTACCATTTGGTAAAGGCCGTTCGGAAACCTGTCCTTGTGGCAGGCGACTTCAACTTACTTTGGGGCGATCGCGAGCTGCAACTTTTTCTCGCTGCCACTGGGCTTCGCAACGCAAACACGTTTGGCGTTCCTTCTCATCCCAGTCACGCACCCCGGCGTCAACTCGACTATATTCTTTATGGCCCTGGCGTCCGTATCACCCACTTTGAAATACCGGCGGTCCGGCTGTCCGATCACATGCCCCTGCTCTGCGACTTCGAAATCGAGGGCTCGCCAACGTTTTCTTCATGAGCGCATCCCTCCACAGGCTTTGGCGCCATTTTGTCTTCTTCTCTTTGCCTCCTACAAAACCGTTGCTCCTACACACGCCATTCCCTAAAAGTGCAGGCCCGCCTCGCGACGAGCTGGGCAAGTGTTGTTCCGTTGTTCCCTCTTGCTCGTTCCTTGCTCTATCTGTTGCTTGGTATTGACCGCCCCCAACGCCATGCTCCCCATCTAATTGGCAGCGTTTCCTCGCCTCCAGCTCCTCCGCACGCAGCGGCCTGTTCCCCCCTCCCCATTCCACCATGCTCCTCGCTTGCATGCTTCACCTGATTCTGCTCCGTCCAACCGCTCCGCCCCTGCGCCTACCCCGCTGCTCCTCGCTAAAGCAGGCATCCCCTACGTCAGTAGCGACGCCACTTAACCTCTAAAGGATGATAGCATAGCTCGTGCGTACAGACCGCTGTCTTCAATATCTTCGTCGCTGGCAGCGGCGGCTTTTCAGTTCGTTAATGCTCCCGGCGCAGTGCGGCATAGAATGGAAGCGCGTGTGCTCGGTGACGCACGCGGCGCTCGCCACGCCTCCCACCACTCTCCGCGGGCCCTTTCAATTCGCTAGCATTCTCCGCCCTCTTCATGCCCAGCTTTACTCCCACCGAGCTCGCTACCTTCGCTTTCAGAACCACCGTTAATTTCTCCTCCTTGTCAGCTCTCACGGCCTCCCCAGCGGCACAAACAACCGAGTTAATATATCGTCAGCGTAGAGAGCCCGCAGCTGTGGAAGGCCGTCACTTTGCGCTACACGGCACCTTGGTAGCGCAAGCGCATGAAGCCCTTACCGAATGGCGCCTATTCACCACGTGTGAAGAACTTTCAATCAATTGGATCCCCCGATTGCCGCACCTGGCTCCCTCATCGTACGTGTTGATCTTGATTACCCAGATGAAGTTTTCGCTCACATCCCCAAAAAACGTCCTCGGGCTCTCCGCTGTGCGAACACTCTCTACGCATCATTATCCTCTATTTTCTTCCCGATGCGCGCCTTGTCAGCTTGCCACATCCCGCCTTGCTAAGTCTTTTCATTTGATATCCCTGTCTCCGGTAGCGTTCAACCTGCGCAGCATGCGACGAACAATGATAGGCTAACCATCGCAGGTCTTTGAGGCAGGAGTTGCCTCAAGTTCTCCCCCACCCCCGTTCAGTCACTCGAAGCTAATGGTCTCCGACAACGAATGCTGCCTCACCAGCTCTGGCAACTGCGATCCGGCCATCCCATCTCTCAATTTCAAGTTCCAACAAGAAGCTTCTCGTTCTTATCTAGCTCCAACTTTGCCTTGTCTGTTTGACACCAAGCACGCCTCGCACGACGCAACCGCCTCGGTGACGTAGTCGCCTGTCCCTCTCTTGTCCGTCTTCGCGACGATTGCATGTCTTTTTCGCGCACCATCATTCACTTTGTGCCCCAGCCCCGTGGTCACCCCTTGATCCCTAACCGTTCCATCTTGCGATACAGTGTCGCCAAGTCAATACCCATAATCCGTGCCGCCAGTCTTTTGTTGCCGCCTGTCTCATCCAGCACCCGGGCAATATGTGCACGCTCCGTCTCTTCCACCACCGCTCGAAGTTCACGCGAAATTTTAGGCACGCCCTCGGACCGATAGCTTACAATGTTGTCCGGGAGATCCTCCGGCCGTAGAATGTTCCCCTCCGCTAATGCTGTCGCACGCTCAATCACATTTTCCAGCTCCCGAATATTCCCAGGCCATTCATACACCGTCAGTAGGTCTAAAAACTCCTTGCTGGCACGATACCTCCTTCCTGTCTTTGTGTTGATGCGATCCAAAAAATGCTGCACCAGTAAGGGAATGTCACTCGCACGCTCACGCAGAGGCGGAATGTGAATTGGTATCACACTCAACCGATAGTACAAATCTTCACGAAACTTGCCCTCTCTCACCTTTGCCTGCAGATCTTCATTCGTCGCCGCTATCACCCGTACGTCTACCTTAAAATCTTTCGTATCCCCTACCCGTCGTACCTCCCGCTCCTGCAGTACGCGCAGTAACCGCACTTGTAACGCCGGCGAAGTCAGCCCAATCTCATCCAAAAAAATTGTCCCTCCATCCGCCGCTTGAAACAAGCCCCGTTTATCGCCAATGGCACCTGTGAACGCCCCTTTCACATACCCAAATAATTCCGACTCTAATAACGTTTCCGGCAGCGCACCACAGTTGATCGAGACAAACGGTTTGTCATGCCGGCGACTATTAGCAAAAATAGCCTTCGCCACCAGTTCCTTACCCGTTCCACTTTCCCCCGTAATCAGCACCGTTGCATCAGTATCCGCCACCTTGCGAATCCGTTCAAACACCCGCTGCATCGCTGGACTCTCTCCCACAATGTTGCTCAGATCGTATTTCTGCCGCAACATCGCCTTTAGCTGATCGTTCTCCACGATCGTCGCCCGATGCTCCAATGCACGTCGCACTACCAACTTTAGCTCCGATAACTTAAACGGCTTGACAATGTAGTCAAACGCCCCCGCCTTCATCGCCTCCACAGCCGTCTCTACCGTCGAAAACGCTGTGATCAACAGTACCTGCATGTGCGGATCCCGCTCCTTGCAGCGCCGGAGCAGCCCAAGCCCATCCACCGGTGTCATTTTGAGATCCGTCACCACCAAGTCGTACTCGTTCTCCTCTAACATCCGCTCCGCCCGCAGAGGATCACTCGTCGCCTGCACATCATACCCTTCGCTTAACAATGCACTGCGCATCACCTCAACAATGTTTTCCTCGTCATCTACCACCAGAATGCGTGCCCTTTCGCTGTTGCTCATCTTATACCTCCATGCGCCGTGGTATCTCCAGGCGGAACGTTGTACCCTTCCCCACCTCCGAACGACACGTAATCGTTCCGCGGTGACTCTCAACGATCCGCTGTGTGACATATAACCCAATTCCCGTACCCTCTTCCTTCGTCGAAAAGAAAGGCTCAAAAATGTGAGGGAGCACCTCCGGGGGAATCCCTACTCCGCTGTCACGTACCGTAATCACTACTCTGCTCTCGTACGGCTCGGCGGTTATCTCCAGCTCGCCCCCGTTCGGCATCGCGTCCAGCGCGTTTAATCCCAGATTTAACAACGCTTGCTTAAATTGCCTCACATCCACCACCACCGGTACAGGTTCCGGCAACTCCCGATATATGATCTTCATCGTCGGCTTAAAACGCCGATTGTGGTACAACAACACGGCTACGTCCGTTAATAATTCGTTCAAGTCACACTGGGTGAGTTCCATCGTTCGCAGCCGTGTGAATGTCAAGAAATCCTCGACAATCGCATCAAGTCGCTCCACTTCCCGGATAATCGTCCTCGCTAGCCCCTGCAAGCGTTCATCGTGCAATTGCTCTAGTAACAATTCCGCCGACCCGCTTACCGACGTAAGTGGATTGCGAATTTCATGTGCAATGGTCGCCGATAATTCGACAATACCACTTAACCGCGTGGCGTCTCGTAGCCGTCGTTCGTGTTCCCGCTGCTCATGCAAATCCCGGCATAGCACAATACTGTATCGCGACCGTCCCGACGGATACGCAACCGGTGACGCGGTAATGCCAAGCGGTACCTCGCTCCCATCCCGCCGGCTCGCCATCACTTCCACCTCCCGTCCCGCCTCCAACTCCTTCCGCGCTTGCACACTGTCCACTCGGTCAATCCCAAGCACTCCATGCCAGTGTAATCCTAATAGATCTTTTGGCCCACATCCCAGCATCTGCCCCGCCGCCGGATTCGCATACCGAATCAGCCCGCCCTCATCTACCATCAATATGCCTGTCCGCACATGGCGGAACACATAGTTACTCTGTTCCTCCAGCTGGCTTAACTCTTCTGTCTTCTTCAGCAGAAGACGGCTCACGTAATTCGACAAATACCCCATCCCGAGAAAGATCACCGTGTGCATGTACGTCACAAACAATGCATAGTCGCTCGCCGCACGAAATGTGATCGGTGCGCTCCGGTAACTATGCAACACACACATCGCGTACAGCACAATCGCCGTCACCGCCGTAATCATGCCCCCCCAGCGAGGAAATACAAGCGACGAAAACACAATCACCACGCTGTACAAGCTTCCGTACATCGTGTCAATCGGGTCCGCGATCACTAAAATAGACGTGACAGCCAAGAGATCAACGAGAATCTGCAAAACACCTAAAAAGGCTACCTCGCGTGATCGCTGCAGGTAAATGATGTAGAGCAGCGAGGCTATGTAGTAGAAGTAAATGTAATGATAAAAACGACTTAGCGGTAACTCAAATAACCACGACCCAATTGCCAGGGTGACCGAAATCACCACCAGCCGGATGATCATCATCCACTGCACTCGCTTGCGCAAGCCTTCCTGTTCTGCCAGAACAGCCATGGCTGCCTAACTGATCACCGTCGTCAGCTTGAAGATCGGCAAGAACATCGAAAGCATGATCCCACCTACCACAACCCCCAGAAAGATGATCAACAACGGCTCGATCAGCGCCGTCAAACCTGCTATCGCAGTGTTCACCTGCTCCGTGTAAAAAGCCGCGATGCGCCCCAACATCTGGTCAAGACGCCCAGTGCTCTCCCCCACTTCCACCATCTTGCTCACCATGCGTGGTATGTAAGCTGAGTTCCGTAGCGCGCTCGCTACCTGCTCTCCCCGTTCCGTCCGCTCCATCGCCTCGCGCAGCACGGCGTTGATAACCTCGTTACCAGAGCTCTCCGCCACAATCTCCAATGACTTGATGATCGGTACCCCACTCTGCAGAAGTGTCGCAAGTGTTGAGCTAAACCGTGCAATCGCCACCTTCTGTACCAGTGTGCCAAATATCGGCACCTTGAATTTTAGCCGGTCCATACGCATTTTTCCGCGCGGGGTCCGACCGTACCAGCGTAGCCCCCATACCACTCCCCCCATCAGCGGCACCAACACAAACCACCACTCCCGCAGCCCGTGGCTTACCCCGATTAGCACCCGCGTCGGTAACGGCAGCTCCGCTCCCGATTCCTGAAACATCCGCTCAAATACCGGAATTACCTTGACAAGTAACAACACCGTGATGCCTACCGCCACCGTCATCACGACCGCCGGATACATCAATGCCGACTTTATCTTGCGCCGTAACGCCGCTGCGTTTTCCATGTGCGTCGCCAGTCGCTCCAGAATCTCCGCCAAAAAACCCCCAGTCTCACCAGCTCGCACCATGCTGATAAATAGTTTGTCAAATACGCGCGGATGATTCGCCAGCCCCTCGGAAAAACTCCGCCCGCGTGTCACATCTTCAACTAATCCGTGTAGCACACTACGAAAATCCCCAGGCTCAGCCTGGTCTTCCAGCGTCTGCAAACATTGCAATAACGGCATGCCTGCATCTATCATCGTCGCGAGCTGCCGCACAAACAACACCACTTCATCAGCTTTTATTTTCACCCGCGAACGCCGCCACCATCGTCGCCGCAAGCCAGCTGGTTCTTCTACTACCGAGAGCACTAAGTAATCACGTGCCGCCAGCCCCTCAACAACCTCCGCCTGCGTCTCCGCTTCAATCCGCACGCTTCGTACCGTCCCATTTGGCTCTCGATACGTGCAACGAAACGCTTTCATCTGCCTCAATCGGCTGTGGTCACCCGTAGCACCTCTTCTAACGACGTAATACCTTCGGCAGCTCGCGCAAGCCCACACTGTCGCAACGACTGCATGCCCTCAGCCAGCGCGAGCTGCTTGATCTGCATGGCTTCTCGGTTGGTCATAATCATTCGCCGCATCGCTTCAGTTACCGTCAGAACCTCGATCAGCGCCAATCGCCCCGCATACCCCGTGTTGCGGCAGTATTGACATCCTACAGGTCCACAAAAACTAGCTCCCTGACCCGCTCCCAATCTGAACTGTGCCCGTTCCAGCACACCCGGATCAATCGTCACACTGCGTTTGCAGCGCGTGCACAGCCGCCGACACAATCGTTGCGCTGCCACAAGATTCACCGCCGAAGCGATCAAATACGGTTCCACTCCCATGTCGACCAAACGAGCAAACGTACTCGCAGCATCATTGGTGTGTAATGTCGTCAACACCAAATGCCCTGTTAACGCCGCCTTTACCGCAATATCCGCCGTTTCTGTGTCGCGCACTTCCCCAACCATGATGATGTCCGGGTCCTGCCGGAGGATCGAGCGTAACCCCGCCGCAAATGTTAAGCCAACGTCCGGATTTACATTCACTTGATTAATCCCAGGAAATTGATACTCGATCGGATCCTCAATCGTGACAATGTTCACCCGCGGCGTATTCAAGCGCTGCAAACAGGCGTACAATGTTGTCGTCTTGCCGCTCCCTGTTGGCCCTGTCACGAAGATCATCCCGTGTGGTGCGTCCAATGCCTGCTTAAAACGTTCTAAGCTCGCCGCATCTAACCCCAAACGATCAATATCCATCGCTTGCATGCCTTTATCAAGCACGCGCAGCACCACTTTCTCTCCATACGCTGTCGGCAATGTGGAAACGCGAAAGTCTACCTCCCTTCCCCGCGTCCGTATCCGAAACCGCCCGTCTTGCGGCAGCCGGTGCTCAGCAATGTCAAGCTGTGCCATCACCTTTAAACGCGACAAGATCGCCCGATACATCGCAGGTGGCGGGCTCGAACGTTCATACAAAACCCCATCTATCCGATTCCGAATCACTACCTTCCGTTCAAACGGCTCAAAGTGAATGTCACTCGCCCGCTCATCGATTGCCTGGGTTAATATCAAATTCACCAGCTTCACAACCGGCGCACTCGGCTCCTCGCGCAGTTGGTCGAGATTTACCTCTCGTGGCCCAATCTGAGCCTCGCTGATGTCTTCGCTTCCCTCAATTGTCGCGATGATCTCCTCGAATTGTTCGGTCTGATGATAATGCCGCTCAAGTGTCGCTTGAATTTCAGACGCTAAGGCCACTACAGGAATAATTTTCAAACTCGTGATGAGCGCCAAATCGTCTAACGCGAACACATTCAGCGGGTCCACCATCGCTACGGTCAGATAGTTTCCCGCCCGACCAACTGGCACTGCCTTGTAGTATGTTGCCACCTTTTCGGGCACCAGCTCCAACACCTCTGCTTCAATCTGCAAGCTTTCGAGGCTCACAGGTGGTATATGGTGTACGCGGGCAAAACACCCCAGAAGGGTACGTTCTGTCACATACCCCTTTTCTACCAAAATATCACACAATCGCCCCCCCCGCGTTTGCTGTTCCCGTTGCGCTTCTTGCCGCTCCTCTTCCCGTAATAATCCACACGCGACGAGCTCCTCAGCAAAACTGTCTGGATAGTGTCCCTCAACACTCATGTCACACCGCGCTCCTGCGTTATCCGCCGCATACATTCCCGCCACTCGCTCACCCGGCAAACAAATAGTTGTACCTCCCGGACTGCACTCTTGCGACTGCGTAATAACTCCACTTGAAAAGGATTCGGCGTCGCGAGGGTCAAAACCGGCGGAATCTCATCAATTGGCAGGCATTCGAAGGTTGTCAGAAATTCCGTCGTGAATTCACGTACTAAGTCAGGCTTCAGTGTGACCCGTAATACCGGCAAGTACGGTAGGCCCGTTTCACTGATCACCAACTGGAGCAATTCGTTTTCGCTGATGCAGCCCGCATCAACAAAGTGGCTCGCCCAGCCACCCCCTTCAATCGCTTGTACTCGCCGCACCTCCGCCAACTGCTCTTCCGTAATCCTTCGCTTAACTAGCAACAGCTCGTCAAGCGTCGTCTCCGGGCTAAACAGTCTCGCCGCCATTACCCCCTCTCCTCTCCTATCCCACGCATAACCTCTCTCACATCCACCTCCTCGCGCGGGCTCACCCATACCTTCATCGCCGCATCAATCCCATGCGTCAACGCCACACGTTTCATCGTCGTCAATACCCCCGGCACTTGCTCCGCCTCTAATCCTCGCGCAACACCCACCCAATAACCCGCGCGTACCCTCCCCACACCGTCTAACACCGCCCCCGACTTCCGTAGCACTTCCTGCAGCCATAACGGCACATGCGTCTCGTCTCTTTCCTCTTCCGCACTGACCACCGCCGTCTCCCACGCAAATACTGTCACCATACTCCCTTCGCGTCGGCTACGCGCTAGCTCTTCTTCTAACCGCGCGCGCACCAACTGCCCAGGAATCAGCGGGGGTAACCGATAACTCCGCGTCTCTCGCCGCGCTACGTCGCGATACACCTGCAAAGCCCGACGTGCCGCAGCAAGCTGATCTTCCATGTAACACAGCAACCGCTCCAAACGCACCACCTCCCGCGCATCTGCACCCTCTTTCGCCTGCCGCAACAATTCGTCCGCCGTTCGTGCCACATTGATAACACTCCAGACCGACTCCCGCATCAGATGACTCCCCGCCAGCACTAACACTACGCTCAGCAGTATCATCACGCACATCCACGGCACCCCTTGCCGCACTGGCGCAATCTGGTTCGTGAGCACGTACACGCTAACCAACATAGGCAATACTCCCATCAGTGCAAAGCCCGACATCATCCGCACCCGAATGCTTCGTGGAAGCATTAATAAGTGGTGAATCGTCTTGCGCATGGACCCTCCTTCTCTCACTTAGCGTGATCCCCTCCGCTTCTCGCTCCCGGGCTCTAACACCCGTGTCAAATAATGGCGCAAATCGCTCCGAAACCGCAGGACCTCCGCCCGCTCACTCCGCACGGCACGCACCCCATGGGCTACACTTGATACACCGTACAGAGTGTCACCT